>JBFHJA010000502.1:0-3488 GCA_041596165.1 Draconibacterium sp. | reverse complement strand
CGGGTTGCTTCCGCTGGCCCTTTCAAGCGGTGCGGGTGCCGAGTGGAAAAGCGGGATCGGTTGGGTACTAATTGGTGGCTTGACCAGTTCGATGTTCCTCTCGCTGATTATCATCCCGGTTATTTATGTGCTGATTTCAAAAATGCTAAAACGGGATAAAAACAATGAAATAAAAAAATTAAAAATAGAACATCAACTGGTTTTCGAAGTTGAATCAGTCAACTAATTAAAGAAAGCAGCAACATTTTCAGCCTCTTCTGTCCGGATAAAACCCGGACAGAAAGGTTGAAAGTCTGTTATTTTAAATCTGAAGCATGAGAAATTTTACAATCCAGATTCACACATGATAAAATATATTGAAAATAAGTTCTCCCAAATTTTAAGGTATATGGGAATTTTTGAAAATCAAATACGCATGGAAGCTTCTTTTACAAAAGATTATGAGTTTAACGAGTTTCAGTTCACATGCCTGGTTCTCTATATCGAAAAGTACTTTGATATTAAAATTCTACCGAAAGATTACATTTATTTAGACACGGTTGGAAGCACGATTGGATTTGTCCATAGCAAGTTGAAACCCATTGATAAGTAGATAAATTAAGACATGAAAAAGCCAAACTCCATTTTCCTTCTTGTTTGGATTTTATTGCCATTTAAGCTTATATATTTTACGCTACCTGCATTGGGGCAAAATATGGAATATGAATCCCAACACCCCAAGGTTGCTTTGGTATTAAGCGGGGGTGGTGCAAAAGGATTTGCACATATTGGGGTATTAAAAATACTGGAAAAGGAAGGAATCCCAATCGATATAATTGTCGGAACAAGCATGGGGAGTTTGGTAGGCGGTATTTATTCACTGGGTTACGAAGCTGCTGAACTTGAAAGCTTAGTAAAATCACTCAACTGGGAAACAACAATTTCCGACGAAGTACCACGGCTATCCTTGTCGAAAAACGAACAACTATTGAAACAGCGTTATTTCATTTCGTTGCCTGTTTCCGAAAAAAAAATTACGCTTCCCCTGGGGATGATTAATGGCCAAAACGTGTTGAATAAATTTTGCGGTTTAGCCGGTGAAGTTCCTGTTGATGCCGATTTCTCTAAGTTGCCTATTTCATTTGCCTGCGTTGCTGCCGACCTTGAAACCGGGGAAGAGGTGGTGTTAGACAAGGGATTTTTACCAACTGCAATGTATTCGAGTATGGCAATTCCATTTGCCTTTCAGCCTTCAAGCAGAGATGGGCGCTTGCTGGTTGATGGCGGGATCGTAAATAATTTCCCTACTGACGTGGCCAAACAGATGGGAGCGGATATTATTATCGGGGTGGATATTCGAAGTGATTATTATACAAAGGAAGAAATGAAATCAATGGACAATATCCTAAATCAATTGACCAGTTTTTTTGATAAAGACAAAGTCGCGGTCAACAAAAGTTATTGCGATATTATTATTAAACCCGATATATCGGAGTATTCTGTTTCCAGTTTTAACAAACGGGCCGTTGACACCTTGATTTTAAGAGGAGAAAATGCGACTCTGGCAATTGTTGATAAAATAAGGGATATAAAAACAAAATATAACCTGCAACCCCGGCCCCTGGTCAGCAGGCTTGTAAAACCTGAAAGTTGGTACATTACCAAATTAGAATATAACGGAAACTGCAAATTAAGCGATGATTTTCTGGATAAAACTTTCGGGTTGGAAATCCCCGGAAACTATTCTTCCGAAGATATAAAAGCTGGAATCGACCGAATTTACGGGTTAGGGGGATTCAAACAAATATATTATTACTTTGAGGATAATGATGAAGGGAAAACACTTCATCTTACCATAAGCACAGAGAAGATATTCACGCAAAACTTTGGATTTAAAGTGAATACCACCGAGGCGGCATCAATCCTACTGAACAGGACTCAACGTAATTATGGAAATATATTCGGATTGTTCTCAACAAGTGTCGAGCTTTCTGTAAACCCGGGGTTAGACATAACACTTGAAACAAATAAGACCAATCTTCCAACTATAGGATTAAATTTAAAAGGAAAATATCAGGAGCTAGATATTTATGACAAAGGGGACAAGTTGTTAAAAGCGAATCTCTTATATACTTCAGCAGGACTGTATTTCTACCAGCCTGTTTTTAGGAGCTACTATTTTGGAGCAGGTATCGAAGAAGAATATTTTAAAGGCGATATTTTTATTAAAAGTAACAGTTTGCAATTGGAGGCTGACAAAATAGATATGTTCTTGTCCAATGTTTATGCCCATGTTTCATTTGACAATATGGATGATTTCTATTTCCCCACAAAAGGTATATCAATGACAACCATGTTTTCGCTTCTTGGCAACTTCGATAAGGACAAGGAATTGTGCCCGGTATTCAATTTTAAAATGCGGAATGTGATCCCTGCCGGGGACAGAACTGCATTCCTTTTCGATTTATACGCACGAGGCTTGTTAAATTCGAACTATCCACAAATAAAGGTTACAATGATTGGCGGGGAATCCTACTCCCGGTATTTTGATTATCACCTGCCCTTTATCGGGCTTCCAGCGGTAAATATCGGGGAAGAATTTGTTTACATCGGTTCACTCGGGATCAGGTACAATACATCTAAATCACAAAATATAGCACTGATATTGAACGGGTTATGGCAGGACTCCCACTGGTTATTAAGAGATGGTACCAAAACAATGTTTGGGGCAGGGATCCGATATTCAATAAAAACAATGTTTGGCCCCTTGGAAACAACTTTGGGCTATTCCAATGCCGCCGACAAACCTACTTTTTCCGCAAGCTTTGGATATTGGTTTTAAAAATAGGATATCTATTAACACGAAAAGCAATGATTATATCACAAATTGGAAATAACGCCGGTAAAATCTGGCAGTTCCTCAATGAAACTCAAATTAGTTCTGTCTTTGAAATTGAGAAAGCATTGTCGATGCAACGACAAGATTTATTGATGGCGCTTGGCTGGCTGGCCCGTGAAAAGAAAATTCACTTTTTAAATAAAAATAAGGACAGTAGAATAATCCTTATCTAATTATTCCTTATGGTTATTACCGAAAAAGAAAATATCGATTTTAAAGCTATTCTGGTTCTGCTTCTGGGCATTATTTCATTCAATTTCTTTGTGTCAGATAAACTTCCCCAATCTTTTACAGATAAATATTTTCCAGTAGCATAATATTTCCGGATGCGTTGATATGTTACACGTATTTTTACAGGAAATAAAATTATCATTTGTGGCTCTTCGAATATCCAAAACTGACGAAATTGTAACACCACTATTTGTATAGTTAAACATAAACAGTAAAATTTTAAGATATAAATTGTGCGCAAATATAGCAGTTACTTCCAAACTGATACCACGAAATATAAATAAAAACATACATAACACCCTGAATGACAATCTATAATAAAATACATGCAAGAATAAGAAAAATAAGAAAAAGCATCCGGTTAATACTCATAATCAGG
>JBFHJA010000501.1:0-3498 GCA_041596165.1 Draconibacterium sp. | reverse complement strand
TCCGGTTTGGCGCTGTAAAAAACAAAGGAGTGCGTCTGAAAACTAAGAAACGGTTCAGAATAAAATTTCAACTACCTCCTGAAAATAAAGTAAATTATCAACTGGTTGTTCATTCAAAAGAAACAAATCAAAAAGAAATTGGTAAAAAATATTCCTATACAATTTCAATTAACCAATGAAAACGAAATATTAAATCGATGTAAGTGTCATAATATTAATTAAATACACATATGTAATCTGTTTTATTTTCAGTGTTACAAATGTAACTGTCAAAATGTCGTAAAAATTATACGGTGTTTTCCACTCGTTTAAATTATAGTTAAGTTGATTTATCATCTAATAGAACTTTCTGATTAATGAGGGTTATTCCGAGAATGTTAACCAAGTTCCCCGCGAAATTTCAATATTTCAGAAAAAATTATTTTAAATCGTAAATATGCCAAGGAAATTTAATACGATTTTGGCCAGAAATTTACGTTGCAATTGTAAAAGGCTACCAAAATAAACAACGACTGGTTATTATTTATTCAATATTATAAGTCAATTAAAGCTATGTTTAGTTTTCAGATAAGTTTTATTGATTAATTTTGTGCCTTAAAATTAAAAAAATTGAGAAAATTGTCGGAAACAAGATACATATTCGTTACAGGTGGAGTTACTTCATCGCTGGGAAAAGGGATTTTAGCCTCTTCTTTGGCCAAATTATTACAATCAAGAGGTTTTAATGTTACAATCCAAAAACTGGATCCATATATAAATATAGATCCGGGGACTTTAAATCCATACGAGCATGGCGAATGTTTTGTAACGGAAGACGGTGCGGAAACTGATCTTGATTTAGGTCACTATGAAAGGTTCCTGAATGAGGCAACTTCACAAGCCAACAATGTTACAACTGGTCGTATTTATCAATCGGTAATCAGCAAAGAACGTAAAGGTGATTACCTTGGAAAAACTGTACAAATAATCCCACATATTACCGATGAAATAAAACGTCGGATAAAAATTCTTGGTTCAAAGGGGAATTATGATATTGTTATTACGGAAATAGGAGGAACGGTTGGCGACATTGAATCATTGCCTTACATTGAAACTGTCCGTCAGTTGAAATGGGAATTGGGTTCAAAAGCACTGGTAATCCATTTGACTTTGGTACCATATTTAGCCGCAACCGGCGAATTAAAAACAAAACCTACGCAACACTCTGTAAAACAGTTGCTTGAAGAAGGGGTTCAACCCGATATTTTGGTATTGAGAACTGAATATGATATTGATTTATCAGTCAGGGAAAAGGTTGCTTTGTTTTGCAATGTGGCTATAGAAGCAGTGGTGCAATCAATTAACGTTCCAACCATTTACGAAGTACCATTAAAAATGCTCGAAGAAAAACTCGACATTACGGTTTTGAAAAAACTTGGACTTCCAATAAATGAAGAAATAGACCTTTCTTCATGGAACAATTTCCTGACCAAGCTAAACAACCCAACCCAAACTATTGAAATTGGTTTAGTTGGCAAATATGTTGAGTTACGTGATGCTTACAAATCGATTGCAGAAGCGATCGTTCATGCCGGTGCTGAGAACAGGTGTACTGTAAATATCAACTGGATTCATTCTGAAGACATTAATAGTGGTAATTATCTTGAATTATTGTCGAATTTAAACGGAATAATAGTTGCTCCCGGATTTGGACATCGCGGAATGAAAGGAAAAATTCTGGCCGCAAAATATGCCCGCGAAAATAATGTGCCTTATCTTGGAATTTGTCTGGGTATGCAGGTTGCAGTAATAGAATTTGCACGGAACGTACTAAATATGGAAGATGCCGATTCCACTGAAATGTCGCCAAAAACACCATATCCGGTAATTGATTTAATGGAACAACAAAAAGGCATTACCGATTATGGCGGCACAATGCGTCTTGGTTCTTATGAATGTCGGATTACGGATAACAACTCGAATGTTTGTAAAGCATACAATAAACTTACCATTCACGAGCGTCACAGACATCGTTACGAGTTTAATGATGCTTTCCGCGAAAGATATATTGCCGGAGGGATGGTGCCTGTTGGTGTAAACCCCGAAACTGATTTGGTAGAAATAGTTGAAATACCTAATCACAAATGGTTTGTTGGGGTTCAATTTCATCCCGAATACCGAAGTACAGTTTTAAATCCTCACCCCTTGTTTGTAGATTTTATTAAAAACTCGTTAGTACAATAAATAAAAAATGGATAAAAAATCGATAATTGGAATTGTCCTTATCTTCGCGATTTTAGTTGTTTTTTCGATAATCAATCAACCTTCGAAAGAAGAAATTGAAGCTACCAAACATCGAAGAGATTCAATAGCACTTGTAGAAAAACAAAAAGAATTGTTGTTGCAACAACAAATTCAACAGCAAGCTGCACTTGAAAATTCGGCAGTAGAATCCGATTCAGTTAATACTGAAAATCAGTTACAAAAAAATACTGAGCAGTTTGGCGTTTTTGGAGCAGCAGCAGTTGGTTCAGAAGAGTTTTACACACTCGAAAACAATTTAATGAAAATCACTTTCTCAAACAAAGGAGGAAGGATATATTCAGTAGAATTGAAAAATTACCAAACAAATGACTCATTGCCACTGATGTTATTTGACGGACCAAAAACTCAATTCGGGATGAACTTTTTTGCTCAAAACAGGAGTATAAAAACCCAGGAACTTTATTTTTCGCCGGTGGTGGATAGAAAAGCAACTGTTGTTTCAGGCCCTGAAGTTAAAATAGGAAGCGAAGGTAGATTTAAATTTAACAAAGAAAATCCGGGCGGGAAAGAAACTGTATCATTCCGTTTGGAAGTTGCTCCCGGTAGTTTTATGGAATATGATTACACGCTGGAATACAACTCTTTCCTTGTTGGTTTCGATGTAAAAATGCAGGGAATGAATCAATATGTTGCGGCAAATCAATCCTACCTTAATTTTAATTTTTCTTATGATGTTCCGCGCCAGGAAAGGAAATCAAAATTTGGAGAAGACAGCTACACAAATATCACCTACAAATTTTTTGAAGACGAAGTTGATAACCTGGCAAAAAATAAATCAGATGAAGAAGATCTGACAACTAAGATAAAATGGATTGGATTTAAACAGTTATTTTTTAACTCGACAATTATTTCAGATGATGCATTTGCAAATGCACAAATCCGACAGAATAAAACAGAGGATGACCCGGAATATTTAGGCAATTTCTATGCTGATATTTCACTTCCTTATGAAGGAAAACCAAACGAAAATATTGGGATGCAATTCTATTTTGGTCCGAATCACTATCAAACATTAAAACAATATGATATTGATTTGGAAAGCCTTGTTTATTTGGGCTATCCCGTTGTTCGCGAAGTTAACAGGTTTGTTATAATCCCAATTTTCAACTTCCTGCGGAAATACATTGATAATTTTGGGATCATCATTTTATTACTTACCATTTTTATCAAAACTGTTTTATTTCCGTTCACCTA
>JBFHJA010000500.1:0-3503 GCA_041596165.1 Draconibacterium sp. | reverse complement strand
TTGAATGGTTTGAAAATAAGTATGTACAGGATTGGGTTCATTGCTAGTTGTGCCATCGCCAAAATCCCAGTACCATTCGGTTGCTTCGGGGTACGATTTGTAGTAAAATTCGACCAACATCGAAGGAAGTGGCCCCATGAGTATATCTTTCATGTTATACCCAAAACCTACCTGGCATTCAGGTTCAGTTGGGTCAATGTATGTTGTATCCCAGGGAATTGGTTCAATATAAACCGGATCGCACATCATGTTTGAGCAACTGTCGACCCCTGTAACTGTTAGGCAAACTTTATATTCACGTTGTTTGGTATCGAATTTAACAACAGGCTCTTTATCGGTGCTTGTTGTGCCGTTTCCAAACTGCCAGAAATAACTGAGATTTTCGCCTTCAGAATAGTTGTTGAAGTTGATGGTAGCTGTTCCGGTTGCTGTATCTCGTCCCGATTCGTAATATTTGAAAATCGCCTGGCAATTTTGATTTTGCCCGTAAACTGTAGCATCAATAATGTTTATGGTTTGCGAAAAGGTGCTTTTACAACCGTCCGTTGTAACAATTGTAAGAGAAATATTTCGATAGGGACTCATTTTAACTGTTGGTCCGCTTAACGGATGATTAAATATAACCATTGGATTTTGCTCCGGACTGGTAATACTGTCGCCAAAATCCCAGTACCATTCTTTTACTTCTCCAACCGAAGTATCATAAAAATTAATTGCTGTTGCCGGTAAAAGAGTATTAATATCAGGATTTACGTCAAATTTGAATGCTGCTTTACAATCGCCGGTTGTATAAAATTCCTGAGCGTTTATGGAGAGGGTGCTTATCAAAAATCCGAGTAGAATTAACCGTTTCATAAATTTCGTTTTAAGTTACAAGATTTAAGACGGAGTTTGTTTGGGAAAGGTTGCGTTGAAGTTTTGATAAATTGAAGATTATCAGGATTTGTTCATCCTGCGACTGCCAAAATATTCACCGGTTCGCTGAAAATATTCCGGGGGTGACTTTGAGTCACCCCCGGAATTATCCTAACATTTATTTTTACAGAAAACAATAACAACTCTTACTTAACTCCCGTTGTTCCTCCTCCTTTCAAGGTGAGTTCCAGGGGAGCATTTGTTTTCCAGGCTCCGCGCGTAAAATCTGGAACATCAACAGAATTTGAACGGTTTGCCACCGATTTTTCGCTGAGCGGTGCAATGGAACTCCACAAGGCAGCATCGTAAACATCCTGGTCGAGCGGTAATCCGTTACGCAAACAATCGATTGTCCGCCAGTCCATCATAAAGTCCATTCCACCATGGCCTCCAACTTTTTTGGCCATTTCTCCAATGTGGGTAACAATTTCAGGTGTATATTTTTCTTCCAACTTTTTCATTTCAATGTCATCCAGCCACTCATGACCTGTGGCAATTCTCCCCGGTTCGGGATATTTCATGGCAACGCCTTTAGTGCCGCTGATAAGGTGGATTCGTGTGTAAACACGTGGACTTGTAACATCGTGCTGGAGCATAATTGTGCGCCCTTTATATGTTCGGATTGTTGTTGTGTTCATATTTCCACGGTATGTTTTATTCGCGAATTCAGTAAAAAAACTGTCTTTTTTTGCCAGTTCTTTTGCTGTGCCCGACATTAAAAAATCGTTAGATGACATGGCTGTTAGGTACTCCATTTGGTCGCCTCGGTTTATGTTCATCACTTGACTAACTGGTCCCAATCCGTGGGTTGGATATAGATTCCCATTACGGTAGTTTTCTTTCAAACGCCACATTTCGGCATAACCCTCTTTGTTGAAATTTGAATCGAGTAAGGTATGAATGTATGCACCTTCGGTATGAATTATTTCGCCAAAAAATCCGGCGCGGGCCATGTTTAAGGTTAGCAGTTCAAAAAAATCGTAACAAGTATTTTCGAGCATCATACAATGTTTACGTGTTTTCTCCGAGGTTTCAACCAATTGCCAACATTCGTCAATGGTTTTGGCTGCGGGTACTTCAACGCAGGCATGTTTGCCGTTTTCCATGGCATAAACTGCCATTGGCGTGTGCCAGGCCCAGGGTGTAGTTATATAAATCAGGTCGAGGTCGGGGTTTTCGCACATTGCTTTCCAGGCATCTTTGCTGCCAGTGTAAGTTTTTGCTCTGGGAATTCCAGCTTTTTCGAGCTTTTGCTGTATTTTTTCAACCCTGTCTTCGTATTGGTCACAAAGCGCTGCGATTTCTACTCCTTCGATATGCGACATTCGGTCAACCGCGCCTGGCCCGCGACTGCCCAAACCAACAAACCCAATGCGTACTTTGTCGAGTTTTGGAGCCGCAAATCCGCTCATGTTAAAACTTTGTGCAGATGTTTTTGCGCCGGCACTTTTTTCGGAAAGGTTTTGAATTACCGAAGCATTTCCGGCAAAACCTGTTGCAATTATTCCCGAACCAATAAGTGATTGTTTAAGAAAATTTCTTCTGTTTGATGACATATTTTAAATTTTGATAATTAATTTTTATTCCCATTGAAAAGCCAAATATGTACATGGTTTTTTCCCTGTATTTCGAATAGCATGAGAACTGTTTGAACCCAGAAAATAGATATCACCAACTTCGCCTTTATAAATTTTACCGTCAATTTCTTCCTCGGTGGTTCCGTCCACCATAATTAAAATTTCGGCTGGTTTGTGGGTGTGAGGTTCGTGGCTTTTTATTCCTGGATTTAATGTTGTTGCATGCATTTCAATCCTTTCGGACATAGCTGATTTTCTGTCGAAAAACTTTCTAACTCCGCCTCTGTCATGTGGTTGGAATTTTATAGTGTTCCAATCCAACATCATTGAACCCCCTGAAGTTTTCCCGCGTTCGGTGTCCATTGCCATTTTCGATTTGTATTTTATAATGTAATACGTTGCCTGTGATTTACTGATGTTTTCAATTCCGTGTTCATCGCCAGGCATTATTAAAACTACACTTCCAGCTCCCAGAACTTTCTTTTCGTTGTTTAGGGTTACTTCTATTTCACCATCTTTTACAAAAACAATTTCTTCCGTGTCAGTATGAATCTGACTTCCATGCGGAGCTTTGCCTGGTTCAAGCATGGTGGTGTGGATTTCAAAATTGGAGAGATGTGTAGTTTCCCCGTCAATAAATTGTCGTTTTTCTCCTGAATCGGTTTTTACAATTTCAGCTTTCGAAAAACTATAAACTTTGGATTCAACCAGTTCATTTTTACTTCCGTTTCCAAAAAAACAAATGAGAAATACTAAAAGTGTAATTGATTTCATTGTTGAAAATTTAGTTGTTTAAATCGGGTTTCAAATTAAGAAAATAAATTCATTTTTATCGAATCAACAAAACTTGCCCTTTCATAGCATGTTTGTATCCCTGAATATCATTAAAATCGGCTTTCCAAATATAGTTTCCAACGGGTGCGGGTTTGTTGCTTTTTGTGGTTCCGTCCCATTTATTGTCTAAACTTTGCGATTCAAAAACTACTTCTCCCCAGCGGTTAAAAATCTGCA
>JBFHJA010000499.1:0-3507 GCA_041596165.1 Draconibacterium sp. | reverse complement strand
TCACCAAAAGCATAGTGAATCTTAATGCTATATTGTTTTTTAATATGTATTTCATAATATAAAAGTTTTAAAATTAGAAACTGTCATTAACGCCCAAGCTGAAGGTTGTAGGAACCGGATGCTGATATTTATCAATATTTGGTACCCTTACATTAATCTTCTGTATAGCACTACCTTCAGGATCATAACCTGGAAGTTCAACTGCGGTCAACAAAAAGAAATTATCTGCAGTGGCATAAACTCTCAATCTATCTATACCACCAAGGTTTCCTGAAAAAGTATAACCTAGTGAAGCCGTCTGCCCCCTAATATAGGCAGCGTTCCAAATCATGTGGGTGTCAGGGTATGAGTCGTAGCGTGCACCGGCATTACCAGCACGAGCCTGAGCTATCATTGTTTCCTGATGATCAGGACGCCATGCATCCAAAACTGTATTCATCATACCATTTACAAACATGCGGTCTTCTGCAGACTCATGCACGATAGCTTTGTCAACTCCGCCTACAAACATAATGTCGATACTTGCATCAAAGTTTTTATACGTGAATGTGTTGTTCAGTCCACCATAGAATTTTGGATATGCGTGACCAATAACATCACCGTCAGTCAACAGCTCAATTTTCCCATCCTGGTTGACATCTTCAAATTTCAAGTCTCCGGGCAATCTGCCATAACGCGCTGCTTCCGCTGCTTCCATGGTGCCCCAGGTTCCCAATCGGTTCAATCCAAAGAATGTTCCGATTGGTTCTCCAACTCTATAAACGCTGGTTCCGTTACCTGCTCCGGTATCCGTGTAAATGTCGGCACCGGTAGGACCAAGTTCCGTAATCTCATTTTTGTTGGCAGCTATCGTAAAGAGAGTTTCCCATGAAAAGTTTTTCTTTTGGTAATTGACCGTGTTCAATGATAACTCGATACCTGTGTTTTGAACCGAACCATAGTTTACGAAAGCATTACCTGTTGTAGTTGATTGAGGTAATGGAAGGTTAAACAACATGTCGGTTGTTGTTTTTTTGTAAACATCAAACACAACGTTAATTCTGTTTTTAAGCAAGCCAAGATCTACCCCGGCATCGTACTGTGTAGTTGTTTCCCATTTCAGGTTATCGTTACCCGTAGAGCCTGGATAAAGGCCTGCACTGTAGCCATTTGACAATAAAACATTGGCGTTACTAATATAAGTTTGTGTTATAAAATTACCAATTTCCTGGTTACCTGTTTGTCCGGCACTTAAACGCAGTTTAAGGTTAGATACAGTTTCGCTGTCGGCCAGAAAACCCTCTTGAGAGATTCTCCATGCAACACCAATTGATGGGAAAAATGCATATTTGTTGTTTGTTCCGAATTTTGATGAACCGTCCATACGCCCGGTTGCTGTTAACATATATTTACCCAGGTAGCTATAAGTACCACGGGCAAAATAAGAATTTAACGCACCCCTGGTATTGCTGGAGCCTACTGAAGCTGGATTGCTACCGGCACCTAAATTATTCCATTGGTAAAAAGTTGAAGAGAATTTGTATGCCGATGCAGTTACATAGTCATATGTATCTTCAGACCATGAAAGCCCAACCAAACCGGTTATTGCATGATCGCCTATTGTTTTACTATAGTTGAAATAGTTTTCGGATTGCCAGTATTGCCATAATTGATGGTAACCATTTGCGTCTGAATTACGTCGGCCCTGGTAATCACCACTAAACCATCTACTCGCCAGATTCCTGTTGTCAACAGAGAGGTTCGTTCTAAAAGTCAGGTCTGGTGTAATTTGCACATTAAATTCCAAAGCTCCGGTAAACTCGTCCTGCATGTAGTAGCCTTCGTCCTGGTTAAGCATAAAAGTTGAACCTGGCCTGTTTTCACCAACATTAAAGTCCCTGGCAGTAGGAAATGTTCCTGCATAAGCTCCATAAATTTCAGGATCATTAGGATACCGATTTGCTGGCAGAATAGCAAAATATTCCGAGGTATTTCTCATAATATCACTACTCATTCGGTCGCTTTTACTTTTTGCATATGCAATATTTGCGCTCATGGTAAGCCATTTAGTAAGTTCAGTATCCATGGTTATTCTGACATTCAACCGGTTGTTGTATGATTCTTTCAAAAGCGATTCCACGTTGTCTCTACCTAAAGATAAAGAGTATCTTCCTTTTTCCGTACCGCCGCTCACTTCAACATGTTGTTTGTTTGAAAAAGCATTTCTGAAAACTTCATCTTCCAACAATGTGTTAAATCTTGGTTTATAATAGTTTCCATCGTTACCCTGAAAATTAAGACCAGGCAAATACGAGTCTTTTGCAACCTGTTCGAACAACCAAGGCATCTCTGACCATGATAATCCTGCAGCATTTGGGCCGCGAAAATCTTTTGTTGATACCAGGTTTCCATACTTAGGTGTATTGGTAAACGCCTGTTCATATAAGTACATAAACTGGTCGGCATTAACCGCGTCATTTCTTCTTGTTTTGATACCAATTGAGGCTGAACCATCATAGTTAACTCTTATTTCGCCCGCAGCCCCACGCTTGGTTGTTATAATAATAACACCGTTTGCTCCACGTGTACCGTAGATAGCAGTAGCAGAAGCATCTTTTAAAACATCCATACTTGCAATATCTGATGGATTGAGGTTTTGCAACGCATTGATCACACCAACAATTCCATCCACAACAAACAAAGGATCAGCACTTGTATTAATGGAGTTTGTACCCCTGATTCGAATTTGAGGCCTACCGCCCGGATCACCGGCAGCTTGCCTGATAACCTGAACACCTGCGACTTTGTTTTGTAGTGCTTGTCCAACGTTTACAACTGGCCTGTCAACCAGTTTTTCAGGTGTTACACTCGATACGGAACCGGTAACGTCACTCTTTTTCATAGTACCATAACCTATGGCAACTACTTCTTCAATGCCAATATAATCGGCTAACATTGTAACCTTGAATTGTGTTTGTCCACCCACTGTAATTTCCTGGGAAACCATACCCACGAAGGAAAATACCAGAACTGGCGTACTTCCCTGTAACGAAAGTGAGAACCTTCCATTCACGTCAGTAACTGTTCCATTAGTAGTACCTTTTTCCCTGATTGCCACACCGGGGATTGCTTCACCTTTCGCATCAGCAACTGTACCTGAAATACTTTGTTGATCGGCTGATTCGAGTCCAATGCTGTTGCCTTCATTATCCAGAGCTGGATTAGCGTTGGCCGAAGAAAAACCGGCCATTGTCAACAGCATTAAAAGAACAAAGAGTTGCCTGCCAAGTATAGCAAAGCCAACACTTTTCTTTTGTAGAAAAATCATGATAAATTTTTTTTTCATAATTCTGTTTTAGTTTAATAACGTTTTAAATAGTTTTAATTTGACAAAAAATCAGAAACGGGAATAATTGTTTTTATTTCGTTTCTAATGTGATAAACGAGTTTAATTCATTGGCAATTGGTTTTTAATATTTATAATTCTGATTATTATTTAGTCGATAAAAATGTTCAATCAAAGACAAC
>JBFHJA010000498.1:0-3511 GCA_041596165.1 Draconibacterium sp. | reverse complement strand
TAATACTGAATTCCGCAGCCGGCATAAATTTTAGGAAGTGTTCCCGGATGACCGGTAAAAACATCTGGCGACCAGGCAATATCAATGGATTCAATACCCAGATTTTTTGAATAATAATCGCGGCCAATGAGAAATTGCCTGATCAGGCTTTCTCCCGATGGCATGTTTTCATCAGGTTCAACCCACTGCCCTCCAACTACACTCCATCTTTTTTCCTTGATTTTTTGTTTTACTTCTTCAAATAAATCAGGGAATTTGTTTTGAATGGTTGCGTAATATAAAAGATAACTTTGCGCAAATTGCAGTTCAGGATGCAACTCTAATTCATTCAGAACATCTGAAAAAGTTTTATAAATCTCACGATTTTCAATTTCGTTCCACCTCCAACGGTAAACAGGATCCATGTGGGCATGGCCCAAAACCTTTACTTTTTGAGTGGGTGAAATAGCAGCATCAGTCTGACTATTAACACTTAAAGTAAATAAAAGAACCGGAACTATAAGTAGAAGTAATCGTTTCATATTCATTGGTTTTGATGGTTTAAATGTACTTTACAACGCAAAACACTAAATTATAAAATTACACCATCTAAAAATTTTATTTAAGCGGAATAACCATATTCCATGATTTTGTAGAATTTCCAAATCCACCGGGTCCATCCATAGTTGCAAAAAACAAGTGGGTTGGTTTGCCGTTTTCAACCAAAACAAAAACCCGTTCCAATTGGCCTTGTGTTATTGTTTCGCCGTTGTCCCACTTCACTTTTTTTGTGTATGCCAATGGATTTTTATCCACTTCCCAGTTTATTCCATCTAAGGAATGAGCCAGAATTCCATCGTGTTTATGCCCTGAGATTTGGCCGCGCTGGTCTTTTGCCAGCATGTGGCAGCCGTTTTCATCACTCCATAAATGCGGGTCCTCCACTTCGCCAAAGTTGTCGATTGAAAACAAGGGTTTATCGCCCTGAACTGTATATTTCCCATCGTAAGAAGAAGCGGTTGCCACTCCAACACTCATGTCGCTTTGTGTTATTCCGTCATCCTTGAAGCCACGTCCTTTAAAAAGCAAAACCACCGAACCATCTTCTTTAATAAGCGGTGCCGGATTTGAAGTTAGAAAGCTATAGAAGGTGTTTGGTTCTGCATCCAAAACCGGACTATTTAATCTTTCCCACGGGCCAAAAGGACTTTTTGAAGTGGCAATCCCAATGCGTTTTCCACGCCGGCCAGCGATGCACCATTTACTATCGAGTGTAAGTTCATCTGCATTTTTTTCCGTTATTTCTTCGAACGGATGGGTTGAACCCATGTAATACAGAATGTAAGTATCTTTGTATTTTACGATTTTGGGATTGTGGCACGAACGTCCATCCCAGTATTGAGCCCCGCGCGCTCCCAGGGCAACGTCATTAAATTTGTATGGACCTTCGGGAGTTTCAGAAACTGCATGAACAATTTCGGATGCAATCATCCAACCGGGATGAAAAGGCAAATACTTTGGCCAACGCGATGCAAACATGTGATAATTGCCATCGTCGCCTTTTATTACCGAACTTCCCCAAACCCAAAAATCTGTCATTTCAAAACCTCCATTTACCGGGGCTTCTTTTAAATTGTTGATAATAGAATTTTGAGCATCGCAGAACAACACAATCGCAACAAATATAATTGCTAATGAATACTTTTGCAGTTTACTTATTTCTTTCATTCTGTTTTATTGACAAGTTAATATTGCTTTTCTAAATTAGCATGAATTTACATTTTCCAGCAATATTCGCTATTTAGGATTCAATTATTTTTCCCAAGTCTCTATTTTTTAAATCGAAGCAGCGCTTCGGTAAACTAATAATCAGCATAAATAATTGACGCGTTAAATTCTGATTTTAACAGCCTTTCCTATTTTGTAAAGTGTTTTAAGAAACTACACGGTCAATCACAAAAAGAGTATTTGAAAGGGGTGTAATTTTCACTATTGGCATATCAAAATTTCCATTCTGCCGATTCTGTTTTCCATATGCCACTCAATTTTCTATTGTTAGAACTAAACCAATAATTCTATTAAAATAAAGCGATAGACTATATCACAGAGCACCTTTTACTTCAAAAACCGCTGCATATTTGTTTGGTCTTTTAGCGGGAACTCCAAGTTTCAGATTGCCATTTGTTTGCTTAAACTTTATAACTTCATCACCACCAATCATTTTTACCGATTTAATTTTTTTGGGTTTATATTCCGATTTTAACCCCAATGCCGGAAGTTCAATCTCTCCTTCTGATGGATTTAATACAAACACATATAAAACATCTCCTTTTTTTGTAAACCGAACCTCATCTCGCCCATAAGGCGGGCTATCTATTGTTCTGTTATTGAACTGTTTACTTTTCCTTTCAAGTGTTTTCAAGTCAGTATTAGCTAAATTGCCATTATTGGCATCGACAAGACCCGAAAAAAGATTATCGCCATGTACTTTCCATGGCGAAGTAGCATAGATTGCCTCCCCATTCAGTTTTAACCAGGCTCCGAATTCATCCATAATGGCTTTATGATCGGGTGGTACTGTTCCATCGGGCAGTAATTCAACGTTTAGCATGAAGTTGCCGTTTTTGCTCACTACATCAATCAATAATTCAATTGTACTTCTTGAATTATGCCTTGATGGATCATCTTTTTTATAAAACCAATGGGTATAAGAACAGATACTTTGCCATGGAACCGGACTAATTTCAGATTCAACACCCTGTTCAATATCGGGAAGTATGGCTGACTCCCCGGGTATTTTACCGGCAATTACCGCATTTATTTTCCCATTTTCATCCATTTTGTGATTATAGAAAGTACGAAAGGCTTCTTTCCCGTAATCCCCATAAGGAAACCCCCTGCCATCGAACCACATAAAATCCAAATCATACTTTGTAAGCACTTCTTTCATCCGGAGCAACCAGTTTTGCTTCCAGGACTCAGCCCATTCGGGTGTTCTTTTTTCGGGTACAGGGCCATACAAATCAGCGGGATCCAATCCTTCCCACCACTTACCTTTACCATCCTCCTTTGTTAAACGTCCGTCGTAAGGAACACCTTTAAATTCTCCTGAAGTATCAGCGCCAAATGCAGGTAAACCCCAATCAAAAAAGCGCTCATCATGTGTACTCACACCAAAAGGCACCCCATATTTTTTTGCCGATTTGTTAAACTCGTCAACAATATCGCGTTTAGGACCAACATTTACTGAATTCCAGGGTTGATAGGTAGAATTCCAATTGTCGAAATTATCGTGATGATGCGCCAGTGCCATAAAATACCGGGCACCCAAATCTTCTGTAAAATATCGCAAAAGACTGTCTGTGTTTAGTTTCTCTGCTTTCCACGCATTAGCAACATCTTTGTAGCCAACTTCCGATGGGTGTCCAAATGTTTTCAGGTGATAAGGATAGGCATTTTTTCCAAAGGTTTGTGAGCCCACATCCTGCATATACATGTGCCGGGCATACCAGCCACCACCATATTCGGGAAC
>JBFHJA010000497.1:0-3513 GCA_041596165.1 Draconibacterium sp. | reverse complement strand
TTTTGAAATGTTATTTTTCAAAATTACTGATTGCAAAGAAGCCAGTACATTAAAAATAAAATGTGGATTCATTTGCGATTGAATTGCCTGAACCTGATAGACTCTTGCTTCTTTTCCGGCTCGTTTTGTTTGAAGCAGAGCAAACATTAGAATCGACATTCCCATAAACGAAATAAGAGCAAACAAAGCCGGCAAAAACCAGGTTTGGCGGTAATATGCGATGCGCACGCCAACAGTTATTTCTGCCAATGCAGGTTTTTCAAGCGGCAATCCTTTTACCTGGGCACGTACAAGCATTTTTGTATTTCCATCGCCAAGTCCCGAAAGCACAGCATAATTTTCTTCCTGCCAGGCTGACCAGGCGGTGTCGTTTTCCAACTTCCATGAAAACTCCACAGGATTGGGACGACTAAAACAAATAGCATCGAAAGTGATGACTGCCGAATTCTGATTGTGCGGCAAATCCAGGGTTTTCAAAACAAATGGTAAGGCTTGACCATTGCATTTATTTATTCGTACAGAAAGAGTGTGATTTCCAATTTTTAATTTACGGGGGTCAAGTTTCATTAATTCGGTGCCGGTAGTAATCCAAATGTTTCCTTTCGAATCGGTAAAAGCCCCATCCTGGCCCGGTTCAATACCTGTAAAACCGTTTTTTTCGTTAAAAAGATGAAGTATAACTTCGTTGTATTTGTAATATTTTCCTAAATCCATTAAGTAAATACCGTAAGGCTGGCTTACTATCAGCCAATTGCTATCGATGGTGGCAACCAAATTAACCTGTTCATTGAGCAACCGGGGAGCTAATTGAATCAGTGAATCTTTTTCGGCATCGACCCAAAACAATCCACCTTCGGTACCGAACCAGGTTTTTCCCTTATAATCGTTGCATTGGGTAACAACGCCGAAATTCTTGTTTCCCGGATTATAATTTTTTAGTGTTTTTGTTTCCATATTGTACCGGGCAACACCTTCCCCGCCACCAAACCAATAATATCCTGCACTGTCGCGACCTATTGTTAAAACATTTTTACCAACATTCAGTCCATCGGTTTCATCAACTGTTCTTTCTTTTTGAAATCCGGCGTTATAAGTTGCAGCACATTTGCTACCACCAGCCCATAAAAGATCGTTTTTTTCATCGTAAAAAGTTGTTAAGTACATTCGATCCGATTTTTGTTCAAACCGGTCGCCATCAACTTTTAAAATACCATATCCGTTTGGAAAAAAAAGCCTTCCCCTTTTATCTGACACAGGTCGAAAATAGTGAAATGCGCCTTCCTTTATAAAATGGTTGGGGTATTTTGTCAGTTTGTTTCCTTCCTGTTTGGTGATGCCAAACAGAAAGGAAGAAAACCACATATTTCCTTTCATATCTTCTGTAACAGCCCAAATTTGTGGAAGAATCTCCCGATTATAAGCGGTAAATGCGTCTCCGAATAATTGAAAAACTCCTTCTTCTGAACCTATCCAGATGTTTTCTTCCCTATCTTTCAGTATAGTGTTTGATTGAATTCCTTTACTAATGTCATATATTATTGAATCAGTTGTTAGCAGAAGAGCTTGAATTTGGATAGTATTTGTGGTTGTAAATTGAATTGAGCTTTTGATACCGGGTTTTTCGACATACCGACCATTTCTTATTCTTGCCACAATGTTTACTGTTCCGGCTCTATATTCCTTCAAATCGAAATTATATGCATTCCATACTGAATTCTCTTTGGGTTGATACCCATCAACGTAATAAATTGATTTAAGATTCGGCAAAAAGTATATAAAAGTATGATTGTTGTCTATTTCTACCAAATTGTTATTATCGATTCTGTAAAGCACTGAATCGCAAGCAAGTAATAATTTGTTTTCTTCCTTAATAAATTGAAGTTCAATCCGGGGCAATTTTAAAGCCTTAATGGTAACTACGTTACCTAAATAGATACTGTCATTTTCAATGTATTTAATTTCAAGTTTGGTGTCAGGAAATTGATTTTGTGTAAACCACAAACGGCCTTTATTGTCAGGGGTAATTGGAAGCCGGTTTATCGATAATGTTTTAAAGAATTTAAGATTTTTGCCATCAACCCTAAGAATACCTTCGTGCGTGCTTGCCCATATTCTGCCATTGCTGTCTTCGCAAATCTGATCGATATAATCGTTAATCATTTCAGGGTATTTTGAATTAGTGTAGCTTACAAACTTTTCGCCGTTGAAGCAGTTTAATCCGGCTTTTGTTCCTACCCAAATATATCCACGACTATCCTGCATCATGCAAACAACCTGCATTTGAGAAAGACCGTCGCGCAATGTATAGTGTTTGTAATTGGGTAAAGTAAGTTTGGGCTGGGCAGCTAAATAATTACTGCACAGCAATGCTACAACGAAAAACAGGATGCGGTTTACCATGCGCTAAAAATATTGAATTTTGGCATTACTTAACTAACATAAGATTATTTTCTATTAAAACACTTTCATGCAGAAAAACAGCAGTTTCATGTAAAAAAACCATAGGGTTTGTTACATAATTATTGCATTATTAAAATACGGTTTATAGGTTTGGCAGTATTGTTTATTTACAACCACGTCAACTTAAAATCAAGGAAGATGAAAAACTTATTACTTACAGCCCTAATTGTTTTGATTTCCCAAATTCTAACAGCACAGGTTTCAAAAACAGTAAACTTAACTACTGCAGGGAGTTTATCGACGGCACTAACGGCCACCGAATTAAGTACTGTAACTGATTTAACCGTTGCAGGGGTCATTGATGCCCGCGATTTTAAAACCTTGCGCGAAAGTATGCCAAAGTTGGCAAATATCGATTTGAGTGGGGTTAACATAGTTGAATATAATGGGATTGAAGGCACAAGTGAATTTGTAACGTCCTACCCAGTAAATTCGATACCTGATTATGCTTTTTACAACAGGACAACCCACAAAGAACTGGTGAATATTAAGACATTTATTTTCCCAAAAAATGTTGAGTCAATTGGAATCAATTCTTTTAGATTTTGTTCTGGAATAACCTCATTAAACATGCCGGAGTCGGTAATTTCAATTGGAACGCAAGCCTTTCAAAATTGCGATGGGATAGTTTCATTGGACTTGCCACAAAACCTTACTACTATCAGCTCGAATGCCTTTTCCACTTGCAAAAACCTTGAAACAGTAAATTTTTCGGAACAATTAACCTCAATAGATCAGAATGCTTTTGATTATTGCCAAAAGCTGAAAACAATAAAAATACCGGCAAATGTTACCTCAATCGGATCTGGCGCTTTTTCACATTGCACTGCCCTTTCATCAATCTATGCTGATCCACAAACCCCTCCTGAGCAAATTTTTTCTCCTGAACCTTCAGATTTTTTTTATGGAGTAATTAAAGAATCCACCATCTAAGAAGGTGGAATTGTAAGAGCCCCTATAAGGGGCCAAAGTTGAGGCTTTGTTGCTCTTCGATTCGTTCTTGTTCTTCTTGGTATTTGACATATTTCTTGATCTTTTCTTCGTCAAGACCGA
>JBFHJA010000496.1:0-3523 GCA_041596165.1 Draconibacterium sp. | reverse complement strand
TCCCATTCGGCCCAGAGAATTTTGCAGTTGTTTGTTTTTACATCGGTATGCAACCGGCTGAAACTTGTAAAATCTTCGTATTCAGCTAAAATCCGGGCTGCTTCGTTCATTTTCCCGATATCAAGCGGTAACAAATATTTAAAGCTAGTTTCGGTTTTAAACGGATTTTTTTGTGTTGAAATGTAGTATTTGTAAGTGCGGGAAACAGCGCTAAACCTGGCATGCAAATCATTTGCAACCGGCCATATTTTTTGAATAGCAATGTCGTAAGGCAATAAACTATTCAACTTGTAAACAAGGTTTTCGAAGTTGCTTAATTCCTTATTTACCTCGAAATGAAGTACAAAAAATGAAGCATGTACACCAGTATCTGTGCGGCCTGCTCCCACTACTGCAATTGTTTCGCGCAAAACAGTTGATAACGTTTTCTCCAAAACTTCCTGCACAGAAATTGCGTTGGGCTGAATTTGCCAACCATGGTAATTCGTTCCTTTGTAACTGAGTTGTAAAAAATAACGTTTCAAATTCTAAATTTTTTATTGAACAACAACTACCCAATCTTTTTCAATATCAGCAGGAGGATTTCCTATATTCTGAAAACCTTTTCCCTGTACCGTTACAAGCGACCCAATTTGCAGTTCGCCGCCTTCACGCGGATTAAGCCATTTAATTGAATAGGTTTTGTCACTACTAACATTGATTTTGGCATTTTTAGTTCCGGCTGGCAAAAAAACAATAAAAATTTCGCCAGGTTTTTCAAGACAATAAGCACCTTTAATATTTACTGATTCATCGTTGCATTTCATTTCTTCCAAAGGAAATTGTTGAATAAAGTGAGTTGCAATTGTTGACTGTTTCCACCAAATATCGCGACTACGGAAATCTTCGAGCGAAAGATCGGTGTGTGGATAGCGATAGCCAAAGTACCATTCAACACCTGCACCACCTGCAAGCAAAGTGCCCCACAAACAATTCTGACGAACTGTATCGTGCTGTGCATCATACGAATCGGGCATTACACCTTTCCAGGCAGGACCAATTTCATCGAGATTCACAAGCCAGCGCAATCCTGATTTTTCGGATTCTTCGACCCATTTTTTAACCCGTTCGTGTACCCGCGTAGGGTCAGCAATTTGCATTGAAGGACCGTCCAGATTTCCGAAACCCAACATTGGATTCAGGTATTCGTCCTGGTGACTATCATTTGAATGGGTATGCAAAACCACAATTGACGGATACGGGTTCACCTTTTTCAAAAAATTCATCATATCCTTTTTCTGGGCATCAGTTTGCCCGATTGGAGACCATTTAGTTGGGCCGTTTTCTTCGCCAATATTCCACGAAACGGCCAGGTGATGACCAAAACGTGCAACCAATTCACGCAGATACAATTTACGTTGAACATCAGTATTACCGTTGTCAAGTAAACACTCGTTTTCGGTTTCCTGCAACACAAAATGATTCATAATACCTAATTTTTCCATGTGGTCGAAAACGACCTCCCACTGATCGAGTTTGCTGCAATCGAATCGGTAGCGTTCATTGTGATCGGTATAAGGCCAAACATCTTTTCCATCGCCCATAATATTCATTGTGAGCATATATACCGAATTTACACCAACCGATTGCAAATAGTTCAACGCTCCAATCATTCCTTTCCCCTTACCATTTTGCCAGGTTGGGTCGCCTTGTTTCCAGTCGGCAACATGTTCCTCATATATATGAAGGCTCTTTTTAGGATCGGCTTCACCCTCACGTACCTGAGTTTTTAGACTGAACCGAGAAGTTTGGTCAAAATCGGCAAAAGCCAGAAAATTCTCGGGGCTGTCGGCTCCATTTTTTATCCAGATTTTGTTTGTATCCTGAAATTTGAAATAACCTTTGCCACCATTTACAATTCTTCCTTTTGCCCGAAAATCAATCCCTTTTTTGTCGGATGTTGCCACTTCAAAACTTCCTTCAATTGAATCCCCTTCAACAGGTTCACCTAAATTGTCACCTTCTTTTACAACAATATCTTTTCCTTTTCGAAATGAGATTTTGTAATTCCAGGTTCCTGTTTCATCGGGTCGAAAATATACTTTCCAGATATTTCCGGCATCTGCAGAAGTTTCACCAGCATTACCATCGGCAGCAAAAAAACCGGGAACTGTGTATGATTTCGAACCGCTTGTAAATGTCGCTTCCAGTTTGTAATCCAAAAACGGATTTTCCTTTATCCATTCCGAAGTTTCGGGACCATTCAAAACAAGCGTAATTTTATGCCATTGCTGAAGTTCTCCTTCGATTTTAACTGTTTGTTTTTGTTGGGTTTGGCAGGAAACAAAGAAGGAAATCAATAAAAAGAAGAATAAATTTTTCATTTTTAAACTGGTTAGATTTTTTGAATTTTATAAAATTAGTAATTTTCAGAAAACTCCGTCTTATTTCTGCTGTCTACAATTGTGAATAATATCATTAAGAAAGTGGCAAGCAATGCCATAAACGAGCCAAAATAAAACGGGGCATTTGAATTTACTTTGTCATATAATAGGCCAGCGATTAAACTTGCTGGCAACAAGGTAATCCCCAGTATTGCATGGTACAATCCAAAACCTGTCCCTTTCAAATCTTTACTTACAATATCTGAAATCATCGCTTTTTGGCTTGTATCTGTCAAGGCACTGTAAAGTCCATATAAAATGAATAAAAATATAAAAACGTTAATGTTGTTAAATCTTCCAAACAGATAATAAACAAGGGAATAGACAAGAAACCCTAGGATGATCAACTTTTCGCGACCTATTTTATCCGACAATTTTCCGATCGGTATCGCCAGAAAAACCGATACTGTATTAAAAATCATATACACAAAAGGAATGTATGATTTATCAATCCCTGTTTCAGCTGTTTTTACGAGTAAAAGGGCATAAGCAGAATTTCCGAGCGTAAATACAAAAATGATGACGAGAAAAAAGTAGAACTTTTTTGGTAATTGTTTAAGGTGAAATTTGCCGTTGTTATCCTTTTTAACAGCCTTTGCTTCTTTAATAAATACTGCAATTGTTACAACACCGAGAATGGCAGGTATTGTAGCAATAAGGAAAATATTCCTGAAGTTTAACGGGAAAAAATAAAGCAACAAAAAAGCTGTCAGTGGTCCGATTATCGCCCCACTATTATCCATTGCTTTGTGAAATCCAAAATTTTTTCCTGCTTCGTTTTTGGGGACAGAACCGCTGATCAAACTATCGCGTGGAGCTGCCCTTAAACCTTTTCCGATACGTTCGGCAAATCTCAGAAACAAAACCTGAACAGGGATTCGGACAAACATATAAAAAGGAGTAACTATTGCTGCAATCCCATATCCAACAATCATAAAAGGTTTGTTCTTTCCAATCCGATCACTCCAATAACCCGAAAATGCTTTGATCAGGGAAGCCGTACTTTCCGCAATTCCTTCAATCAAAGATATTGAAGTTTTTGAAGCCCCAATTGACAATAAAAAAAGGGGCATCACACTGTATAACATCTTGATAGAAGT
>JBFHJA010000495.1:0-3526 GCA_041596165.1 Draconibacterium sp. | reverse complement strand
TTCAAGGGGCCCCGGACAGGCAGGATCAGGGATGTAAACATTATTACCTTTTAGCTGTGAATGTATGGCTTTATATTCCCATTTTACCATCTCTTTTCCGTTTGAAGTTCCGTAGGCCCAATCACTCAGCCCTGGCACAAAACAGATAGGCCCGTTAAAATCCCGAAAAGCACTAAAATTTAATTCAACATTTAACTTGTCAAAATCATCTGACATTGCCTCCCCTAATTTTGGCATTACATTGTTCCCAAGAAAAATAATACCTTTTGGATTATTATTATAATTGATGATGGTTTCATACAGTCTTTTATGATCAGGATTTGTGGCTTCATATTTCCCCGAATAGCCAACCATAAAAATAGAAAATGATATATTCCCAGACTGCGCATGGATTTTGAAGCCAATTAAAAATAATATTATGAATAAGTAAAGTTTCATCTTTGGAAAAATATTTGTCGTGTAAATTAGATATTTTAGATTAAATATCATGAATTTCTTTTTGTAAAGAATTGGAAAACCACCTGTTGCTCGATCCTGCAATTGAAGTCTTGCCGGGAATTAATAACATTAAAGGCGCAGGAAACTGCTCAGACAAAATACAAAACTATTGTTTGGGCACAAATCAAAAAAAAGACGGACTCGGATAATGGTGACCTTGCCTGATACAGCTGCCGAAAATAATACATTTGTCAATTACTTAATTCAGTCAGGAATGAACAGTGCGCGTATAAATTGTGCGCACGAGGGGCCGGTGGAAAGGGGAAAAATGATAGCCAATGTAGAAAGGTCAAAAAAATCTTTAAGAAAAAATGCAGGAAACCTGCAACTTTCGCATAAGCAATTTAATATTTGACTGGCATTAATAAATTTCGTACAATCTGACGCGGCGGTTTTTTCCTCTAAATTTCACTTCATCAACAAATCTTGTCGAATAATAAAGCGAAGTATATCTAGTATTTTGTGAAATAAATTGTTCGGTGGCCAACAATTGTTTTACATACTTCCTACATTTTTTCTGAATTCGTGCGGCTGTGTTTATAACATCGCCATGATAGGCCAGTTCGTGTTTTATTTCGCCTACTTCGGCAGCCATTACTTTACCCACATTTATTGAAGCGGTAAAAACAGGGTATATATCGTATTTTTTTTCAAAATATAATCTATTCATCTCTAACTCTGCTACATACATGAAGTAAAAATCCATTGTGCGCAGAAAGTTTTTTCCTTTATCTGCGTTCCATGTTATTATAACTTCATCGCCAGCATATTGGTACACTCTCCCCCGGGCGGTCAATAACGGCCTTGTTATTAACCGAAAGCAATCCTGGATAAAATCGCTGTACCTTTTGTGTCCTAATTTTTCGGCAGCCGAAGTTGACGATTGTAAATCGAGAAACATAAAAATGCGGTTTTCTTCGCGCGGTTTTTGATAAAAACCAGCCATTAATTTCCACAAAACACCAAACCCGGTTTGTTGGACAAGTGTATAAATAAGTTGGAAAACGTAACTCGCAATTATAATAACTATCAGAAAAAACAAGATTGTTGAATTAAAAATAAATTCTTTCAATTTCGCCAATGATTCGAAAAAAGTCAAATCACGTTCAAGCATATAATGGATTATCCCCAACGAAGAACTTAATACCAAAAGGCTTAAAATATCAAAAACAGCAACAGCAATGGCTATGCGCCTCAAATGAAGCCATTTGGCCATACTTTCGTAAACATATAGTTTTAATAACAAGCTTATTATAACAAACACCGTAATAATCACCGATGACCAAAATATCTGATCTACGAACATTTCCATTCCTTTAGAAAGTTCAGTATCCGAATGATTGCCCCGTGCACCCAATATCCGCAAAAAAATTGCGATCCTGACTACTATATTCCAATAAAGAAGTGAAAAAAGAAGTACAAAGAAATAATACTTTAGTTTTGCGCCTTTGCAAGATCTACTGTGTTTTTTCTTAAACAACATAACTTAATTTGTATTAACTACCCAGTAAATAAAATACAAAATAAGTAAGGACCGCACAAACAAAACCAAACATAAAAAAATCGTAGGAGAACGACAGAAGTTTGTATTTTCGAAACAACACTTTTCCCAAACTATGTTGATCTTTAATTAGATTCCCATATAAAAAGTCGTAATCGTCAATCATTGTTTTAACAGCTTTTTCATATTTTGAATACGGCATGTCATAAAAATTCCCGAAAAATAAAAGGTTTACATTTTTAATCTCCAAATCTTCATCTGTGAATCTCCCGGTTGAAATTTTTGGGCGTACTGACATAATCGAAAATATAAGTGAAATTAAACAACCAACAACTAAAATAATCCCCGGAATTAATATATTCCACCCCCGCTGAATATTTAAAATGCTGGTACTTATTAAAATAGAAAGCAATACCGAATTTATAGTGAGCATAATATTGGCCTTGTTGTCGGCTATCGAACTCAGGTTTATCTGGTTGCGGGCTGTCAACCGGAACATGGTTTCCGTTCCTCGCTGTGTTGATCTTATCGGCTGCTTTTTGTTTGTACCTTCTGATCTTAGTTCAAGTTTGTTAATCCTTCCCTTTACCTTTTCGATGTTCTGTTTTCTGTTGTCCTCAAAATTTTCTTTGGCATTATTGGTTTGATATTTTACTTGCTCCAAAAAATCCAATGTTTTTTTCCAGTGTTCCAGCTTGGTTTGCTTTTTATCAGAAATATTGCTGGTTTCTTTCCGAAGCAAATTAGAAATATCAAGAAAATTATCCAGACCGGCGTGTGATAGATCAGCATCGGCAATTACCTTTTCATTGAGGGTCTGAGGCACATACCCCATTTTAGTTGCACGGATGCAATTTTCAACTTCAGTAATAAATCCTTCATCCACATTTTTACTTGCAAGAAATTCACGTGCAATTTTACAGCTCACTTCTTCGTGGTTCTTATACTTTTTTGAATAACCGGTATCATGAAACCAGGCAGCAACTTTTACTATGCTTTTGTTCCGCTCGTCCAATGTCTCGGAATCAGCAATTTCTGAAGCCATTTTTACTACCATCTTGGTATGTTCCACTGAATGATATACATATTTGGCGGGAATATGTTCTTCGAAAAACTGAAGAATAAATAATTCTACTTCTTTAATAATATCCATAATGTATTCAATATTATTTTATCTAACAAATATAGAGAATTAGGTTTATAACTCTGTTTCTTAAAAAATCTTTGTTGAAGTTAGAAATATTCTGTATATGTTTAAAACCAATAATAAATTAATTTGAAGAGAACTTTGAAAAAATACCTTCTTTTTCTTTTTTTCTTTTTTGGTTTAAAAGCAAACGCAAAAGAAATTATACTGATCAGGCATGCAAAAGTAAACCATGTCACAAAGGGTTGGATGTCAGCAAAAAAAGCCACAAGGTATAATTCAGCTTACGATACGGCAACTATCTGCCCCTTCCTTCCGGATACGGTATTGGCTAAAATCCCGGAAAGAAAATCGGATATCATTTATACCAGCCAATTATC
>JBFHJA010000494.1:0-3529 GCA_041596165.1 Draconibacterium sp. | reverse complement strand
GAATAAACAGTTTACTTTAACTTCGGCAAAAAAAGCGATGAACATTAAAAATTTTAAAGATTTGCTCGAAGCTGCCCAAAAACAGCCCGAAAAAAGGCTGGTGGTTGTGAATGGTGTTGACGAGAATACGATTGAAGCCCTTGATGCCGCAGTTGAAATGGGATTTGTAACGCCAATTTTAACCGGCAGCAAGAATCGAATTTTGGAAATTTTAAATGATTTAAAAATTGATGCCGCCAAATATAGAATTATTGATGCAGAATCGCCAAAAGAGGCAGCAGAAAAGGCAGTTGAACTTGTAAATGCCGGCGAGGCTGACCTTATTATGAAAGGCTTGCTGACGACAGATAAGTTTATGCGTGTTCTGCTAAAAAAGGAATTTAACCTAGTACCCAACAGCGGGACACTCAGCCATATTTCGGTAATGGATAACCCAAACTATCATAAACTTTTGATTTTTAGCGATGCCGGTGTAATTCCTTACCCCAATTTAAAACAGAAAATATTAATGACAGAAAACCTCATTCAGGCTGCTAAAAGGTTGGGAATTGATTTCCCAAAAGTGGCGGTAATTGCACCAACCGAGCAAATTATCATTTCCATTCAGTCGTGCATGGACGGGGCAACCATTGCAAAAATGTCGGAACACAGGCAAATTGAAGGCGGAATGGTTGACGGGCCAATGGCTTTGGACGTTGCCCTTGACCGCAATTCAGCTGAAATTAAAGGTTTTACTTCGCCTGTTGCAGGTGATGCTGATTGTTTGCTTTTCCCGAATATCGATGCTGCGAACGTGTTTTACAAAACCAACTCGAAATTGTGTAATGCTGAAATGGCAGGAATTATTGCGGGAGCAAAAGTTCCGGTTGTTGTGTCATCGCGCGGAGACAGCGAAAAAACCAAATTAAATTCCATTGCTCTTGCTTCATTGTTAAGTTGAAAAATGCATAAAATACTGGCCATAAATCCCGGTTCAACCTCAACAAAATTTGCCGTTTATTTTGATGAAAAATGTGTATTAAACAAAACAATTCGCCATTCTCTGGATGATTTAATTCTCTACGAAAATATTATCGATCAGTTTGATTTCAGGAAAGGTCTAATAATTGACTCCCTTGTGGAAGAGGGTATTGAAGTGGATTCCATTAAGTTTATTATAGGCAGGGGTGGGTTGACCTATCCGGTGGAATCAGGAGTTTACAGGGTAAACCACTTAATGGTTCAACATGTCCGCGAAGGGATTTTGGGGCAACATGCCAGTAATCTCGGTCCTTTGTTAGCTGATTTTATTGCGTTGCAAATCCCGAATGCACAAGCATTTATTGCCGATCCGGTTGTAACCGACGAACTTGAAGAAATAGCGCGGATAACGGGTAACAAACATTTTACACGGCTTTCCATTTTTCATGCCCTGAATCAAAAAGCTACAGCACGGAAACATGCAAAAATAGTGGGTAAAACGTACGATGAAATGCGTTTGATAGTTGCTCATCTTGGGGGCGGAATTTCAGTAGGAGCACATAAAAATGGCCGGGTAATTGACGTGAATAACGGCTTAAACGGCGAAGGCCCATTTAGTCCCGAACGCTCGGGAACTTTACCTGCAGGACAATTAATCGAAATTTGTTTCAGTGGAAAATTCTCAAAAGCAGAAATCGACCGTATGGTTTTAGGTGAGGGTGGTTATGTGAGTTACCTTGGTACCAACAATGCCAAGGAAGTGGAAGAACGAATTGCAGCGGGTGATAAAAATGCTGCCTTCATACAAGAAGCGCTTTTCTATCAAACTGCAAAAATCATAGGTGAAATGGCTACCGTTCTTGAAGGGAAAGTTGACGCTATATTGCTAACCGGTGGCCTTGTTTATAACACAGATATCGAAAAATATATTAAGGTAAAGGCTGGTTTTATTGCCCCGGTTTACACCTACCCCGGTGAAGATGAATTAGAATCCCTTGCTATGAACGCTCTTCGGGTTGCCCGTGGCGAGGCACTTGTGAAGGAGTATAGAGTGGGGAAAACATAGCATTTTAATAACAACATGGGAATTTTATTTTTACAAGGTTTTTAAATATTCTTTTGGTGATTTTTTATGGTATTTTTTAAAACATTTGGTAAAATATGAATGGCTGTTAAAACCTGTTTTAAAAGCCACTTCATCAATTGTGAAGTTTTTTGTAGCGAGCAGTGAAGTTGCTGCTTTAATTTTCACAATCATGATATATTCAGAAGTTGTAACACCGGTTAGTATTTTTATTTTTCGGTGGAGTTGACTGCGGCTTATTCCAATTTCGTCGGCCATTTTTTCAACCGAAAAGTCTTCATTTTCAATATTATTCCTGATGCTTGAGTTTATTTTGTTTAGAAAGTAATTGTCAAGGTTTCCAACCTCAATGGGTTGTTTCGATACGAATTTTTGAATAAAGCTTTCCTGAAGTTTTTTTCGCAATTGTAAAAGATTAGTGATTTGTGCAATTAAAATATTTTCGTCGAAAGGTTTTGTGATGTATGCATCCGCACCCTTTCCAAGCCCGGTTACTGTGTTTTCGCTTGAAGATAATGCTGTAAGCAAAATTACAGGAATATGACTGGTTTCAATTTGCGATTTTATGTTCTGGCAGAATTCAAATCCATCCATTTCCGGCATCATCACATCAGAAATGGTTAGATTTATGTTTTGTTTTTTTAAGATCTCTAATCCTTGTTTTCCATTTTCAGCAAAAACAACTGTATAAAATTGTTCAAGAAACTTAACCATAAATTCCCTAAGTTCCACATTGTCTTCAACGATCAATATTTTTACTTCTTCGGTATGTTTCTGTGTTAACAAATTTGTTTTTTCAAGAGTATTCCATGAATTTAAATTTTTAACTTCTTCATGGCTTTCATATAATATTTTCTGTGCTTTTTGCCTGGCCGGAAGTTGCACCGAAAATAACGATCCTGCTCCCGGAGTACTTTGCACTATTATTACGCCCCTGTGCAGCAACGTATATTCTTTGCATAAATGTAATCCTATTCCAGTGCTATTATTAATAGGTTTTCTTTGTTTTCCCTGTTCAAAACGTTCGAAAATGTTCGGGAGATCTTCGCTGTCAATTCCTCCTCCATTGTCGATAACCTGAATTTCTGCGAAATTTTCATCTTCCAGTTTTCCGAAACTTAGTTTATTCGAAAAATGATTATTGTCGGATGAAAAATGATTATAGAGCACCACGCTTATTTTGCCGTTTTCAGGGGTAAATTTAAACGCATTTGAAAGCAGGTTAAAAATAATTTTGTCCAGTTTTTCTTCATCCGCATCCATTATAAAACTTTCTTTATCGTGTTTAAATGAAAGTTCAATATTTTTTGATTTTGCTTCTTCCGAAAAATTCAGAACCCGTTCATTGATAAATTCAATCAAATCAAATTTCGATATATTTAGTTTAATTTGACCTTTCTCGACCTTTCTGAGATCCATGATTTGATTGATTAGCAGAAGTAAACGGTTTGTATTTCTTTTTATCGTATTTAATTGTTTATGCTG
>JBFHJA010000493.1:0-3536 GCA_041596165.1 Draconibacterium sp. | reverse complement strand
TCTTTTACCACACGATGTGTTTTAGAAAAAAACTGTTTCCCCGAATCACTATCTAAACTTTGGAAAACCTCATCAACAACGGTCGGATTAAACCCAAAATCACCAAGTATTTCTAAAAGCAACAATTTCGGATGTGCTGATTTTTTAAGAATTTCTATGTCGATAATCTGTGCATCTTTGGCGGACTTAACAACTTTTGATTTTTCAGAATCAAAAAAACCGGTATAAACCAATTCAGCATCTTTCAGATTTTCAATGCTTGCCAGTATATTTTTCTTAAACGAAGGATTAAGTTCGGTAAAAAGCGGAAGTATTTTATGCCGCAGAAAGTTACGTTGATAAACAATTTCGTTGTTGCTTGAATCTTCCCTGAATTCGATATAGTTTTTCGATGCAAATGCTTCAATTTCATTACGGTTCGCAAATAACAACGGCCGTATAATTTTTCCTGATATCTCTTTTATTCCCGTTAATCCTTTAATTCCCGTTTTGCGGGAAAGATTTAAAAAGAAGGTTTCAATCAAATCATCGGAATGGTGCGCCGTTGCAATAAAATCATAATTGTTTTGAACCCTGATTTTTTCGAAATATTCGTAACGTAATTCGCGGGCCGCCATTTCAATAGAAATTCCGTTTATTTGTGCGTATTCTTCTGTATCGAAAGTTTGAAAGAAAGACTGAACGCCATGAATTAAGACCTGTCGTTTCACAAATTCCTCATCGCCGTCCGACTCCTCCCCTCGGAGTTGAAAATTGCAATGTACAATCCCATAATCGAACCCCGACTTTTCGAAAAGGTAAAGTAAAACCATACTATCAATACCGCCACTAACGGCAAGCAGCACTTTTTGACCGGGTTCAAAAAGATGTTTGTGTTTGCAAAAGTTCAAAAATAAATCAAGCATAAATACTTTTTTGTGCTAATTTACAATTTATTGCGTTTTACCATAAATATTGTTTAACAAGTAAAGGAATTGAAAAATTCAACCAGGTTTATTTTGACCTCAGAGAGGTAGCATATTTATGGAAAATGATGATTTGAAAGCCGTTCGAGCCAAGCCAGGGTCGCATACCCGAACGTTTGAACGATTTTCTATAAACATTTTATCCCTCCGGGATAATTTTTAGAACCTTACACGCGTGGATTTCCAAATCCTGGTGTTGTTTTGGAAAAACAATTGAAAACCCCAACCTCGGCGCAGACGAGGGAGAGGCGGCATTTTTTTACACATTACCTGATTTCTATAAAATCTGGCAAAATTCAAGTCGCTCACCATCCGGACCAAGAATATTGAAATACCTGCATCCGTTTTCCCAGAAGTTTAAAAAAACAGGTTTGTCTTCAACAACAGAAAAGCCTTCATTTTTGAGCAATAAAAATGTTTCATCAATATCATCAACATCAAAGGTAATGTGGTCAATACGTCCATCTTTTCGTTGCTTCACACTTGTTAATTCAGGTTCAGGCATTTGATACAGTTCAATAATTATTTCTTTATGTTTCATCATCGAAACCTTGCCTTGTGCGCCTTCATGCTTAAACGTTGAATGCATCACCATTTGAAAACCCAGTCGTTCATAAAAAACCCGTGAGATTTCAAGATCAACAATGGGCATTCCAATATGCTGTAAGTGATTGATTTTTAAATTCATAATTTCTACTATTTATTGTTTTGGTTGCCGGATTCGCTTTAGGTTTTTGCTAATGTTTTAAAATTTTATCTGTTTTTTATGCAAAATACAACAAAGTGTTGATAATAGCTGCCAACATCCGGCAATTATGTGCAGGTTGAGCGTTTTAAGGATGCATTGGGCAAAGCAGTTCAGGAGTTGTTTTTCAATCTATCCGGATTTCACACCGACTTCAAATCCGGTGGTGCAGGTAATATGGTTTAATTACAGTATTTGTTTTTCAAATTCAATAAACACTTTGCATCAAACAAGCCTTTTTTTTGTATAAATAATGCGGAACGTTGGAACACCTGCCGAACCCGTTAATAAATTTACACTTTACTGGCAACATTTTTTTTCTTGTTTTTTTTTACACTACAAATTAATCAATACCCCAATATTATACGCACCTCTTGTATTCCAAACCCTATAGTTTCCAGCTATTATATTTTTAATACCGTATTGACCATCACATTCAAGAAATAGTTTCGTGTTATTAGTTATTTCATATTTGTACCCAACGCAGAACGCATAACCATAATCGGAACGGTTCATTTGATTTTTTATATCCTCATGTAATTCTGAATCTTTTGCACTTGTTAATAGTCCCAGATAAGGACCAAAGCTTAAATACCATCTTCTATGTTTACTAAAATGCCAATTTACCATCAAGGGAATAGTAATATAATTCAGATTAATATCAGTTGTTAAGGTATTAACGTTCTTGTCTATAATTGTACCGTTGGAATAACCTTTGTTATCCCAGATTACTTTCAACTTAACTCCCCATCTATCAGAGATATAGTATTCGCCAGATACACCATTGTTATAGGTTACTTTAGTTTCAGTGTTGTCATCTCCCGGCGCAACTACCCCAGCCAGACTTATACCTATATTCGTTCCTATTTCAAGTCCTTCTTGTTTTTGAGCCTTTAAATCAAATATTCCTATTATAACCACAAATATTAGCAATGTCAGCCTTTGGAAAATATGTTTCATTATATTGTGTTTTTTTAATTGGAATGTGAAAATTGTTGCCCTACGGATGGCGGAAGGAAATCGTTGCGCATTTCGGAGCACAAAACTATCAACCCGCCAAACCGTTTAATAAGTGTTATATAGTTCAAATTCAGCACTATACGCGCAATGTTTTTACCGCTTGTGTAGCATGTTTTATTTAATTTATTAATATTCTAAAAGATAAATTTGCCAACATCAGGTTAATTATAAAGATAGCAGTTGTAAACATATTATAATCATAAAAATGATAAATTGAGGAATCGTAGTTTTTAGTATTTCCTTATGTACAAAGGCCATCATAACTAAAGTTGTACAAAAGTTTATCAGAACAATTCCTAATGGGAAGTAGCGCGCCACTCCTGTCAAAACAATTATGTCAATAGAAACTAAAATCTGAATGATACCAACTGCTCTACTCCTTCACATACTTTTCAAAAAAGGCATCCATTTTTTGTTGCATGTATTGGTTTGGGCGGACGGCCATGTCCATTGCATGTGGCCACAATGGCAATTTATAGTATTCGTTTGGCACACCCAACCTGTCGAGGCGGGCTTTTAATGTATCCGACTGGCTTTGTGGGAGCAGGTTGTCGGAAGTACCCTGAAAAATAAGGGTCGGCGGTAAATCCTTTCGCAGGTATTTAGCGGGTGAAGCTTCCCAGTATAGTTCAGGCTTTTCATTGTAAGAATGCCCAATAAAACCGGTAACAAGTCCTTGAGTTTGTGCATAGGGAGTTGTCATGTCAACAGGGCCATAAATATCAACAACAGCTTTTATACTATGAGGCGGCGAAATTAAATACACACTATCGAGCTGGATTTGTGGTGCTTTTAAATCGTAAGTT
>JBFHJA010000492.1:0-3548 GCA_041596165.1 Draconibacterium sp. | reverse complement strand
TTGTACCCAACCATAGCTTTTAAGTAGTGGTTTTCCAGTTTATCATACGTGTATTCTGCATAAGCATTCATAACGTAATATTGGTTATAGTAATCGTAATTACGAATCCAGTCATCACCACTAAATCCTGTATCAAAATACAGATTGGTAAGGTCGGTGGAGGCTATGCCCTGTACTTCACTGGCTACATCTTGTCGTTCGCGATGATATGTACTATAAGAGAAATCTCCTCTAACTCTTAATCCATTAACAGGAGTTAAGGTTACACCCTGTTTTAGCATTAAACTTTGTTTATTATCGGTATCTCTACCACCGTCTTCCCAATATGGCAAAGCGTTTAGGCTGATGAAATCCTGACCAATATATTGCAGGTAATCGTCATGGTCGCCCGGTTCCAGATAGTAGGGTAAATCAGGGAAAGTAACCATATGGTTAGGTTGTACCCTGGCAATGGTATTAATGTTAACATCCCAGTTATAAAAGTGAGGCTCATCACTATGTTCTGAGGTCCAGGTGACTTGTTCGTCCAATGTCATCCATTCATTGATTTTAAAATCGGCCTTCATCAATGTATTATACCTTTTATACATATAGTTTTCGTCGCGCGGAAGATTTGCCCAACCTTCCTTGTCGATATATCCAAAAGAAACATAGTAGGAAGCATCGTCAGTTGCACCTGAAATATTCATGTCATATTTCTGTTGCAACGACCAGTCGGCAATGGTCATACTTTTATAATCGGTATAGCCATAGTGGCGTAAATCACCATCATAAACACCCCACTCGTTTTCAAAGGTTGGGTCGTTTTTCCAGGCTAAAAAACCTGCAAGGTAGTCGTCATCGTACTTTTGTGTTCCGCTAGTTCTTTCAGTTGCCAAATTCCATGCAACAGCTGCATCATACGGATCATTAATCGGGTCAATCAATGAAATTGGAGTGGTAATTGATTCTTCTGCAGCCAAAGTTACTTTCATCTTTCCCTTTGTACCTTTTTTAGTTTCTACCAAAACAACGCCAAAAGCTGCACGTGCTCCATAAACTGCTGCTGCTGCTGCATCTTTCAGAACTGTTACACTTTCAATATCGTTTGGATTCAACTTATCCATATCTCCGGGAACACCATCAACAAGAATTAGCGGACTACCGCCGTTGATAGACTCCATACCACGAATATTAAAATCAGCTGTTTCTGTTGGATCGCCATTGCTGATAGTAATGTTAAAGTTGGGAATAACACCCTGTAAACCTTGACCAACAGAGACAATTGGTCTGTTTTCCAACCGTTCGGCTGTTGCCACACCTACTGATCCTGTTAAGTTTGCCTTTTTCTGGGTTCCATAACCAATAGCAACAACCTCTTCTAATCCGATTGTTGAATTTTTCATTTCTACATTAATTGTAGTTTGTTCGCCAACCAAAATTTCCTGTCTTTCCATTCCTACAAATGAAAATATAAGGACCGACGAATTGCTAACTCCGGAAATCGTGTAATCTCCGTCAATTCCTGTTACAGTTCCAACAGTTGTGCCTTTAATAAACACCGCAACCCCAGGAAGTGTAAGGCCTCCATCGTCTTTCACTATTCCCGTCACGATTTTTTGGGCATAAGCTCCCAAGCCGATAGTAACAAAAAATGTACATAGCATTAAAAAGCGGGTTAATTTTTTAATTCCATTTTTGTGTTTCATAAAAAAAAAGTTTTAGATAAAAATTTTTTAATTCAAATAATTTAGTAACTAATTGGTGTTTTTGTTTTAATTGGTTTTATCCATATATTGATTTTTAAAGATTGATTACACGGTAATTGTTATTTCCTGATCTTCTTCCATATTTTTATTCATTACTCTCCTCTAAACCAGAAATCTGGTTTAAACACATTCCTCCCATACCCGGAATTCTTAACTCCAGTAATAAATATTTCAATTATTCTGTTTGTTGTATAGTACAGTAGTTAAATAATATACCCTACTTTTTTTTCCTTTCAACCTGATAAACTCATATCGTGAATTGATTCCACGAAAAGCTGAATAAAAGTTTGAAATACAGGGGTTTACAAGGGTGAGTGATTGATTTTAAAATTAATTTAATTGTAACACACAAAAATATATCCGGTTGATTTTCAACTGTCAACACAACATTGGATATTTTAGTGAATTATTCGGGTTCGGATTTGTACAAATCTATGTGATATAATTGCAGCTTTAGTTTAATTTAACATGATTGCAGTAAAGTTTAACCAATTTTTTCAGTTTAAATCAGTTCGTTATCATAATCATATTGCTGAAAAATCTGTTTTTCCTGATAACAGTTAATTGATTATCGAACATTCAGGAAATCGGAGCTTTGATAATTTCTTTACCAAACTGTACTTAAGGCTAATTGCATATTCATTTTGGATAAAAATCAAAACTAAAATTGATAAAAACATTGATAGTAAACAAATTGCATGTTTTGCTTAAATTGAACTCACGTTAAACTAGGATGAAATTTGGCGGCACTACTTTTTCAAAACAATTTCTCAGGTTTTTATTTTTAAATTTGTTGCTCATTTTAATAAGTCGAAATTTAAAAATAAAATACAATGGCATTTATAAACGAAAACTACCTAAAACTTCAGGCAGGATATCTTTTCCCGGAAATCGGGCGGCGTGTAAACGAATTTATTACCGCAAACCCCAACAAAAAAGTAATTAAAATGGGTATTGGCGACGTAACTCAACCTCTTGTTCCGAGCGTTGTAAAGGCCTTTCACGAAGGTGTTGAGGAAATGGCAAAAGGTGCTACTTTTAAAGGTTACGGCCCCGAACAAGGCTATGGATTTTTACGCGAAGAAATAGCAAAAAATTCATATCACGATCGGGGAATTGACATTTCTGCTGACGATATCTTTATTTCCGACGGTTCGAAATGTGATACAGGAAACATTCAGGAAATTTTTGGAAACGAAAACAAAATTGCAATCTGTGACCCGGTTTACCCGGTTTATGCCGACACAACTGTAATGTCTGGTAAAACAGGCACTTGTCAGGCAAACGGATATTACGATGGAATTATTTATATGCCATGCACCGACAAAAACGGTTTTATTCCTGAACTACCAGCAGAAACTCCCGACCTAATTTTCCTCTGTTTTCCCAATAACCCGACTGGAACAGTTGCCACAAGAGAGGAATTGAAAAAGTGGGTTGATTATGCCACCAAAAATAAAAGCATTATTTTGTATGATGCAGCGTACGAAGCATTTATCACCGATGATAGCATTCCGCATTCTATATACGAAATTGAAGGCGCAAAAAGTGTAGCACTTGAATTTCGCAGTTTTTCGAAAACCGCGGGATTTACCGGAACACGTTGTGCTTTTACTGTAATTCCCAGCGAATTGGTGGCCTACGATAAACAAGGAAATCCACATCAAGTAAAGAAACTGTGGAACCGTCGTCATTCGACTAAATTCAACGGCGTTTCGTACCCGGTGCAAAAAGCGGCAGCAGCAATTTTTACGGAAGAGGGAAAAAAAGAGGTTGCCGAAGTTGTGTCCTACTACATGG
>JBFHJA010000491.1:0-3555 GCA_041596165.1 Draconibacterium sp. | reverse complement strand
TTTTGGGTTGACGATATGTATATGATTGGTTCACTGCAGATTCAAGCTTACAAATCGACAAAAGATAAAGTTTATATTGACCGGGCAGCACTTCAATTGAAAGTTTATTGCGAAAAACTGCAACGCCCCAATGGATTATTTTACCATCGCGACGATGCCCCATTTTACTGGAGACGTAGAAATGGCTGGGTCGCAGCAGCTTTAACCGAAATTCTACTTGTTTTACCGGATACGCACGAATATTACAAACCACTTTTGGAAGCTTATCAGAAAATGATGCTTGCACTTCACGAATTAGAGAGTGAACATGGAATGTGGCACCAACTGCTTGATACCCCTGAAAGTTACCCTGAAACTTTTTATACAGGAATGTTTTTGTATGGTCTGGCTTCAGGGATTAATAATGGCGGGCTATCCTTCGAAAAATATTCAGCAAACGTAGAAAAAGCATGGAATACACTTGCCACATATGTAAATAAAAAAGGGGAAGTTGAAAATGTTTGTGTGGGAACAAACGCAAAAAACAACAAAAAACACTACCTCAACCGCCCAAAAAAGAAAGGTAATTATCATGGGCAGGCAGCCGTACTTTGGGCGGCAACTGTTATAGTGCAGTTGCAAAAAATAATTAACCACACCAATAAAAAACTCATAAAACCCTGCGAAGAGCGCTTACTTCCGACAAACCGATTATTATAAATATTCTTACCGAGTCATTTAAAAACGACCCTTACTTGAATTGGCTTACAAGTACAAGTAAACTCCCCAACAAATTAAAATATGTAATCGAATATATTGTTGACGAAACTTTTTGGAATGGAGAAATCTATTTAAGCAACGACAATATGGCAACTGCTCTTTGGAATTCGGAAAAGAAGGAAAAATTTTCGTTAAAATATATTTGGCGTAATTTGCTCTTCTTCATCCGGTTTGGGATTAAAACAACTTCAAACATTATTGAAAAGGATAAATTTACCCATAATCTGTATCCTGCAGTAGAAAATTATAGGCATTTATATTTATTGGGCGTTTTACCCGAAGGACAAGGCAAAGGACTTGCCAGTGAATTGATAAATCCAATTATAAATAAATGCAGCCAGGAATCCATCCCTGTAATACTCGAAACAGCTAATCCTGTGAATGTTGAAATTTATAAAAAGAAAGGGTTTTCTGTATGTAATTCAATTCAGGTTGATAACATTACTATTTTCTATATGAGAAAATAATGCTCCCTGACCAATTTTTTAATATAAAAATTCACATTAACTTTAGGGAAACTTTCAATTTCAATGCAATGAAAAGAAGAAAATTTCTTAAAAATTCACTGCTCATGTTTCCGGTTTTGGCGAATCCTGAATTAATTCTTAACAATTCCGGTCAATATTTACCAAATGTATTAATCATTGGCGACTCAATTTCTATCGGGTACACACCTTTTGTTAAAGAATTACTGGCCGGAAAAGCCAATGTTTACCGACCAACTTTGGAGAATGGCAATCCTGAAAATTGCGAAGGCACAGCAAAAGGTGTTCAAAATATAGAAAGATGGTTAAAATCTAGCGGAGTTGGAGACAACGATTTCCGGTGGGATATTATTCATTTTAATTTTGGATTACACGATATAAAACATGTTAATCCGGCTACCGGCAAAAACAGCAATAACCCAAAAGATCCGCTGCAGGCAGATTTAAAACAGTACAAAAAGAATCTGGAAGTGATAGTTGAAAAACTGAAATTATCCAACGCTCGGTTAATCTACGGCACAACTACTCCTTATCCTGATGATGTTGAGGGAGTGCTCCGCGATCCGGGAATGCCTGAAAAATATAACCATGCAGCCATAAAAATTATAAATCGACATGATGTTATGATAAATGATTTGTACAATTTTATGCTTCCACGCATGAATGAATTACAACTACCTAAAAATGTACATTTTAAACCAGAAGGGTATCAGGCGCTGGCACAAAAAGTAGTCGAAAGAATCAATGAAGTTCTTAGGGATTTGAATCAGAAATAATGATTTTTCAGCATTCAACGGAATTTAAATACACTATATAAAAAATACATTTATAAAATCATTCAAAACTAAAACATCCAATAAGCCATAAAAAACAAACTTTACAAATGAGCAAAGTAATCATTGTAATTCACGGATTGGGCAATAAACCAGAAGCAAAATTAATGCATAAATGGTGGTGGAAATCTATTTCAGAAGGATTACAAAACCACACAAATAATATTTATCAAAAGCCAATTTTTAAAACTGTGTATTGGGCTGATGTATTATACGACAAGCCAAAAGATGAAAAATGCACAGATCCTGAAAGCCCATTCTATCTTGAAGAACCCTATGAACCTGAAATTTTTTCGCAGGTAATAAAAGATCAGACAGTTAGACAAAAAATAATGGATGCTATTGTTTTTGAAGTCAATAAGATTTTTTTGAACGATGATTATTCATTGAATTTTTCATCTATCAACGATTTGATAATAGAAAAATACTTTAAAGATCTTGATGCTTATTATGATAATGGAATAAACAGAAATCATCAACCGATAAGAGAAACTTTGCGCAACCGTTTAAAATCGGTTTTACTTGAACATAAAAATGACGATATTCTTTTAATTGCCCATTCCATGGGTTCAATTATTGCTTTTGATGTACTTTCACTTTTTAAAGATGAAGTTCAGATTAACACCCTGATAACCATAGGATCACCACTTGGGTTCCCGGCAGTAATAAGCAAAATTGCCATGGAACTAAAATTGAAAAACCGTAATACGCACAAACTGGAAGCTCCTTCATCTATTAAAAATAATTGGTTTAATTTTTCTGATTTGGAAGACAGAGTAGCGTTCAACTATAAACTCGATGATGATATTTCGGAAAGTTTGAATGGAATAAAAGTGATTGATTTTATAGTAAACAACAATTATTCAATACGGGGGAAACATAATCCTCACAAGTCATACGGCTATCTCAGAACTCCTGAAGTGGCTAAAAAAATATATGAATTCCTTACAAAGGAGCCATTACCGCTTTATCTTAAAATATGGTATTATGTTATAACACTCTTTGTGAAAAGAAAGATTGGGGATAAAAAATAAATAATTAGAATCAATACGATGAATGTTGTTATTCTCGACTCAGGCTATAAATCATACACGTTTGAAAAAGATCTTTTTGAAGGAAACGGATTCAATCTGGAAATCCACCCAACTTACGAGGGTGATAAATCAGAAAAAATTGAGTTTGCCAAACATGCCCATGGCATTTTAGTAAGGCACACCCAAATTGATGAAGAGTTTCTTTCGAAAATGAAAAACCTTAAAGCAGTGGTAAGGTATGGAGTTGGATTTGATAACGTTGATATTGAAGCTTGTACCCATTTTGGAGTAAAAGTGTCCAACGTTCAGGGATATGCAAATCATGCAGTTTCTGACCATGCTTTGGCGCTGATGTTTGCGTGTTCGCGGGCACTTTGGAATACGAAAGGTCAAATTACGGGAAAATTTGCCGCTCCGCCTGTTACTGATATTTTTGAATTGCAT
>JBFHJA010000490.1:0-3562 GCA_041596165.1 Draconibacterium sp. | reverse complement strand
TGTGGCTCAGATAAAACGGGAGTACAAATGAAGACGGTTTCGTACTGATTCAACATAATCAACTAATTTTTAAATTATTAATATCTATTTTCCAAAATTTTTGGAAGCGCAAAAGTAAAAATAATTTGCTATTTATCAAACTATTGGAAGAATGAATCGATCAAAAAAAAATCCATTTCGTCATCGAAATGGATTTTTTCCTGGTTGAAACAGTTAATTAATTTATAAATCAATCTACAAAGGAATATTTCCATGCTTTTTAGGCGGATTTGATTTCCGTTTATTTTGTGTCATATCCAAAGCACCTATAATTTTTTTACGTGTATCGCGCGGATAAATAATTTCATCGATATAACCCAAAGAAGCTGCTTTATATGGATTTGCAAATTTATCGCGGTAATCCTGAACTGCAACCAATCGTTCTTCATCGGTAAAATTATTCTTGTGAATAATATTGATGGCACCTTCCGGCCCCATCACGGCAATTTCAGAAGTGGGGTATGCAAAATTTACATCAGCACCAATATGTTTGCTCGACATCACATCATAAGCCCCGCCGTATGCTTTGCGGGTAATGATTGTAATTTTTGGAACTGTAGCTTCAGCAAAGGCATACAATAATTTTGCTCCATGTTTTATAATTCCACCAAACTCCTGACTTGTTCCGGGTAAAAATCCGGGTACATCAACAAAAGTTACTATCGGAATATTGAAAGCATCGCAAAAACGAACAAAGCGGGCAGCTTTCACCGAGGAGTTTATATCCAGAACACCTGCTAAATGATTGGGTTGGTTGGCAACTATACCAACTGGCTTTCCGCCAAAACGTGCAAAACCTACAATAATATTTTGTGCATATTGTGCCTGTACTTCCAAAAAGTGGTTATTGTCAATCACCTTTTGAATAATATCGTGCATGTCGTAAGGTTTATTTGGATCTGCCGGTACAATATCCTGCAAACTTTCTTCAACTCTGTCCGATGGATCAATTGTAGTTTTAACTGGTGGATCTTCAAGGTTGTTTGAGGGAAGAAAGCTTAACAACTCGCGGATCATCATTATTGTTTGATCCTCGTCTTTTCCATTGAAATGGGCAACCCCGCTTTTACTGTTGTGTGTGAAAGCACCTCCAAGTTCTTCTTTTGTAACATCCTCGTGTGTAACTGTTTTAATTACTTCCGGGCCTGTTACAAACATGTGGCTTTTTTCGTTCACCATAAAAATAAAATCGGTTAGGGCAGGGGAGTAAACCGCTCCGCCAGCGCAAGGACCGAGTATTGCAGAAATTTGTGGAATTACACCTGATGAAATTACGTTGTTGTAAAATATATCAGCATAACCTGCCAGACTTTCAACACCTTCCTGAATACGGGCACCACCCGAATCATTTAATCCAACTAACGGAGCTCCCATTTGAAGTGCGAGTTTTTGGATTTTTACAATTTTATCGGCATTGGCGCGGCTCAGCGATCCTCCAAATACTGTAAAATCCTGAGCAAAAACATAAACAAGTCGTCCTTTTACTTTTCCATATCCCGAAATTAATCCATCACCAAGGATTTTGTTCTGTTCCATTCCAAAGTCGTAACTTCGGTGGGTAACTAATTTATCTATTTCGTTAAACGTTCCCGGGTCAAGCAATTGAAGGATACGTTCCCTGGCTGATTTTTTACCGGCTGCATGCTGTTTTTCAATCCTTTCCTGGCCACCTCCTTGTTCTGCTTTTTTATTCAGGTCGTCAAGCAAGGTATATTTGTCTAGTAAATTCATACGATATTTCTTTTTATTCAAGTTCAATTAATATTTGATTTCCTTCAATGGTGTCGCCATTTTTTACGCTAACTTTTTTTACCTTTCCATCCATCGGAATCTTATATTCACTCTCCATTTTCATTGCTGAAATTACAACAGCAGTTTGGCCTTCGGTTACTTCGTCACCTTCGGTTACAAATACTTTGACAACCTTGCCCGGCATTGGCGAATAGATTTTCTTTTCGGAAGAAGCAAAGGCATTTGTGCCACGATCAAGCAGGTATCTTGCCTCAGCATCAATAATCTCAACTTCAAATTCCTGATAAAGTGTATAAGCTGTATATTTTTTAGGTTGTTTTCGTGGTACCAGTTCAATGTTATAGGAATGCCCGCTCTCCAAGATTGAAAATGTTCCATCGGCTGTGTGCATCACATCAACTTTAAGGATTTTTCCATCCACTTCAATTTCAAGCAGGTTTCCATCCTGTCCGCGAAGGTCTACCCAGGCAATTCTGTCCCCAACTTTTATTTCAATAGCCATTATTTGTTTTTTAAAAATGATTGATGTATGGTATTTTTTTCCAGCGACTTTGTGGCAAAGCAAAATCATTTGTAGATTCCTGCGTGCTACTTATCTTTTGCAAATAATCAATAAATGCTGCAACAATTACCATGTCACTGCATTCGTCACAATTTGAGTTTTCCATTAACTGCTCCTGATTATTTTCTATAAAATGAGTATCGTAATTTCCTTCAATAAAATTGGTATTACTCATAATTCGTTCGAGGTATTTAATTGAAGTTTTTATACCCGTAATTTTATATTCATATAAAGCTCTTCTCATTCGGTTTATGGCTTCATCGCGGGTTTTCCCCCACACGATTAATTTTGAAATCATCGGATCGTAATAAATAGGGATTTCATAACCTTCATATACATAACCGTCTGTGCGGACTCCTAACCCAAGTGGTTCCGAAATTTTATAGATTTTTCCGGGACTGGGCATGAAATTGTTATCAGGGTCTTCTGCATAAATTCTGCATTCAATTGAATGGCCTCTTTGGTATAAATCTTCCTGTTTGAATTCAAGAATATTCCCTTCTGCAATTTTGATCTGTTGTTTCACCAGGTCAACCCCGGTAACCCGTTCAGTAATTGGATGTTCTACCTGCAGACGGGTATTCATTTCAAGGAAATAGTAATTTAGATTATTGTCAACAAGAAATTCGATAGTTCCGGCACCTGTGTAATTTACTGCCTTTGCTGCATCAACAGCTGATTGCCCCATTCTTGTTCGCAACTCAGGTGTTAACAGGGGAGATGGTGTTTCTTCGATCATTTTTTGGTGGCGTCTTTGAATGGAACATTCGCGTTCGAAAAGATGGATTACGTTTCCATGTTGGTCAGCCAATATTTGGTATTCAATATGATGCGGCGAGGTAATATATTTTTCAATATATACAGAATCGTCACCAAAAGACGAAAGTGCTTCTGAACGTGCGGCACGAACTGCCGAAACAATTTCCGATTCCTTTTTTACCAGTCTCATTCCTTTACCTCCGCCACCGGCAGCTGCCTTAATCATTATCGGAAGTTCAATTTCTTTTATAATATTTAAAACTTCATTTTCGTCGGAAATACTATTGGGAGTACCTGGTACCACAGGGATTCCGGCTTTTGTCATTGCTTCGCGGGCCATTATTTTATCACCCATTTGCACTATAACTTCTGGTGAAGGCCCGATAAATATTATCCCTTCTTCCTTACACCTTCTTGCAAAGGTTGCATTTTCCGATAAAAAACCATAAC
>JBFHJA010000489.1:0-3564 GCA_041596165.1 Draconibacterium sp. | reverse complement strand
TGATTTACTAATTGAGAAAAAAAAACCAATTATAATATACAAAGGGAAAGAATTGGAAGGTGTTGATGCCGTGATTCCCAGAATTGGAGCTTCGGTAACTTTTTTTGGCACAGCGGTAGTTCGTCAATTCGAAATGATGAAGGTTTTTACTGCAGTTGAGTCACAGGCGCTCGTTCGTTCGCGTGATAAACTCCGTAGTTTGCAGATTTTATCAAGGGCTGGACTTGGTTTGCCGAAAACGATTTTTACCAATTATTCCAAAAATGTAAAAGACATTATACAAAGGGCGGGAGGTGCGCCTGTTGTAATAAAACTACTGGAAGGAACACAAGGATTGGGAGTAGTTCTTGCTGAGACAGATAATGCGGCTGAATCGGTTATTGAAGCTTTTAATGGATTGAAGATCCGTGTAATTGTACAGGAATTTATAAAAGAAGCGAAAGGTGCCGATATTCGCGCATTCGTGGTCGACGGCGTGGTTGTTGGAGCAATGAAACGTCAGGGGAAGGAGGGAGAATTCAGATCGAATTTACATCGTGGAGGAACAGCTCAAATAATTCAACTTACGGAGGATGAGGAAAATGCAGCTTTAAAAGCTGCGAAAGCAATGGGACTTGGCGTTTGTGGTGTCGATTTGCTTCAGTCAAACCACGGTCCGTTAATACTGGAAGTAAATTCCTCTCCCGGACTCGAAGGCATTGAGTCGGCTACAGGTACCGATATTGCAAAAAGTATTATTCGTTATGTTGAACGACATACCTGATATTAAATGAACAAGCAAAAAAAAATTACAATACTTGGCGAACAGATAAATGTGGGGCAAAAGCGGATTTTAAACTTTGATATTGCCCGCTTGCACACACACACAAAGATTGAAATACCTGTTATAATCGAACGTGCAAAAGAAGACGGACCGGTTTTACTTTTAAATGCCGGAATTCATGGCAATGAGCTAAACGGGGTTGAAATTGTGCGTGAAATGCTTGTAAAGAAATATACAAAACCCGAAAAAGGAATGGTAATCAGCATTCCCACTTTAAATGTTTTTGGGTTTTTGAACCAAACCCGCGAATTTCCTGATGGTAAAGATTTAAATCGCTCGTTTCCAGGCTCAAAAAACGGTTCGCTGGCAAGTATTTTTGCCTACCACATGATGAACGAAATAATCCCTCACATTGATTATTGTATCGATTTTCATACAGGCGGGGCGCGAAGGTTTAATTCTTCGCAAATTCGTATTTCGAAGAATAACAGCGAATTGCTCGAACTTGCAAAGATATTCAATCCGCGTTTTATTGTTTATGCCAACGAACGCGAAAAATCATTCAGGCAGGCTTCTACTTCTGTCAACAAAAAAGTACTACTTTTTGAAGGAGGAAAAGCGCTCGATTTTAACCAGCGCATTACAAACCGTGGTGTGGAAGGAACGCTCAGAATAATGCATCATTTGGGAATACGCGATTTTTCAAAAGAACTTGAAAATAATAAAACAAATGGTGCAGTTGTAATCAAAAGTTCAACCTGGTTACGGGCAAAATATGGTGGCTTGTTCAGGTTTTTTGTAAAAGATGGTTCAAAAGTGGAAAAAGGAGATGTGATTGGTGTCATTTCCGATCCGTACGGACGTTTTGAATACAAAGTTAAAATCCCGCAAAGCGGCCATATTATCGGACTAAACCACGCCCCAATTGTTTATAAAGGCGATGCAATTTTGCACCTTGGTTTTGATTGAAATAAAGAATTTCCCGGTCATGCTATCAATTCCAAAGATGGTATAACTAAATCAAAAAAAATCCAATAACGAATTTTCAACGCCCAGTTTTCAATAATTCTTCAAATTGAAGATTCAAAATTGAGTGTTCTCTATTGGATATTTTTTAAGGAAGTTTAGCACTGATAATTCTACACAGAATTCATCGCAACAACCGGATCAAGTCGGGCAGCAGAACGGGCTGGCATAAATCCGGCAATAAAACCGATAACACTTGAAATTATTAATCCTGTAATTATGTTGCTAATAGTTAACACTATAGTAAAATCGCTGACATACCCAACGATTATTGTGCCTATGAAAATAAGGATCAATCCAAGCACCCCCCCGATTAAGGAAAGTACAATAGCTTCAAAAATAAATTGCAGCAAAATGAAGTAGCGTTTTGCGCCAAGCGATTTTTGGATGCCGATTACCTTAGTGCGTTCTTTTACCGAAACAAACATAATATTGGCAATCCCGAAACCACCCACAAGAATTGAAAATCCCCCGATTATCCAGCCAGCCATGTTAAAGACAATAAAAAACTGGTCGAATTGATTGGCAATCAAACTCACTTCATTCAACGCAAAATCGTTTTCTTCCATGGGTTTTAACCTGTGCAGGTTTCTCATGATCCCTTCCAGTTCAGCAACAAATTTGTCGCTATCAATATTTGGTTTCGACTTTACACAAAGTGTTTGTCCCCTGTCGCGGTTTCTAATGTCAATCATATTAAAGGATTTTACGGCAGAGATATGGATGTTTTTATCCATTGAGGTCTGAAATGCATCCTGCCCTTTTTTCTCGTAAACTCCAATAATCTGAAATTTTATCCCCTGTATTTTTAAATCTCTGCTGATGGGATCAAGACCAGGGAAAAGTTTTTCGGCGATTTCTGCTCCAATAACTGTTACAGGTGTTCCGCTCCGCATTTCACTTTCGGTAAAATACCGGCCACGTGCAACCTTTAATCCCCAAACATCAAGTATGCCATAAGTTGTGGCCATTATTGTAACATTGTCCATTTTATCGCTTCCTGCCTGTGCAGTACGCGAAAAACCAAACAAAAATGCTGCATTTTCAACTGAATTGCCTCTTTTTAATATTTCGTCTGTTTCCTCAAATTCGGGTGCTGGCCGGTTTAAATATCGCCACCACGGATATTCAGATTCCCCTTCCGGCGGCATCCACGGCCATTTCTGGATATACACCATGTTGCTTCCCATGCTGTCGAGGCTTTCTCGTATGAATTTCTCGAGCGAATCGATAACAGTAAAAACTGAAATAATTGCAAAAATACCAATGGTGATACCCAAAAGTGATAAAAAAGTACGTAATCTATTTGCTTTTAGTGAATTAAAAGCAAAAGTGAAACTTTCAAATATTAATCTAATCAGAAGCATCTTGGTAATTCAATTTGTCAGTAAAGTTAAAATTAGTTTTTTTAATCTTTTGCAAAACTTTCGATTTAAAAATCAAGTGGAGAGCACATGACATTCAAATTTAATTTGTAATTAAAAGAAAATGAGTGAATTTCTCAAAAATCAATTTCTCAAAATCAAACCCGACAGTGCAGACATGCTTGTAAATCCTAAGATCAAAACATTCAAAAACATGGGTTGGAATTTGTATTTTTTGAAAGCTTGAAAAATTTGTATTTTGAGACCTGGAATATGTTGTTTTATTTCTGTCTGTCTTTTGGTATTTGGTAATTTGTGGATATGTCGTGTTTTTTCAATCTGAATTTATTAACAAAGAAATGTTTGAAACCTCAATTTTTAGTATAAAATCTACATTGATTTTTTTATCTT
>JBFHJA010000488.1:0-3566 GCA_041596165.1 Draconibacterium sp. | reverse complement strand
GCTTGTTTTGCTTTTTGTTGGTGTTTTTCAACCTTATTTGAGCTTTCGTCCTGGCATTCAAAGCACATTCCTGCCAGAATTTCTTCACTTAGCAAACTATACAACTCATCTACATACACACCCATGTAATGTTGGGTTGCGTTGTTCCGCAGGGTTGTGTTTCCAAAATATCCCGGAAACAATATTTCGCGAACCAAATCAATAATTTTGCTCAAATTTACAATGGAGGGCATTGGTTCTCCTATTTTGTGCTGATGACAAACTATTTGATATGACTTTGGATCACTTAGTTTTTGAATTGTTTGTGATATTTTATTATCAAATTCTGTTGTTTTCATTCTTATTCTGAATATTAAGTTTCAAAGCTACACACTATTTTTTACACTGCTAATTAAACACACAAACATTGTACTTGTTGAAATTTTATTTCAATTCGGATAAAAAACGAAGTGCATTTATAAATCGATCATTATCAGTACCCTGAACAACCCTGTAATTAAAATTGAAATTTTTTATTTCTTCAATGTACTTGTTATGAAGTATTTCCCTGTTTTCTCCACCATTTTCTCTTACGGGATCGTAAATCCAGGGTAAATCGATATCGCAGACTAAAAACAAATCAATTTTTGTCTTTATTATTTCTGAAATTAACCAATCCGGTGTTCGATGATAAACAAATTCAAACCAGATTTTGGTAACAATTAGCCATGTATCAAGGAAAATATAAGGCGCATCAGTTTTAATTGACTGGTTAAATTGTTCGATTTGCATTTTGGCTATTGTTTCAACATCCTGGAAAGTATATTTTCTATGAAGATTTTCAACATATCCGCGGGCAATTTCAGGAATAAATGGCACATTAAAATGTCTGGCAACTTGTTCTGTAAGTGTCGTTTTACCTGTTGATTCGGCACCTGTGATGACAATTATTTTAGGTTTGATTTTCAATTCTTTGTTTTTAAATCTTTTTTCCATTCAATATACCCGAAATAAGCTAAAACTGTGTAAACAATAAATAGAATTACAGTTGGCCAAAGGCTTTTGTAAATGTACAACCCGATAGATGTGATATCTACAAAAATCCATATTAACCAATTTTCAATGTATTTTTTTGCGAGCATCCAGGTTGCAACAATGCTCAACGAGGTTGTCAGGGAATCTAAATTCGGTACATCAGAATCAGAAAAATTAATCAGAATATATCGAAGCAGAAAAAAAAGTATTATCGAAACTATAGCAATTTTTATCCACAGGCTTTTATTAACTGTGCGAACTGGAATTTGTGATTTATTATCGTCCTTCTTTCCATTTAACCAGTAATACCAGCCGTAAATGCTGATTACAACGTAATAAAATTGTAATCCCATGGCAGCATACAGCGCCGAATTAAAGAATACAACGATATAAAGCGATGAGGTTAATATACCAGTTGGCCAGGTAAAAATGTTTTGCCTTATTGAGAACCGGATATATAAAATACCAAGAATGGCTCCCAATACTTCAATTTTATTGAACAGAAGCCATTCCGTTATTGAATGCACCATGTATTAATGTTGTGTGGAAACCAAAAGATTATTATAGTTTTTTTGATTCTCAATGACTTTTAAAGCCTCTATAACAGCCTCGTCGTCATTATAATAAATCTTGTAAAAATCATCGCGTGAATATATATCGCGGGCAATTATTGCCTTAATTTCTTTTTTAAGATCTGATAATCCAAAGGCAAGACTTTCTTCATTTTTCTCGATTCCGTCTTTTACACCAATTTCAACTATTTCAGAAATCATTTTATCCGAAGTTTCATACTTGTTTTCAAAATCTTTAAAAACCGGGTATTTTGATTTAATATCATTTCTGTTTTTATCGATATATTCAAGTGCAAAATTGTAAACTATGTTGTTTCTGCGAAGTCTGTTAATGTAGCTGTAGTGAACCGAAGTGTCCATTGGTATAAAAATGTCGGGCATCACACCGCCGCCGCTATGAACTGTCCTTCCATTTAAAAGGGTTTTGTATGTAATTGTATCAGAAAAAACAATGCTGTCGGCACTAAACATTTCGCCTGCAGTAAACCGTTTTTCATAATCTTTTCGATATGCTGCAACTCCTTCATCGTAAGGTTTTTGAATGCATCGCCCACTTGGTGTATAATAATGTGCGGTAGTTAACCTCACCATCGAACCATCGGTTAAATAATATGGTTTTTGTACTAATCCTTTTCCAAAAGTGCGTCGGCCAATTATAACTCCCCGGTCCCAATCCTGAATTGCACCGGCAACAATTTCACTTGCCGAAGCGGAAGATTCGTCAACCAAAACTACAAGGTTTCCTTTTTTGAATTCCCCGCTTGATGATGCATTGTAATCTCTTTTGGATTCGTTTAATCCGCTTGTGTAAACCACCAAATCATTATTTTTTAGAAATTGTTCTGAAATTTCGATAGCTGTTTTCAAATATCCACCACCATTTCCACGCAAATCCAAAATCAGGTTCTGGATATTTTGTTTTTTCAAATCCTTCATTGCTTCAACAAATTCATCGGTTGTTGTTGCCGAAAATTTGTTTAGTTTAATAAGCCCTGTGTTTTTATTGATCATGTAAGATGCATCGAGGCTGAAGATTGGTATTTTGTCGCGTATAATTGTGAAATCAAGTAATTCAGGTGAATGTTTACGGAGGACTTTTAATTCAACTTTGGTCCCTTTGTCGCCTCTCAACAAATCAAACACGTCGCTGTTTTTTATTCCGATGCCAGCAACAGGTTTTTTGTCAACTTCAATAATACGATCGCCTGCCAAAAGTCCAACTTTTTCTGACGGACCACCTGAAATTGTGGATAATACAAGTAAAGTATCTTTGAATATGTTAAAGGAAATCCCAATTCCCTCAAAATTACCTACCAGTGGTTCGTTCATTTTATCTACTTCATCTTTCGACATGTAAACTGAATGAGGATCCAACTCACTTAAAACACTAACAATTGCTTTTTCAGTTAATTTTTCAACATTCACAGAGTCAACATAATAACCGTCAATTAATCGCAGTAATCTGCCAAATTTAAGTTGGTTTTGTTGTACCGATTCCTGTGCTGATAAAAATGAGGATGGCAAAGTAAACATTATCGATAACAGAAAGATTACTCCAATATTTCTATATTTTTTAAATTGTTTTTTATACATCAATTTTATTTTTATTATTCAATTCAATATACTTCACAATTACCAGACCACTATAATAATTTACAGATTATCAGGAAATCATATTCATTCTAACATTTATTCCCACTCTATTGTTGCAGGGGGTTTTGAGCTGATATCATAAACTACACGATTTATTCCTTTAACTTTATTTATGATTTCGTTTGACATTTTGGCAAGAAAATCATAGGGTAAGTGCACCCAGTCGGCAGTCATTCCATCGGTGGAAGCCACAGCACGCAACGCCACCGTAAATTCGTAAGTGCGTTCATCGCCCATAACTCCTACTGATTGAACTGGTAACAACATTACTCCAGCCTGCCAAACTTTATCGTATAAATTCCAATTTTTCAGCCCGTTAATAAAAAT
>JBFHJA010000487.1:0-3569 GCA_041596165.1 Draconibacterium sp. | reverse complement strand
GGGGTAGTTGAAGACTTTAACTTCAATTCAGCACACGAACAAATTGGCGATTTTGCCTTTTGGCTTGACGAATCGAACAACAGGGCACGGTTTATACATGTTCGAATAAAAGGAAGCAATCTACATGCAACTGTCAGCAAAATTAAGGAAGTTTGGGATACCCATTTTCCCAATCAGGAATTCAATTCATTTTTTATGGACGAGAAAATCGCCCAACAATACAAAGCAGAAACCATTTTGAGCCGCATTCTTTTTGCGTTCTCAACTATCGCTTTATTAATCAGTATTATCGGAATTAGCGCACTATCGTTATTTATTTCTCAACAACGCACAAAAGAAATTGGCATCCGAAAAGTAAACGGCGCAAAAATTTCAGAAGTGTTGGTTATGCTGAATAAAGACTTTGTAAAATGGGTAGCAATTGCATTTCTAATCGCCACTCCAATTGCATATTTCGCCATGAATAAATGGCTCGAAAACTTTGCCTACAAAACCGAATTAAGTTGGTGGATTTTTGCACTGGCCGGTTTGCTGGCGTTGGGAATTGCGCTGCTGACAGTTTCTTTTCAATCGTGGAAAGCGGCTACAAGAAATCCGGTTGAAGCCTTAAGATATGAGTGAAGTTTTGATTTTAAATATGGTTAGACAATAAAAACAGCATCATGATAGGAAATTATTTTAGAATAGCATGGAGAACTTTATGGAAAAAGAAAATGTTTTCCGCCATTAATATATTTGGTTTATCAGTAGGAATGGCGTGTTGCATGTTATTGCTGCTTTATATCAATAGCGAACTTTCATTCGATAAACATCAGAAGCATATTGATGACTTATTCCTTGTAAGAAGTGTAAACTCGCAAACAAATGGAGATAACATGGATAACCCAAGAGCCCCGGCTCTTTATGCGCAGGCACTTAAAGCTGAATTTCCAGAGGTTGATCAGGTGACCAGAGTTTGGTGTAATTTTCTTGAAACCAAAACATTACTCAAGGTTAATGAGACGGGAGGTAACGTAAAATCAATTTACGAAACAAAGGGAATTCATGTAGACTCCACATTTTTCGACATGTTCACCTATCAGTTTTTAGAAGGGAATGCACATACAGCCTTACAAGACCCTCAGTCGGTTGTTTTGTCGGAAGATATAGCAAGAAAACTGTTTGGGAACGAATCGGCACTGAATAGAACTATTCTGGTTGGAGGAACGGATGGTAATGGCAAAAGTTTTACGGTAACAGGCGTATTTCGCGATGAAAGTTCCCGGTCGCATATTGATGCCCGGTATTTTCTTCCAATGACTTCAGGCTGGGTTGGCGATTATCTGAGAAATTCAAAACTAGACTTCACTAATAACAATATGTTTTACACTTACGTTCGATTAAACCCGAAAGCGCAGGCCTTGGAATTTAATAAGAAGTTACCGGCTTTTGTTGAAAAATATGCGGGTAAGGAGTTAAATATAGCGGGTTATGACAAAGAATTGACTTTACTGCCGGTAAGGAATATACATCTTTTTAGCAAAATTGATAATATTGTAACACCGACAACCAGCTCTACCTATCTGTATGTGTTGGCTTCTATTGCCCTATTTACCTTGCTCATTGCTTGTATTAATTTCATGAATCTGGCCACAGCAGGTTCGGCAAAGCGTGGTATGGAAGTGGGAATTCGTAAAGTTATGGGTGCCGGTAAAAAAGGTTTGGTTGTCCAGTTTCTTGGAGAGTCCATGGTTCTTACATCATTATCACTGGTTATTGCTATCCTGTTAGCCGTATTGTTTTTACCACTTTTTAACCACATTTCGGACAAGACATTGTTTATTTCCGATTTGTTTAGCCCCAAAATAGCTTTGGCATTCCTGATAATGGCCTTATTGACCGGACTTCTTGCAGGAAGTTACCCGGCATTTTATCTCTCCCTTTTCAAACCGTCAGACACCATTAAAGGCAAATTTATAAATTCAGTTTCGGCAACAAGCTTTCGTAAAGGATTGGTTGTATTTCAATTTGTGGTGGCAATTGGGTTGGTTGTGGCTTCTATGGTTATCCAGCATCAGATTAAGTATATGAAAAATCAGCCATTGGGTTTCACAAAAGATCAGCAAATTGTTATTCCATTGAGAAGCGATCTGGCAAAAAAAGAATATACATCGCTACGGAACGAAATCTTAAAAAACAATCATATCACAGGTGCTTCGGGAACCTATTATTATCCTGGCATTCTGAACCCAAGTGATATGTCATTATATCGTCCGGATCAAAGTATTGATGAAATGAGTGTTGTAAAAACCAATAGTATTGCTCCAGATTTTATGCAGATGATGGGTTTTGAATTGGTAGTTGGCAGAATGTTCTCTGAAGAATTTTTGGGAGACGTTAATACAAGAATCATTGTCAATGAGGCAACACTTAGGAAGTTTTCAATTCCTACAGACAAAGCAATCGGTCAAAAACTTAGCTTTAATGCAGGAAATAATGCCATCGCCTCAGTTGAAATAATTGGTGTTGTTAAGGATTTTCATTTTGCCGACCTGCACCAAATTATAGCACCTTACGCGTTTTTTCTTAACGGTGATTCCGACTACAACTATATAATAGCGCATACTAACACGTCGGAAGTCGGCATGGTACTTCCTTTCCTTGAAACGATATGGAAATCAATAGTTCCTGATGAACCGTTCACTTATAGTTTCCTTGATAAGGACTTTGAAAGTAATTACTCAGCAGATAACAACACCTACCGAATTGTAAATTCTTTTACAATTATCTCCATATTAATCTCTTGTCTTGGTTTATTCGGACTGGTTACTTTTGCAACTCAACAGCGAAGCAAAGAAATCGGCATTCGCAAAATAAATGGTGCCAAAATCTCTGAAGTGTTGATTCTGCTAAATAAAGATTTTATACGTTGGGTAGCAATCGCCTTTGTGCTTGCCACACCCATTGCCTGGTATGCAATGCACAAATGGCTCGAAAACTTTGCCTACAAAACCAGTTTAAGTTGGTGGATTTTTGCGCTGGCGGGGCTGCTGGCGTTGGGGGTTGCGTTGTTGACGGTTTCTTTTCAATCTTGGAAAGCAGCAACCCGAAACCCGGTGGAAGCGTTGAGGTACGAATAAGTCGCATAGCGACGTAGTTATGGTAGAAAATAATTAATTCGCTGAAAATAAGTCCCGTAGGGACGGTGTTTTTCTAAATGCTAAAATAAATGGATATTAAAATAGATTTTACAAATTATGGCAAACACATACACCCAACTAAATGTACATGCTGTGTTCTCTGTAAAGGGAAGGGGCAATTACATTTCAAAAGAATGGATTGACGAATTGCACAAATATCTAGCGGGTACTCTAAAAGAAACCAAAAATTATTCGTTGGCGGTGGGTGGAGTCAAAGACCACGTTCACATATTTTTTGAGTTAAACCCGTCAATTTCAGTTTCGGATGTAATGAAAAATGTAAAGTCCAAATCGTCGAAATGGATAAACACAAAAAACTTTGTTGCCGGAAAGTTTGAATGGCAATCAGGTTATGGAGCAATCACATATTCACGGTCACAAAGAAATGAT
>JBFHJA010000486.1:0-3586 GCA_041596165.1 Draconibacterium sp. | reverse complement strand
GAATCTTCGTTTCAGTGGGATGGTGATAAAATAAATGGTTCAAACAACTGTGAGGAATTTATAACACGGAAATATTCAATTACAAACGAAAATGGTGATATCGCCACTTGTGAACAACAAATAATTATCATCAATCCAGCGGTTTCAGCATTAACTTGTCCACCTGCTATTTCAGTTCAGGAAGGCGAAAATATACCAGATGGATATAATTCATTAAATGAATTCATTACAGGGGGTGGCATTTTCTCAAATATGTGTGAAACTAATTATGACGGGTTATATATATTTTCGGAATACAAAGATACAATCCTGACACCGAACGTAATAGAACGCACTTATACAGTCACAGATGCATGTAAAAACTTTGATTTGTGTCATCAAGAAATTAGGATTGAAAACACAACACAATCCTTTGATAATAATTGGAATGAGAATTTAAGGATTAAGATTTTCCCAAATCCAAACAAAGGAAAATTCAGTGTCGAAGCGGAAGGATTAGTAAACAAAGATATTATCATTACAATTTATAACAGTAATGGTAAAAATGTTTTACAGGACAATCTCATTAACATTAACGGCCGGCTAAAAAAAGACATGAATTTAACTGAAGTTGCCGCAGGAGTTTATTATATAAAAATCAAGGATGGCAGTAAATCAGATACTCAATCAATTATTATTGAATAATTAGAACTAATAAAAGTAGACTTTTGATTGGTTGTTATTGTGTTGGGGCGGGACTTGAACCCTTATCGCCTTGGGCGAATGATTGATCAATAAATCTCTTGTAATTTTACGTTTTGTACTCCATTTCGGGTAACATTCTGGTCTTGTGGGCATTACCATATTTGATTTTGTACTTGCTCTGTAGCCTGCCAATTGCAATAATACATAGATGACCGGGATAAAAGCGGGAAGACTTCTTTCAAAAATGGGTATCTAACTTGGACCTGAGCATACCTGAGCTAAGTTTTTCCTTCCCGGAAGTCGATCTCAATTTCACAGCACCATAAATAAACCTGTAAAATATCGTCGAAGTCCATTTCGGTGCAGATCAAAAAAAAGCTCGAGATAAAGCTTTCTGGAATTTTTGGATAATCTGCAGCCAAATGGAAGCATTACGATCAGCATAAGGTTTTGTTCCCCATCTGAGCACCACCTTACGTTCCTGACAATTTCAAGTCAGATTTATGTGTTTTTCTTGCAGTCTAAGCTCCTACTTGTTTCTAGGAATATTGATCGGATTGTCTTATAACTTCAGGTATTGGTAATTATTCTGCATACTTTCGTTATTAAATTAATATTAATGATTTAATCCTAAACTTTGTTTCAATTTTGATGTTGGAAGGGAATCAGCCACACCCTTGGAAACCTTTACACCATTTTTTTTGTTTCAATAAAAAACTAAATTATGCAACAATTAGATACGCTAAAACAGCAGCTTGGAAGACCCTATTTCGATCTCGAATTTCTGCTGAATTGTTTTAAGGAAGTCCTTATTGAAAATAACGAATTTGAACTTGCTGAACACATTCCGTGGATTTCAAAAACCGACAGTTTCGATGATATCAATTTCAACGAAAAACATTTCCATATGTATTCCATTTGTTTTCAATTGCTCAATTTGGCAGAAACAAATGGCGCAGTGCAAACCCGGCGCAAAGCTGAGGACAAAAACACTTTAAGTTCGATAAACGGTTTGTGGGCAAACAGTTTTGAAATCCTTAAAAACAGAGGATTTAATGAAGAGCAAATCTCAGCTATATTTAGTGAAATTGAAGTTCAGCCTGTGTTAACAGCCCACCCCACCGAATCAAAACGACCAGTAATTTTAAGAAAATACCGCGAGTTGTATTTGCTCATAGTTCAAAGACTAAATTCAATGTACAACTCATACGAACTTGAAGAAAACCGCAACGAAATAAAGCGGGTAATTACCTCAATCTGGCATATCGACGAATATTACATGGAAAAACCAAAGGTGGAAACCGAGCTTGATAATGTAATCCATTATTTTGTTAATGTTTTTCCCGAAATAGTTAACCTATTAAACCGCAGGCTTTTGCAGGCATGGGAGTTTTCAGGATTTAATGCTGAAAGTCTTGTTGAAAACAATAATTTTCCGGTACTTAAATTTGGCACCTGGATTGGCGGCGACCGCGATGGCCATCCATTTGTAACTGCCGAAGTTACCCAAAAAACATTACTGACACTCCGTTTAAATGCTTTTCTGATACTTAAAAAAGAACTCATCAGATTGTCGGAAAACCTGAGTTTTTATTGCGACATTCAAAATTTGCCGACCCCACTTTCAGAAAGATTTAAAGAAATAATTTCAGAAATAGGGAGCGAAACAAAACCAATTGTAACAGCAAACCGAAACGAAGCTTACAAACTTTTTGTCCTTTTGCTCCTCGAAAAACTTCCTATAAAAATGGGATTGGAACAAACATTTGAACTTGTTGATAAACGCGGGAATTATTATGAATCGCATCAACTCATCAACGATTTAATATGTTTAAAAGAAGGTTTAAAAAACCAGGGGGTTACCATTTTGGCAAACTTCGAAGTAAATCAAACCATTCATTTTATTAAAACTTTTGGATTTCATTTGGCGGAGTTGGACATCAGACAAAACAGTAATTATTACGAAAAAGCGTTAATTCAGATTGTAAACGAGTCGAAATCAGGCATAACTGCGAATGACGGCATTTCGAAAAAAACAAAAAATGAAATAATTACCGATGAACTTCGCACAAACCGTCCGTTTGTCCGCGACGTGAATAATTTACCGGATGAAGCAAAAAATGTGCTTGAATGTTTTGACGTTTTACAAAAACACATTTTGAATTTTTCAGCTAATTCCATTGGCTCACTCATCATTAGCATGACCCGAAACGTTAGCGACATGATGATGGTTTACATTCTTGCCCGCGAAGCCGGCCTTACATTTTTCGAGGAAACACTTGTGCTGAAATTGCAGGTGGTACCGCTCTTTGAAACAATTGATGATTTAATTGCCAGCCCAAAAATCATGGACGAATATTTCGGGTTTCAGGAAGTGCAAAACAGCCTTGAATTTCAGCGAAAAGAAAAAAACCTGTCGCAAAAAACCCAGGAAATAATGATTGGATACAGCGATAGTAACAAAGACGGTGGAATTTTGGCAAGTTCGTGGTATTTGTACAAAGCACAAAAAGAAATTACTGAAGTCGCAAAAAAGCATGGCATTCAAATTAAATTTTTTCACGGAAAAGGTGGCTCCATAAGTCGCGGAGCAGGACCGGTTCACTGGTTTTTGCGCTCCCTGCCACACGGAACACTTACCGGACAATTAAAAATAACTGAACAAGGTGAAACCATCGAAAAGAAATTTGCCAACAAAATAAATGCTGCATACAACCTGGAACTGATGCTTGCCGGAACAACCCTGAATTCGTTACTCAATAAAAAAGAACCTGAAGTGCAGAATGAAGCAGCTGAAATTCTTGAATACATGGGAATGGAGAGCAAGAAATTCTATTCAGATTTGTTACAAAACGAACATTTTCTTGAATTTTACCAGCAGGCCACCCCAATTGACGTGATT
>JBFHJA010000485.1:0-3591 GCA_041596165.1 Draconibacterium sp. | reverse complement strand
GACAATATCGAAATTGATGTTACTAAATTGGCAATCGGACAAAGTATTAAAGTTGGCAATTTATCGTTGAAAGATATTGAAATCCTTGATAAAAAATCGAATGTTGTTGTAGCTGTTACAATCACAAGGGCTGCCAGATCAGCGGCAGGTGCAGCTGTTGATGATGAAGAAGAAGAAGTAGAAACTGCAACTGAAGAAACTGCAAACGAATAAAAATTTAATTCTGTGAAGTACTTAATTGCCGGTCTCGGTAATATAGGGGCAGAATATAAAAATACACGCCATAATATTGGCTTTCAAATATTGGATGCTCTTGCCGGGGCGTCCAATATTAGTTTTAGCGATAAGCGATATGGTTTTGTGGCTGAGTATAAATACAAAGCCCGTACTTTTATTTTGCTGAAACCCACCACTTACATGAATTTAAGTGGACGGGCCGTGGCTTATTGGCTGCAAAAAGAAAATATCGAAATCTCAAATCTGCTTGTTTTGGTTGATGATTTGGCTCTGCCATTTGGAACAATCCGTGTAAGGGCAAAAGGTGGCGCTGGTGGGCATAACGGACTTGAAAATATTAATCAGGTGTTGGGTCGAAACGATTATGCGCGTCTGAGGTTTGGTATTGGCGACAATTTTCATAAAGGATTTCAGGTTGATTATGTTTTGGGTGAATGGGGCAGGGAAGAAGCAAAAGAATTGCCCGAAAAAATAGATTCTTGCATCGAAATTATTAACAGTTTTGGAACTATCGGAACCGAACGCACCATGAATTTCTTTAATAAAAAATAGCAAAATGGCAGAAGATGTACGTGTTGATAAATGGTTGTGGGCTGTACGGATTTATAAAACCAGAAGCCAGGCCACCGAAGCGTGCAGGAAAGGTCATGTTTCAATAGGAGATTTACCTGTAAAACCTTCGCGGGCAGTGCATCTTGGTGAGATAGTGAAAGTCAGAAAATCGCCCATAGTACGTAGCTTTAAAATTCTTGAACTATCGGGGAAAAGAATGTCGGCGAAATTAACTGCCGATTTTTTAGAAGATGTAACTCCTCCCGAAGTACTCGAAATTGAGGAAATGCAAAAAAATATGCGCTGGTTGGAACGGGATCGTGGAACCGGCCGCCCAACTAAAAAAGATCGCCGCGAACTGGATGATTTCTTTGATATATAAATAGTTCCGGGTTTCAGGTTCAAAGTTCAGGGTTTGGAATTTGCACCCAGCAACACTCTGTGACTACTTTAAAATTTGAACTTTAAACCCGAAACTTTAAACATCTTTTATGCTTACAGCAAAACAAAAACGAAAAGAAAATATTGCCGAATATATTCTATATATGTATCAGATCGAGGATTTGATCAGGGCTTTTCAGTTTAGTATTTCAAATATTGAAACAAAATTGGTTTCACAATATCAGGCTGATGATAAAGCCAAACAGGAAATATTGGAATGGTATAAAAACCTGGCGGTTATGATGGAAAAAGAACAGGTTCAGGATAAAGGACATTTACAGTTCTTAATTAACCTGATAAACGATATAAACGAACTCCATCTGAAACTAATGGAAAGCGAAATTGACAAAGCCTATGTCAGCGAATTTCAAACCATATCGGGATTAATAACTGAATTGAACATGAAGGGCAATGCGGTAAAAAATGATGTGCAAACAAGTTTGGATGCTATTTATGGTTTCCTGCTTTTAAAAATTCAGAAAAAGGAAATTACGGAAGAAACTACCGAAGCCATTAAAAGAATAAGTAATTGGTTGGGATTGCTTTCAAAATTGTTTAAGGATTTTGAGTCGGGGGAATTGGAATTTGAATAAAATGTATGGATCTAGATTCGGTAAATCCAAATAAGGTTAATAGAATATATTCATTATTTTTATTCCTGTCATGTTGCTGATTTCTATGTTGTTTTGAATTTTAAATCCTGCAACTTTCTCTTTTTCCGAACCATCGGTATCTGTTTTTTGCTACAAAGCGATAGATTCTGTTCCGGATTATTTTCGGTAAAAATTTTAAACACACCGCCGATTTCCATGGAAAATTAAGCATTGTTGCAATTTCTACAACTGCATCAGATTCAGAATATATGTGATTTGATTTAATCAATAAAACTGAATCCGTATGGGATGGAATTTGATATTCACGGATAAATACTTTGCCTTTATCTGACTGTAGCGAAACAAAACTAAATTGTTTTTTCTTGTCATGTTTCATTAAAAAGTCAACTGTGCCATTGCATAAATTGCAAAAGCCGTCAAATAAAATGATTGGCTGTTTTTCTTCCATATATTTATAACAAACAAAAACAGCAAGTTACTTGAATGAAATCGTTATTTGTTGGTATTGAAATCGGTAACCATTCCTTCGGTTAGCCAATTGGCAATTGCTTGTCGGTTGTCGGCAATAATTAGCCGTTTAATGTCGCGCTGGTGGTTAATGTTCGCCAGTTCGATATAAACTCCCGCCGGATATGTATTTTTCAGTACATACAAATTTCGTGAAGAAACAGTTCCCTGATATCCTCTTCCGGGTTGATGTTCGTTGTATTTATTGTGAAAAGTGCGTTGTAGAATTGTGGCTGCCTTTTTACCTGTTTTACTTTGGCTGTCGTGGTAAAAGAAAATATCGATGTTTTCACCTTTGCTTCGTGAATCAACGTGAACAATAATAACCCGTTGAAAAGCATTTCTGTTTTGCTTGTATAATTTATTTGTGGCGTCAACCCGCTGGTGCAGGCGTTTTACCTGATTCAGCGGTATTGTTAAATTGGGGTAGCAAACTTCGTCTTTGTCGGCCTTCAGGAAACTTTCATCACGAATCCCATCATTTTTGTCAAGCGTAATCATATATACAGTTGCCCCTTTTTCTATCAGGTTTCTTGCCATTCTCAAGGTAACGTCGTATGCATATTCATCTTCGCAAACCTGGTGATTTTCATATTTTCCAACGGCACCCGGGTCGGGACCACCGTGCCCTGCGATTAGGTAATAAATTGCCCCTTTTAATTCATTGGTTTTAATCTCGACATCAGCATATTTCGAACCAAACATATCGAAATGCATGGTTTTGGAAGCAGTTTTGGTTGATGATGCAGGAGTTGGAGAATCTGTTTCGGAAGCTTTTGTTTCTGTTGCCGTATTGGCGTCATCAGGGAGTTTATATTTTACGCCTGTAAACAAAGTATTGTTTTTTCCCAATCGGGTTTTATTGAGTTCAACAAAAGCATCGGTGTATTTTGTGGGATCAATGCTATTTCGTTTTAAGAGTTTATAAATACCGTCACCGCTAACGGCGATAACCTCTTTGCTTTGTGCCATCAAATTTTGTGAAACAGCAGCAAATGCCAAAAAAAATATCAAAATAAAACGAGTAACTATTTTTATATGTATGTTTGAACCGCGCATAATCAATACAAATTCTAATTGTAGTAGTGCAAATCGTGGCTAAAATAGATGTAAAATATTTAATACTTTAATCGTAATGGTTCGATCTTTCAGCTATACATTGTTGATAACTTGGATTTTAGTTTCCTTTTCATGCAAAACAACTTATGTTTCGACACAAAGCAACACGCAAAATATTTCT
>JBFHJA010000484.1:0-3595 GCA_041596165.1 Draconibacterium sp. | reverse complement strand
ATCCGCAAAACCGTATGTTCCATGTACTAATGAATTATTTGCCAGATTGAGTAAAACCTGGGTGCTGTAAAACGGAGTGTAGGGATAAGAAGCCAACGCTGCTGTTGGTGCTATAACTCCATCATCGTTTAAGGGAGAGCGAGCCTTGTATTCCCATGGAGGTTTTCCGCCATAGCATGCAGTTAATCCCCAATTCCTTTCATCGTATTTATATGCTGCCGGAGCTTCGGCTACACAATAATGTCGGTTTATCATTGTATGTGCTACGTTTTGTATCCAGTAATTGGCATATTTGTCTTCTATCATTTGCGGATTTAATCCTAAAAATGAATAATGGGCAAAAAACAATGGGCCACCCTTGTTTTCGCCTAAAGGAAGATTGTAACCATAAAACGACTGGTTTTGATGATAAAAACTACCGTTGCTTTGCCATCCTTGTATATAAACTGATTCTGAAATGGTATGATTTTCAGGAGCCGCCAGAGCCAGAATGTAGGAGATCCATCCTTCGTTCCATCCTTTGATTTCGAGTTCCAGCCGATTTTCCTGTGAGAACCAAAGCCATTGCAATGCTTTACCCGATTGGGCATAAAATTTCCAGTCGAGGGTGTTCCAAAATGATGCAACAGAATCACGGATTTCGGATTCGACGGCTGAATTAGAGGAATAATATTCAGAAGCCGCGAGTAATCCTGCCATCATAAACGAACTTTCAATTACATCACCCGTTTGTATTTGATTACCGAATGGGTGGGCAGTGCCGTCGGTGTTATACCAGTGCGACCACATTCCCTTAAAACGTTCTGCTTTGCCGAGAAAACGAACAATTTTTTGAGTACGTTCTGCGGCTTGCTGATGTGTAATCCAGCCACGTTCTGAACCAACAATTAACGCCATCAATCCGAAACCACTTCCTCCGGTTGTAACTGTGGTTCCCCTTTCATTACCTTCGTAGGCCATTCCGGTTAACGGATCGCCACCTTCGTAGAAATAGCTGAATGTTTTACGTTGCCACTCATCTAGAACCGGCTGAATTTTTGCCGGAGAATAGGTATCATCATTTTTGTCGACAATTATAGTTGGTGGTGAATCTTCACCACATGCCAACAGGCATGTCAAAATAAATAGAACAAAGATGTTTTTCATAGCAAATTGTTAATTGTTTAGTAACCTGGATTTTGTGTTAGTATTCCTTCCGATTTATCAATTTCGGTTTGTGGAATAGGGAAAAGCTCGTGTTTTCCCTGAACGAAATTTGGAATAACATTTTTTGCTTCATTCCATCTCACCAGGTCGTAAAACCGTTCCCATTCCATAGCCAGTTCAATCCGCCGTTCCTGATGTATTTTTGCCCTTAACTCATCGATTACTGATGTTGTAATTTTAGGTAGTATGGTGTTGTTTCCTCCCCGGGCTCGGGCCCTCACCATTTCTAATTTTGCCAATGCTTCGTTCGTATTTCCCATTTCAAGGGCGGCTTCGGAGTGCATCAATACAACATCGGCATACCGAATAACCCGAATATTTACCCAGGTTCCTTGCGCTTCCGGTGGCCGACCATAAATTCCCCGTTCAGAAAGTTTTGTATAGGCCTTTTTGTTAAAAAATTTGTATCCGTTTGCATCTGCCCTAATTTTCTTGCCTTCAAGCGTGTCTCCATCCGCAATTACAGAAGCTGCTTTTCTCGGATCACCAGGTTCATAGGCATCCATCAAAACCTGACTTGGAGCATTGAACCCCCAACCTAAATTAGGAATACCCCGGATACCCTGAATTTGTGCAAACTGACTTCCCAAATAAATTTGTTCCGCAGGATTTTCCTGACAATAAACCTCAAATACCGATTCGTCGTTGTATTCGTTAACTTCGGTAAATATCTGATCGTAAGGAGTATTCAGGCTATTGTCGCCGGAAGCAATAATCGCTGAGGTCAAATTCAAGGCAGCCGACCAGTTTTCCTGGTACATATGCACTTTTGCCAATACTGCCCGTGCTGCATTTTGTGTGGCACGTCCTTCGTTACTGCTTCCTAATAGTGTTTGGCGGGTAGGCAAAAATGGTATTGCAATGTTTAAATCTCGCTCCACATTTTGCCAGATTTCACTGCGAGTGGAGCGTGGTGGTGTTTTTTCATTTTGTGCGAGTACTTTATCAACGAAGGGTACGCCACCAAAAGCCTGGGCCAATCGGTAATACATCACCGAACGAATGAATAAGGCTTCAGCTAAATATTTCTGTTTATTTATATCGGTATCTTCCAGAGCTGTTACCAGTGCAAGCGCTTCGTTAGTAAAGTAAATGCTTTTGTAGCAGGCACTGTAATAATCAGCTATATTGGCGTTACTTGCCGTATAACTCAACGACTTGAATTGGGTTATCTCGCCGCCATCGCTTGGAGTACTTCCTTTTTCAACATCCGGAGTGGTATAATTATTCATCCCGAAGTTTGCCCAGCAAAAAGGCCAGCCGCGAAGTGTCCCATAAGCTTCTGCCAATTTCGCTTCAACAAGTATGCCTTTGTCAAGCGTATTGTCAGGGGTGTAATTGCCATGATGCCAACGCCCTTTTGGGTAACGATCCAGAAAATCATCGCTGCAAGAGGCTATTAACAGCACAATCGTAAAAAATAAAATTAACTTTTTCATAATCATCAGACTTAAAAATTAACTGATACACCTGCAGTATAAACTGAAGAAATTGGATATGTACCACCATTATCAATGCCGCCATCCAGAATGCCACCACCAATTTCAGGAGTATATCCGCTGTTGTTTTTAAACGTAATTGGATTTTGAGCATTCAGGTAAATTCTGAAGTTGCTGCTTCCTATTGTTTTAAGGATTTTTTTAGGAATGTTGTAGCCTAACTGTATTGCACGAATGCGAAAATATGCGCCACTTTCGAGCAAGTTGGTTGACGGTTCAAAATTATTACCCCGAGAAGTATTAAGTGCCGGCTCAACAGTTGAAGTGCCATCTCCATGCCAGCGGTCGAGAGATGTATTGTAAAAGTTGAACTGGGCGTAAGTGGGCAATTTCTTTGTATTAACAATTTGGTTTCCATAAGATCCGTTAAAATCGATATTGAGATCGAAGTTTTTATAAGCTGCATTCAGATTTATTCCATACGTAAAAGTTGGAATGCTACTTCCGATGAAATCTCTGTCCTTATTTGTAATATTGCCGTCACCATCCAGGTCTTTGTATCGAATGTCTCCGGGTTGTGAAATCCACGAGGCCGGGAAGTAATTGTCAATCTCAGTTTGATTCTGAAAAATTCCATCCTGCACATATCCGTACAATGCACCCACCGAATGCCCCACCGAAGTACGGTGGTATTTTCCGGTAACAATATCCGAATCGTCGTTCCCCAAAGAAAGTACTTCGTTTTTTACGCTTGCTCCGTTTGTGCTGATTCCATAGCTAAAATCTCCAATTTTATCGTGCCAGGAGATGATATATTCAAGTCCGTTATTTCTGATTGAACCTGCATTTGTTATTGCATAACCTGCTCCTACTGAAATTGGCGGGGCAACATATGCCAGCAAATCGCTTGTTGTTTTGCTGAAAAATCCAAGTTCCAATGCTAAACGGTT
>JBFHJA010000483.1:0-3609 GCA_041596165.1 Draconibacterium sp. | reverse complement strand
GTAAGCTTTTTCAGCATCAAAACCACGAATCCCTTTTTGCCAGGCGGTAACAATAAATGGAACCTGATGAGCAGCTACCATAATACTTGAATACTCCAAACCACCCGGCGCATCGGGAAGCCAGCCGCCACGGTCATATAATTCAAGCAGCGAATTAACCCACTCATCATACATTTTAGGGGTGGCCAAACTCCAAAGTTGATTCAGGTTCCAAAACGAACCCCAAAATGCATCGCAGCCATACACCGGAAAACCATTTACCTGTTGTACTTTCTCACACATATCAACGTATTTCCCGTTTACGTCACTAAAAATCGTGCGCGAACTGTAGGTACGATAAAGGTTTGTATAGAATTTCAGTTTATCGGTTTCGGTGCCTCCCTCCACTTTTATTTTTCCCAACAGGTCGTTCCAAACTTTGCGGGCATTCTTATGGGCAGCATCAAAGCTCCATGCAAACCCGTCCATTTCAGTTACTAAATTTAGCCTTGCCTGATCGATACTTACATAAGAAATTGCAGTTTGTAACAATATCGTTTGGTCTTCACTCAAATCAAATTTTAAGAATGCCCCTAAATCGGATATCTCAGCAACTTTAATATGATCGGTTTCATCGAGGATTTTTGTTCCTTCCCAGCCACCCATTGATTTAAACGGGCGATTAAAGCGGGCAACAAAATAGAGGGTGTATTCATTCCATTCACCAGCTTCGCGCTGAATATAGCCTTCAACTTCGGTATCGCTGACTTTTGTAATTTCGGCATCGAGAATGGTCGGGGGTTCTTCTTCTGTGCCCTGCAAATCAATCAATACCTGCCCGCTTTCTGTTTTTGGGAATGTGTAACGTTGAAATCCACCGCGTGTAGTTGCCGTCAGTTCAGCCTTTATTCCATAATCTTCCAATATTGCCGAATAGTATCCGGCAGAAGCTTTTGTATTTTTATTGTTTATTCTTGAACGATATCCTGAATCGGGATCATCCGCAGTACCCGGCGCTATCTTTATTTCGCCTGTTGTTGGCATTGTAACAAAACTACCCATCATCCACGAATGTACATGCCCAAAACCGGTAATACTATTGATTTTGTACTCGTAACCTGCGCCTAATTTATACTGCCCCTCATCCGTGTTATCCGGGCTTAATTTTACCATTCCAAAAGGAAGACTGGGACCAGGATAGAGCATCCAGCGTGAACTAGAAGTACCAAGAAGTGGGTCAACATAATCAGCATATTCCTTTTGTGTGCATGAAAACAAGGAAAGGACGATAAGAATGAGGGTTGTTTTGGTTAAGAGTTTCATGGGTGTGTGATTTTGTTTAAATGTTGTTTTGTTTTGTTTTCATTGACGTTGTCAGGAGCTTCGCACGCTGACAAGTCATGATTAGACCTGACAATTCCATTTGGAATAAAACCTGTCAACGTCTTAGACTTGACAGCGTTAAAATGATATTGAATTAGTTTTTAAAAATATTTCAAATTATTTCAGTCAATTTTTTGTTTTAAACAGGTTTGATTCAGGAAGATATCGTTTATTGATTTCTTCGGATTCATAGGAAACCGTCAATACTTTTCCGCCACCTGCCTGGAAATAATCGACACGAATACTGTGCATTCCCGTTTCCAGTTCAACTGTATTGCCAAGCTCCTTTGCACCGTGTTCGCCGCCATTTTCAACCAATAATTTATCATCGATATAGAGCTGGCTGCCATCGTTTGAGTTGATATAAAAAGTATAAATCCCGGCCTTTTCTATCATGATATTTGTAAAAAACTGCATGGCAAAACTTCCGCCGGGCAAATCTAATTTCTTTAGGTTGATATTGTAGGTTGTCCCTTTTTTTGATGGTTTCAAACTTTTAAAATCGGGTAACTTCAGTTTAAACTCTCCCTCGTAAAACAGCCAAGTTACGCCGTTCTTATGGGGGTCAACAACATTGTATGTTTCGCTTGCCTGGTTGCTCTCCTTGTATCCTTCGATAAAAGCTATTGCCCTGACGGTAGTGTTGTCTGATATTTCAAAAGGTCCCGTGTAAACCGGCGACGATTTATCCACAAGCGACCCATCGGTTGTGTAATGAATTGCAGCAAGTGAATCGGCACAACTAATCACAATTTTCAAACTATTCCCTTTGTTCAGGATTGTATCTTTTGGCGAGATTACAGGTGTGGCGGCATAATTCGCCGTAAGCTGTTTCTTTATGCCTTTCGAACTAAAAGCATAGCTCCCCGACTGCAATTCAAAAACGAAACAGCCATCTTCCGCTTTAATATATTTAACTCCTTTGCTACGCGATGCGCTGCCTGCACCTTCTTTCACATCATCTTTTTCACCGGCCGGAATGTAAATTGTTGCTGTTGTATTTGCCGGGATTTTCATATTCCAGTTCAAATTGCCGTTATTTAATTCCCATTTGCTGTTTATTTTTCCGTAAACCGAATTGTATGATGCATCAACAGAAGTGATTCCGCAGCTAAACGAAGGTTTCATAATTGTATTTTTGAACCCGGGATTTTCAGGATCAGCTTTTATACCCGCCAAATCTTCGTAAAACCAAATGATTAAATCGCCAAGCAACATCACGTGGTTGCCTGAGTTCATTCCGGGGTCGCCCGTATCGCCATTCCACAATTCCCAAATGGTAGTCGCCCCTTTTTCAACCATATAACCCCAACTTGGATAGGTGGTTTGTGTGGCCAACATGTAAGCAACATCAGCGTGGCCCGATTCGGTAAGTACCCGCATCAGCCACTGACCGCCAATCAGTCCGTTTCCCACATGGCCGCCGTTTTCGCTCAATATTTTCTGCAATAGGTTGTCTACGATTTTCTCCTTGTTTTCAGGCGGAACAAGATTGAAAGCAAGGGCTAATATATTGGCAGTACTTGTGTTGTTGCTGTATTTTGCTTCTGCGCTATCCGAAAATTTCTGATTGAATGCGGTTTTAACAGTTTCGGCTGTTTTTGAATATTCAGCCGCGTCATCTGTTTTTCCCAGCAAAAGCGCAAATTTCTGCATCAGATTTAATTCGTAATAAAAATAGGCTGTACCAATAAATTCGGCACTTGTTAAGCGGCTTGGATCGCTTGTATTTATCAATCTCAAATCTTCCGGCGGAACACACCAATCGCCATAAGTATCTTTTGGCATAATTCCCTTATCCAGAAAGGTGCTCATGTGGTTTATCCATTTCCGCATTCCGGCATAGTTGGTTTCAATGGTTTTCAGGTCGCCATATTGTGTGTAAAGCATGTCGGATGCAAAAAGAAAAGTGCCGGGCCATGTCGTATTATCGGTGTAGGTAGGCCAGTACGCCGGAGCCACGTCGGGGACGCTGCCGTTTTCAAGCTGGGCATCGCTAATGTCGGTTACCCATTTGTTGTACAGTTTCGAAATATCAAAAATGTAACTTTCACCTGTACATTCTGCCGAACGGTCGCCCAACCAGCCTTGTCTTTCATCGCGCTGCGGACAATCGGTGGGAATGCTCCTGTAATTCCCTTTGATTCCCCATGTTGCATTTTTATAAATCTGATTTATCATTGAATTTGAACCGGAGAATGAACCTGTAACTTCGAGTGCGTCGTAAATTACTTTCCCTTTTATTGC
>JBFHJA010000482.1:0-3609 GCA_041596165.1 Draconibacterium sp. | reverse complement strand
TAATAAATTTAGCAGGAAGATTATAGCCTTTTGTAATTTTTGCATCTCCGGTTTTACAGCCTTTCAAAATACGACATTCATCGATTAGCTCTTTCCCGGCGGCACGGTGGATTGCACCGTCAACACCACCGCCACCAAGCAAACTTGTGTTGGCTGCATTTACAATTGCATCAACTTTAAGTGTTGTAATGTCTCCTAAGAAAAGTTCTATTTTGGGCATAATTTGAAATAGTTTAAAGTTTAAAATTCCGGGTTGAAAGTACACGTTCTAATGTTTAAATTGGAGTCGTTCTGTATTCTGTAGTTTTATTCAATCGCTCAATTACAAAATTTCTGTCTATTCAATCCCTTTTTTTCGTTATTTTTATTGGCTAAATTAATAAAGCAAATTACCATGAACAAGCTTGTAATCATCTTTTTACTTTCTTTATTGATTCAATTAAATGTTTTGGCCCAACCAATTTCACTTCATCCGGAAAATCCGCATTACTTTATTTACAAAGGAAAACCAACTGTGCTTGTAACTTCAGCCGAACATTATGGTTCGGTTTTAAATACCGATTTCGATTTTAGAAAGTATTTGCAAACCATGCAGGATGAGGGGATGAATTATACCCGCATTTTTATGGGTTCGTATGTAGAAATTCCAGGTAGTTTTGGTATTGAAAAAAACACATTGGCTCCGGAGGTGGGTAGTTTCATCACGCCCTGGAAACGAGTTGATGAAACAGGATTATACAAAGGTGAAAAGAAACTTGATCTCAATGAGTGGAACCCGGGGTATTTTAGTCGGTTAAACGATTTTATTTCGTTGGCAAATGAACTTGACATTATTGTAGAGGTAACTTTATTTTGCTCCACTTATAGTGACGAAAGTTGGGAACGCCACCCATTTAATCCGGGAAATAATATTAATAGTCTTCCTGCCAATCTTGATCGCAAAAAAACAAATACACTTGACAACGGCAATTTAACAGAAATTCAGCAAAAAATGGTGGAAAAAATTGTAACTGAATTAAATGTTTTCGAGAACGTATTTTATGAAATACAAAACGAACCCTGGTCAGATGATCCTCAAAAGGGTATGTTAACTTTGCGCACATTAGCGCCAAATTCAAAAAGCGGTGGTTGGTTTCAGTGGGCAGATATGGCATCGGAAGCATCGCTCGAATGGCAAAAAGTAATTACAAAAACAATTGTAGAAACTGAAGCCAGTTTACCGAATAAACATTTGATAGCCCAGAACTACAGCAACTTTAAAAGCTCGTTAGAGAAGGTGGATCCCAATATTTCAATTTTAAACTTCCATTATGTTTGGCCCGAAGCTGTTTGGATGAATTATGGCTGGAATCGGCCTGTAAGTTTTGATGAATCAGGGTTTGCCGGAAGTTCAGATTCTACTTATCTGAGGCAGGCTTGGCAGTTTATGATGGCAGGTGGGGCTGTTTTTAACAACCTCGATTATTCGTTTTATGTTGGGAAAGAAGATGGTTCCGGAGTAAACAACGCTCCCGGCGGTGGAAGTACAAACCTGAGAAAACAACTTACCTATCTCCGGGGTTTTGTAGAATCTCTTGATTTTGTAAAAATGAAACCTGATTTGCAGATTGTTGCGCATTCGCCCGGTTCGGAGGTACAAGCCATGTCACAACCTGGCTTGCAGTATGCCATGATTTTTACAGGGAATTCAACAAAAAGGGTAAAACTAAACTTACCCAAAGGAAAATACAACTATGAATTTATATCGCCATACTCAGGCAAGCCGATTAAAAAAGGATTCTTCACACAAGACAAATCAGGTGTTTATGAACTTAGATTACCTGAATTTGGGGAAATGGTTGCATTGAAAATGTGGAAGTAATCATCTTTCAATTATTTTATTAGTGAATATGTGGCATCTTCTTTTTTTTTATTGCCCACAAGCCTTTTTCTTCAATTAAATCTATTTAGTATCATTTTTTTCAATGAAGGAAAAAGAAACCTTGTGGTATTTATTTTGTTTCAAAGTTTAAGATGGATGCAAAAACATTATTTAAAACAAACCGCCTACAAATAATTTTTTTTATTGCAGGAGCAATCGGAGGCTTTCTTTACTGGCGTTTTGTTGGTTGCGAAAGCGGGACTTGTGCAATTAAGTCGGTATGGTACTGGAGTACATTGTGGGGAGCTGTTATGGGTTACCTGATTGGCGATTTTATTGGCGATATACTTAAAAAACGCAAAAATAAAGGAGGGGAAGAAAAGTGAACGAGAGATTTTTAAATTTAATTAATTCGGAAAAACCAGTTTTGGTTGATTTTTATGCTGATTGGTGCGGACCATGCAAACAAATGCCTCCAATTTTGAAAGAGGTAAAATCGGAGTTAAAAGACAATGTGAGGATTATTAAAGTTAATGTGGATAAAAACCCGATGATTGCTACCAAATACCAAATTAGAAGTATTCCAACTGTAATTATTTTTAAAAATGGAGAAGTGCAATGGAAGGGTGTAGGTATTCATCCAGCCGTTGAATTAAAAAATATTTTACGCCAGCATATTAATGTTTAGTGTTGGAGAGTGTTGTCTCAACCAGTTTTTTCATTTTAATTAACCCTGTATTTGCAACTTCAAACGCATCTTTTTTCCAGTAGTTTACATTAAACAATTCAAGCGAAAAAACTTTCTTACCTCCTGAATTAAATAAATCCGTAATAATTTGTTTGTAAGGAGCAGCGCCATCACCAGGATAAACGCGGTCGCTGTCGGTTTGATTTTCACGCGGAATATCGGTAACAAAATCATTGAAATGAAAAACTTCAATTGCGTTGCCCGAAATCTGTTTCAAACATTCGAATCCACTGCCACCGCGAAACATATGATACACATCGGGTAAAATGCAGGCTTTGGGATGGTTGGCTGCTGTTGCCACAAAAATAGCCTGTGAAATGTGGTACAAACTTGCTGTAGCTCCCCAAAATTCAAGAATTGGAATAACCCCGGTTGTATCGCCAAGTTCGAGTATTTTTCTATAACGTTTCCCAATTTCAAATAAGTCAGCGAACGGTTGGCTGGTAGCCCCGGCAGGAGGTGCTGCTATTCGTTTGCAACCTATTTGTGCAAGCAAATCCATCTCCGTTTTTAATTGTTCAATTCCTGCATTTCTGGTTTTTTCGTCATCAACAATCCATTGGGCAAAACCTATAGCATTTTCAATCTGTAAACCTAAATCTTCAATATACTTTTTCAGGTCTTTTAAATTTCCACCTTCATCTAAATATTTTTGCAGGTCACGAATCCAGATTTCAATTCCATCATATCCTGCTTTTGAAGTGATTTCAAATTCTTTTAAAAATCCAACTTTTTGACCTGAAATGGTGCTGGTATTCAGACAATATGAAAACTGGTTGGTTTTTTGTTTTTCGGGAGTCAATGTTGTTCTTGGAAAAAATGCTGCTCCTCCGGTTGCAAATGCAAGGCCTTTTAAAGTATCTCTTCTTGAAATCATTTTTATTTGATTGACGTTTTATCAAAAATAGCATAATCCTAAATAAGGCAGGCTTTTATTATTCAGTTTCGATTCAAATATTATCTTTAACAGTGCAAAGTACCTAATTAACTTGAACATGAG
>JBFHJA010000481.1:0-3620 GCA_041596165.1 Draconibacterium sp. | reverse complement strand
ATATTGAAGTTTTGGCTGCGCAGCAAAGTCTTTTGGGGGCGCAATTAAGCAGTGTAAACGATCACTTGCAACAGCTCGATGCCGTTGTTTCACTGTACCGCGCTTTGGGTGGCGGTTGGAAGTAGGCTGGGGGATTCCCGTATGGACAGAATTGTCCGGACGGGCATACTTTATTCCTGATACTTTTTTTTACTTTTTACTTTAAACTCTAAACCCGAAACCTACAACTCACTTATCCCAACAAATCCGTTTTCCCTTCGTTTACCAATTTCAATATCAACTCGCCAAACAATGTATTTGCCCAGGCAAACCAGGAGCGGGTAAAATTCATTGGGTCATCTTTATGGAAAGTTTCATGCATAAAACCTGTTTCGGCATCGGTGTTGCGTAGAGTTTTAACACACCAGGCAATCTCTTTGTCGTCGGTGCTTGTCATGGCGCGCATGATGATGCTCATGGGCCAAACCATGTCGTATCCCACGTGCGGACCACCAATTCCTTCGCCAGCTTTCCCTTTAAAGAAATATGGGTTGTCTTCGCTCCAAACCAATTTGCGGGTGTTTTGGTAAATCGGGTCGTTCAATTCAACCGAACCAAGGTAGGGCAAAGCCAGCAAACTTGGCACGTTTGCATCGTCCATAAATGTTGCGTTCCCAAAACCATCAACTTCAAAAGCATACACTTTACCATATTTTTTGTGTTCGATTACTGCATATTTCTGAATAGCGGCATTTACTTCCTCTGCCAAATCGGTGCATTTTTTTGCGAAGGTTTTTTCTCCGGTTACTTTGTTACTGATTTCTGCCAATTGTTTGAGTGAAATCACTGCAAACAAATTCGAAGGAATCAAAAATCCGTAAGTCGCAGCATCATCCGATGGACGGAATGAAGAGTTAATCAAACCAACCGGTTTTAGGGGACGTCCATAACCACCATTCGATAATGTATCCAATTGGCGGTCGGTTACGCGCGCAAATTTATAAGGTCCCAATCCGTCTTTTCGTTGCTGAACGATAAAAGTGTCAACAATTTTTGCAGCGGCTTTTTGCCAGTCGGCATCAAAAATAGTTGTGTCGCCAGTTGTCTTCCAATAATTGTAGGCCAAACGAACTGTGTAGGCAAGTGAATCGATTTCCCATTTGCGTTCGTGCAAACCGTCTTTCATTTCTGTATCATCTTTTGCCCATTCGCCGGGTACCAACTCCTTGTTGAATGCATTTGCATAGGAATCGAGCAATACGCAATATGTTTGACGATGTATAACTCCGGCTAATAATTTCTGCAATTCTTTATCTTCTTTTGCCAGAGGCAGGTAGGGCCACACTTGTGCCGATGAATCGCGCAACCACATGGCATGAATGTCGCCGGTAATTACAAAAGTGTCGGGTTTGCCGTTTTTTGTTCCGAATTCAACGGTTGTATCCAAAGTGTTTGGGAAACAGTTTTCGAACATCCATGCCAGTTTTGGATCTTTTAGTTTTGCTTTCGTAGCTGTTATTGTTTTTTCAACGGCTGCTGAAGTAAAATGCCGTTTTGCTACTGGCGGCCGGTTACTTGTATATCCGGTTTTTGCAGTTGATGCAAATGCTGCACCGCTTCCTGCCATTGCCAATCCGCCAACTACTACTGTTCCTTTTTTGATGAAATCTCTTCTGTTTGTCATTGTTTTATATTTTTATATTTTGTTCAATTTATTGAATCATGTAAAAAAATGAGATAAGATTACAAATGTGGCTAAAGCCCATTAAACAACAATTTAACTCATCCGTCAGCTTAAGCTGACGGCAATAAAAATGCAAAAGGCACTTCTTATTGCCGTTCACTTTACAGGCTGTGTGAAAATAGGATTTTTTTGCACCGTGGCTTTAGCCCGGTGTATAAAAGCACAAAACCAAACTGTGGCTTTAGCCTTTAAACTATTGAAATTTAACGGCTAAAGCCAATTTCTATTTTTCATAAAAGTCACCGGGTTGAAACCCGGTGCAAAAGAGAACTGTTTTTGTAACAGTTTTTACACAGTCTTTTCAGTGAACGGATTTGTAAAATACAAATAGGTTAGGGGTTTTAACCCCATTCTAATTTTTTTATCATATTTATTTAATGTACTATTCAATTGATTTACTTTACCTCATTCACTTCCAAAACCACACTTGTTCTTCTTAAACTAACTGACGGGTTTATTCCCACTTTCATTAAAAAATCGCCCGAATATACTTTACTTTCTGCAAGTGGAGAACGTGCTCCGGGGTAAATATTTATTTCTTTTACCTCGTATTTTTTGTTTGCATTCAATCCATTTAATTTGACAGGTAAAACGGAAGTGTCGATTTGCTGACGATTGTTTACCAAATAGTTAAAAACAATAGCTTTGCTTTTATCGGTGCTTGTGTACATCAACGAAGCAATATTGTTTTTATGCGGATTGACCAAACGGTATAAATCGCCATGCCAAACAATATCTTTAAAACTGTTGTAATTTTTTACGGCTTGTTTCGCGAATTCCATATCGTTTTCATTCAGTTCTCCGGCAACAATATCAAAGCCGAGTTTTCCCATACTTGCAACGTCAACCCTGAATTTTAGCGGCTGTTTTCCCCAGTCTGTAACATGGTTATCGCTTACAATTGCAGGGTAGAAATACGAATAATCCCACTGCATAAAAATCCGTTCGATGGGTTCGGTGTCATCGCTTAACCAAAACTCGGTAAAATATTTCAGCAATTCATAATCAGCGCGGCCACCGCCACCCGAGCAAAGCATCATCGGTACTTTTGGGTATTTAGCCCGCAGGCGTTCTAAAACGCTGTACAATCCGTGTACATAATCAACATACAAATGCGATTGCGGCAAACCCTGTTTTTTTAGAAACTCTGAATTAGCATTGTAAATCACAGAATTGCAATCCCACTTTATAAATGCCAGGTCGGGGTTCTTGGTGAACAGGTTATCAACCATGCCAAACACGAAATCCTGCACTTCGGGATTTGCCATGTCAAGCACCAACTGGTTGCGGAAATAAACTTCGGGGCGTTCGGGCTGGCGGATTACCCAATCTATGTGATTTTCATAGAGTTCGCTTTTTGGGTTTACCATTTCGGGTTCAATCCAAATACCGAATTTCACACCGGCTTTTGTGGCTTCTTTTACCAAATAGCCAATTCCGTTTGGCAGTTTCTTTACGTTTTCCTGCCAGTCGCCAAGTCCGGCTCGGTCGTTGTTGCGTGGGTATTTATTGCCAAACCAACCATCGTCCAGCAGGAATAAATCAACGCCCAAATCATTGGCATCCTTGAAAAGTTCAGTCAGTTTATTTTCATCGAAATCGAAATAAGTAGCCTCCCAATTATTGAGCAAAGTCAGGCGTTGGCCTTCGCCATCGAGAACACGGTATTTGCGCGCCCAGGTGTGCAGGTTGCGGCTGGCTTCTCCTGTCCCGTTATCAGAAATTGTATAAATAAACGATGGCGTTTTGAATGTTACATTGGCAGGCAGCGCATATTCAGACGCATAAGGATTTATCCCGGCAATCAAACGCAAATTTTCGTAGGAATCCACTTCGAAATCGATTTTGAAATTGCCACTCCAGGCCAGTTGCCCTAACATTACTTTGCCACTGTTTT
>JBFHJA010000480.1:0-3628 GCA_041596165.1 Draconibacterium sp. | reverse complement strand
TTTTGAGTAAAACTTGTAGATTGTCTTTTTACTTCAACAAGTGATTTTCTCTCAAAAGGGTTAAATTCTATGGGTTTATAAGTCTCAAACATTCAAATGAGGGATTTGATTTAATCACGAAAGATAAAATACTTATTCATACAAACTCTAAAAATTATATAAATTGAATGCCAATTGCATCAATTTATATAAAGACTAAATAATTATGCCATAAAATTGAGGATAAATTATTTACAGAATTTCAGTTATAATGATTGTTTTACCTAGAAAATTGATTTTATCACCTACTTTCTTCCTGTTTAATACCTTGCCAATTGGTGAAGCAAGAGAAATGGCATAAAATGTTTCTTGCTCAATAATAATTGTTCCTAAACCAATAGAAATAAAATAGTTCCCCTGGTTGGTTCTAACAATGCTCCCAAAAACTACATTATTGAGTTTTTTATTTACATCAATTTGAGCCAGTTCATTTTTAAGCTGAATTGCTTTGTTTAATTGCACATTTGATTTTTCAATTTCAAATTGCACCATCGCCCTGCCTGTTTCGTATTTGTCGCCGGCGGTACTTTTAGTTTCGTTATCGCGTGACTCTTTTGCTATTTGAATGTCCCGGGTTGCAGTTTCAATTCTTTTATCAATAACGCCGTGTAAATGATTAACAATAATTTCCTTTATATAAACCATAGTGTTAACTGCTAATGAATAATGGATTGTTAAAAAACACTGCCACTGAAATCAAAACCTTTATGGATTCCATCTGATCACCACTGTGAAAATAGGGATGGAATCCGGTTTGGTGGGTTCTTTAAGCCCGGAACTTTAAACTATGAATCTGCGCACTTATTTTTTCACCATTTTTAACTCATAGATATCTTTTCTTCTGTCTTTCAGGTTTCTGACGCTACCAAATTGATTTAATTCGCGCAATAAATCAATGTCGAGGTCGGCAATTACAATCATTTCAGTATTTGGTGTTGCTTCAGCTTTGATCCCGTTGGCAGGGAAAGCAAAATCACAAGGCGTAAAAACCATCGACTGGGCATAATTTATATCCATATTGTGCACTTTGGGAAGGTTGCCAACACTTCCGGCAATTGCAACGTAACACTCATTTTCGATGGCACGCGACTGGGCACAGTATCTAACCCTGGAATAACCATTTTGTGTATCGGTTAAAAATGGAACAAATAAAATATCCATTCCATCATCAGCGAGCAGTCGGCTAAGTTCAGGGAATTCTACATCATAACAAATCAAAATTCCAATTTTACCGCAGTCGGTATCAAAAACCTGAAGTTTGTTTCCTTTTTCCATTCCCCACACTTTAACTTCGTCAGGTGTAACATGTAGTTTTTCATATCTGTCAACCGTGCCATCGCGCCTGCATAAATAACCAACATTATATAGCCTGTTTTCTTTTATTTCAGGAAGACTTCCTGAAATGATATTGATATTGTAGGAAATTGCCAATTCGGAAAAACGCTGGATAATGGTTGGCGTGTGAAGTGCAAGTTTTCTGATGGCTTCAGGTTCGGTTAAATGATTGTCTTCAGCCATTAACGGTGCGTCAAAAAATTCTGGAAACAATGCAAAATCAGAACGATAACCTGAAACTGCATCGACAAAAAATTCGGCTTGCTGTAAAAGGTCATCCATATTTTTATATGGTCGCATTTGCCATTGTATTAAACCCAAACGCACCAGTTTTTTAGAAACGCTGGCCTTCGTTTGTTTTTTCTCATAATATATATTGTCCCATTCGAGTAAAACTGCGTATTCATTGGAAGCTTCATCTCCTTCCAGATAATTTTTCAGCACTTTTGATGGATGAAAATCATTGGACACCTGAAAGTTTAAAACCGGATCATGAATTTCTTTCCTTCTTACTTTTTCAATGTATTCCTTTGGCGATAATGAACTTGAATATTTGTGATAGTTTGGAATTCTACCACCAAAGGCGATTCCTCTTAAATTCAGACGTTCACATAATTCTTTACGGTAATCATAAAGTCTTCGTCCAAGTCGCAAACCACGAAATTCGCGCTTTACAAAAACGTCAATTCCATATAAAATATCACCATCAGGATTATGGGTATTGAAGGTATAATTCCCTGTAATTTCTTTATATGTATGTTTGTTTTCAAATTTTTTGTAATCGATTATTATGGAAAGTGCGCACCCCGCAAGTTCGTTGTTAATCTTAATTACAGCCTGTCCTTCAGGAAATTTTTCGATTAAAGTTTTCAGCTGTCTTTCTTTCCAGTATGCTTCCGGCATCATCGAATATGCCTCAATCATGGCATCTTTTAATTGTTGATAATCATCTATGCTCAAATAGGTGAGTTCGATATTTTCAATTTCAATCATAAAAAGTAAAATTTAATTTGATTACTGATGAATATAACAAATATAACGGTGACAATGATACAAATTAAAAATATTATAGAATGAATAAAGTAAGCTTAAGATAAGAGATAGAATCGTTACTGAACATCGACAATCTTTCACTGTACAATTCAATATTTACAGTTTTCGAACTTATACCAATATTAATGATGAATTTTGATACGTGTAAAATTTAAAAAACAAGGTAATCCTCACCCATTTTCATTGTATTGATTCTTTTTACATTGCAGCAAAACATGATTTCATTTGGGGTTATTTTATTTTCCTTTACATCATTTTTCCTGAAAATTCCTGTATGTTTGAAATTCAAAATCAAACAGCTATAAAAAACTCAAAAATGGAATCGAACAGAAGAAACTTTTTAAAAAAATCATTTGCATCAGTATCAGCGTTTGCTGCGGCAAGCATGTTACCGACTGACTTAACAGGCAGCAATTTAAACAGCACAAACCGACCTGAAGAAATTGTTTTAAAACCTGCAAAACGATCAGCACCTAAAGAATCCATTCGATTTTCGGTGATTGGACTTAACCACGGACATATTTATGGAATGGTTGATGCGCTTATTGGTGGTGGTGGAACTTTGATTGCAGTGTATTCAAGAGAGCCAGAACTACTTCCCGGTTTTACAAATCGATATCCAAAAGTGAAAGTAGCGAAAAGTGAAAATGAAATTCTTGAAGATGACTCTATACAATTGATTGCAAGTGCCGGTATTCCCATCGAGAGAGCTCCACTTGGTGTTCGTGTTATGCAATCGGGCAAAGATTATATGACCGACAAACCGGGAATTGTAACTTTCAAACAATTGGAAGAAGTTAAGAAAGTGCAGAACGAAACAAAGCGCATTTATTCAATTATGTACAGCGAACGATTGGGAAACCCTGCCTCTGTAAAAGCAGGAGAACTAATTCAGGCGGGGGCAATTGGGAAAGTGGTTCAAACCATTGGATTAGGACCGCACAGAATGAACCCGTCATCGCGCCCCGACTGGTTTTTTGATCCTGAAAAAGCTGGTGGGATTTTGTGTGATATTGGTTCTCATCAATGCGATCAATTTCTTTTTTATACCAACTCAAAACAGGCTGAAGTCAATTTTTCACAAGTTGGTAATTTTGGTATCCCTGACTATCCCAAATACATGGATTTTGGAGATATGAGTGTTCGAAGTGCACATTCTACAGGCTACATCCGGATTGACTGGTTTACCCCTGAAGGATTG
>JBFHJA010000479.1:0-3643 GCA_041596165.1 Draconibacterium sp. | reverse complement strand
CTGGAACGAAAGCCTTGTAATAATATTAGAAGACGATGCACAAAACGGTCCCGACCACGTGGATGCGCACCGCACAACTGCATACATTGCCGGCGGTTTTGTTAAACAGGGTTTTGTAGATCACACAATGTATTCTACTTCATCGGCTCTGCGGACAATTGAATTGATTTTAGGATTGCCGCCAATGAGCCAATATGATGCTGCGGCCGAACCAATGTGGCGCTGCTTTGAAAAAACTGCCAGTCATCCACCGTTTAATGTACTTCCCAACTTAACCGATTTGAATCTTAAAAATAGCCAGGAAACTTCAATGTCGAGGTTGAGTGAAACTTTTGATTTCAGCATGGAAGACCGAATTCCTGACGATCAATTTAATAAGGTAATTTGGGCTGCTGTAAAAGGTTTGGATAATCCATGTCCAGCGCCGGTTCATGCAGCTTTTATAAGTGTTGAAAAGGACGACGATGATGATTAACAGAAAATTCAAAAAAATACTGTTTTAAAAGAAAGGCTGGCTAAATAAACTTAACCAGCCTTTTTTAAACTATTTGGATAAAATAAAAATTACAATACTATTGAATTGCAATTTTTGTATTTCCGTTGGTTGTATTTACGACATAAATTCCAGTTTTAAGATTAATGCGGAAAATACCGTCATAAGCAGAACCCTCTGCAATCTTTCTCCCAACAACATCAAATATCCTAACATGTCCTGAGTAATTTGAAATTTTTATTTCGCCATTGAAATAGTAGGCATTTATAGTTTTAGCAGCGTTATAAATATTAATTCCGGTAGTAGAACTAACAAAAGTAAACTCGTCAAGATACATTGTGTGCTCAACATTGTCAGTAGCATTTTGCGAAAAGAATACATCTTTGATCAAGTCTTTTGAAGCAAAAGCCGGATCAGCAGCCCAAAGATCAGCTAGCGGAACAACTACTTCAGTCCAGGTGTCTGCAGTCAAGCCATCCGGCAGGTAATTGGCCATTGGCAGTTTGCCGGTAATATTTGGATTGCCGCCAAAGGCTTCGAGATAAATCATAGGCAACGCTGTTTTAGCCAAAGCTACCGGAGAATTGACCCAAAACTTAAGTTCTGCCATTGTCGTCAGGTCGAATGATTGCCAGCCAATGGAAGCGGTCATTGCTTTCCAGTCGCCTGTGTCAACTGATTTCCATTGTAATTTTAGTGCATTGGTACCTGCTTTAACAGGAGATGTTACAACGGGTAGTTTATCGCCATCAGGCAAACCTGGCCCCTGCCAGTTTTCGGTTACAACAGTACTTGGAGCAGTTTGGTTCACCCAGCTTTGGTCGTGAAACCTGTCGCTTGTACTGTTGTCGAACAATGTATATGAGGCAGGAGGTGGTGGAATTATAACATCTTCATCCATTATAAAAACAATATCGTCAATATATACCTTCGAAGTGGGATCAATAGGTTCATAATAATCAGGAAAAAATCCAAATACCCTCACGTTTTTAATTCCATTGGAAGTCAGGTCGAATACCATGGTTTCCCATTCGTTGGTTTTCGCAGCTGGGCTAACTGAAGCTATTTCCTTTGTAATTGTTCCTTCACATTTAATCTTTAATTGCGAAGTTGAATTTGTACGCAAGTATTTAATTTCGACCCAATTGTAACCTGCCGGAACCTCGTTTTTTAAAACTGCCCAAAAACCTGCCCAAATCTTGTTCTCAGTTTCTGCATCGTAACGTGCCCACTCCCAAACTTTGTCGCTTGTATTGATGCCGGTTTTAAACGGATTATCAACAATTGCAACATCGAAATGAGCCGGTGGATTAACGTGTACTTCATCTGTAAAACTTACTGCTCCGCTTTCAAAATCATCTATAACAATATTTGCATTGTTGAATGTAAACTCATCCATAAAAAGCGTGTGTTCCATGTTGTCGTTCATGTTCTGCTCAAAGAAAATACCTTTGATTACATCTTTGGCCGAAAAAGTTGCATCTGAAGCCCATATACTATCCAATGGAATAATTACTTCAATCCAGGTGTCGGCAACAAGATTGGAATCCACGTAATTCTCCATCATTAATTTGCCAGTTTGATTTGGACTTCCGCTATGCGACTCGAGATAGAATTTTGGCAAATCAGTTTTCGCAAGTGCAACTGGTGAATTGATCCAAAACTTAATAGTTTCCATTTTTGTTAAGTCAAATGATTTCCAATCCACTGCTGCTACTAATGCTTTCCATGCGCCACTTTCAGCTGATTTCCATTGCAATTTCAACGCATTGGTACCTGCTTTTACAGGAGAAGTAACAACCGGTAGTTTATCGCCATCTGTCATTCCCGGTCCCTGCCAGTTTTCTGTTACAACGGTACTTGGAGCAGTTTGGTCCACCCAGCTTTGGTCGTGAAAACGGTCGCTGGTACTATTGGCAAACAGATACATTGAATTAATTGTGGGTTGTGTAACAGGTTCTTCGTAAATAACCATAATATCATCAATGTAAACCATTGCTGAAACGTCAATGGGAGTGTAATAGTCCGGGAACATTGCCAAAACGTTTATGTTCTTTATTCCATTTTCAGTCAGGTCGAATACAAGGGTTTCCCATTCATTCGTCTTCGAAGACGGTGTTACGGCATTAAACTCTTTTGTAACCGAACCTTCACATTTAATCCGAAGTTGGGAAGTGGCATTTGTGCGCAGATATTTAACTTCAATTCGGGCATATCCTTCAGGGACAGCATTTGTCAGTGAAGCCCAAAAACCTGCCCAATTCTGATTGTCTCCTGTATCGAGTCGCTGCCATTTCCAAACTTTATTGCTGGTGTTAATTCCTTCTTTTACAGGATTATCTACGATTGAAATGTTAAAGCTTGCAGCCGGATTTATATGAACTTCAGTGGTAAAAACTACCTGCCCGCTTTCAAAGTCATCCAAAAGGATATTTTCCATTCCCTGAGCAAAAATATTTGCAAAGGAAAATAATGCAATACATAAAGTAAAAATCTTTTTTTTCATAGCCTTTAATTTTAAATAGTTAATACTTTGATTTATCTGAGTCTTGTTACAATTGTATATTCCTTATTATCGGGAGTTGTCATTTTAACAGTATGTTGCTTTCCGTTTAAAATTTCTGTGCTGTCGAATTGGAAAATATTTTCTCCGGCAGATCCCGAAACCGTCTTTTCAAAAACTACTTTATTTTGTGTGTTATTGGTAATTGTAAACTGAACATTTCCTGTGCTTTCGAGATAGTAATTCAGCTCAAACTGTTTACGATCCGGATGTCGCATCATGTCATATTCGTTTGTAGTTGTATTTAACATTGCCAGGTGAAATCCCTGTTTGTAGGCAGGTTTATCTTTTACTCCAGCACGGCTTAACCCGAGTTTTACGTGCTCGTTTTTCATCAATAGACTCCAAATAAGCCCCGACCTGTAATTCTCAATCATTACAACGATTGGGCCTTGATCAATAGCCAGATGTTTTTTTTCTGATGTGTTTGTGGCAAGGCAATATGAATCCGCAAAACCGTATGTTCCATGTACTAATGAATTATTTGCCAGATTGAGTAAAACCTGGGTGCTGTAAAACGGAGTGTAGGGATAAGAAGCCAACGCTGCTGTTGGTGCTATAACTCCATCATCGTTTAAGGGAGAGCG
>JBFHJA010000478.1:0-3657 GCA_041596165.1 Draconibacterium sp. | reverse complement strand
GTTTTTATTATGCGAAGTACTGTGGTTGCTGAAAAAGGATGGAATGTAAGTAACCTGAAAGCTGAAAAAAAAGATGCTTTTGTTTCAGCTTTTATGATGCTTTTTTTAAGCGGAATTATCATGGCAGTTTCGGCCGGAACCTTGCATTTAATGGGTTTAAAGCTTGATAATACGCTCGACATGATTGCATTGTTTGAGCCGCTTGGTGGAAAGTTTGCGGCATTGATCTTAATCGTTGGAATTACAGGCGCGGGGTTGTCAACAATCTTTCCTATTGTATTAATTGCACCCTGGTTAATGTCTGATTATTTAGGAATACCGCGGGATATAAGATCGCCCATGTTCCGTTGGTTAATATTGGGTGGTTTGGTTTTTGCATTTGGTTCGGTTTTTCTGAAACAAAGTCCGCCCGCACTTATGATTTTTTCGCAGGCATTTCAAGCCTGTATTTTACCTGCGGTAGCTATTCCAATATTAATTTTAATGAATCGTAAGAATTTGATGAACAAGTATATCTCAGACTGGAAAATGAATTTAGGTGTTATTGCAGTTATTTTATTTTCATTTCTGACAACCTATTATGCAATTACAGATTTGATTTAACCGGAAATTCTTTACATAGTTTGATACAAACCTGCAGTTTCAGTAAAATAAAATAATTTGAAAGAGAAAAAATGGAAATAACAAAATTTCAAAAAGATAAACTCAAAATTGAAGTTTACGAAAACGTTGAAGAATTGGGTGAAGCCGCTGCAATTTCGGTGGCAAAAAAATTAAATGAAGCAATTACTAAAGACGGATCTACAAATCTTATTTTGGCAACTGGCGCTTCTCAGTTTCAGTTTTTGGAACACCTGCAAAAACAAAATATCGACTGGAAAAAAATTACGGTTTTTCATTTGGATGAATACCTTGGAATGCCGGTAACGCATCCGGCAAGTTTTCGAAAATATCTGAAAGAAAGGATTTTGGATAAAGTTCAGCCTAAAAAAGTATATTATTTGGAAGGCGATGCAAGCGACATTGAAGCAACAGTTGCACAATATGAAGAATTGCTAAGAAACCATCCGATTGAAGTTGCCTGCATTGGTATCGGAGAAAACGGGCACATTGCTTTTAACGATCCGCCAGTAGCCGATTTCAACGACCCAAAACTTGTGAAAGTTGTTGAATTGGACGATGCTTGCCGCAAGCAGCAATTGGGCGAAGGTTGGTTTCCAACGTTTGAAGACGTGCCAACTCATGCCCTTTCCTTAACGATCTCTGCAATTATGAGTTGTAAACATATAAGTTGCGTTGTTCCCGACGAGCGAAAAGCTGAAGCAGTTTTAAATACATTGAATGCTGAGATTTCAACTGCATGTCCGGCAACGATTCTGAGAACGCATCCAGATACAATTCTATATCTCGAAAAACAATCGGCTTCGAAGTTAAACTAAGTGTGGCGATTTGCAACTGCGAACTTTGGTAACGGCAGATCATAATCCGCCGCACCCACTTGTGCTTTTAATTTTACTTTAAATCAATCAAAGAAAATCATAGTCAATAGTTTATAAGTTTAAAATCCATTACTTTTGAATCCGTTAAAAAAGGAATCAATAAAATTTGAAATTATATGAATATTAGTGCTTTACAAAAAGAACGGGCAAAATATCAGCCCAAACTTCCAAAATCGTTAAAAGGTGCTGTTAAATTAGTTGAAGGCGCAAAAACTGAATCGGTAGCCGACCAGAAAGAAATTGAAGAACTATTCCCAAATACTTATGGAATGCCATTAATTTCTTTTGAAGAGGGTGTCGATGGTTCGGCCAAAGAACCTGTAAATGTAGGTGTTATTTTGTCGGGTGGACAAGCACCAGGCGGTCACAATGTGATCTCAGGTATTTTTGATGGTATCAAAAAAATCAATCCCAAAAGTAAATTGTATGGATTTTTGGGTGGCCCCGGAGGATTGGTTAACCATGATTATATTGAACTCACTGCCGAAATAATTGATGAATATCGTAATACTGGTGGTTTTGATATTATCGGATCTGGCAGAACAAAATTGGAGGAAGAAAAACAATTCGATAAAGGACTTGTAGTTGCAAATGATTTAAGTTTGAACGCTCTTGTTGTAATTGGTGGCGACGATTCAAATACAAATGCTTGTGTGCTGGCTGAATATTATGCCGCTAAAAACACAGGAGTTCAGGTAATTGGCTGTCCTAAAACAATTGATGGCGACCTTAAAAACGAAATGATTGAAGCATCATTTGGCTTCGATACAGCTACAAAAGTTTATTCAGAATTGATTGGGAACATTCAGCGTGATGCCAATTCAGCTAAAAAATACTGGCATTTTATTAAACTGATGGGGCGTTCAGCTTCACACATCGGATTGGAATGTGCCTTAAAAACACAACCGAATATTACATTAATCTCGGAAGAAGTGGCTCAGCAAAAGCAGACACTTGGCGAAATTGTGGAATATATGGCTGGAGTTATTGCAAAACGTGCTGAACATGGTCATAATTTTGGAGTGGCTTTGATTCCTGAGGGTTTGATAGAATTTATTCCTGAAATGAAAATTTTGATCGGTGAATTAAATGACCTTCTGGCAGAAGGCACAAAAACCGCCGAAATTTTTCAGAATGTTAAAAAAAGCTACCGTCCGGAATGGATTATTGAAAAAATTTCACCTGAATCGGCTGCGGTATTTAAATCGCTTCCTTTGGGAATTGCCAACCAGCTTACTCTCGACCGCGACCCACATGGAAACGTGCAGGTTTCACTTATTGAAACAGAAAAGTTGTTAGGTGAAATGGTAAAGGTTCGACTGGATGAGATGAAAAAAGAGGGGAGTTATTCAGGCAAATTTGGTGCGCAATACCACTTCTTTGGTTATGAAGGTCGTTGTGCAGCTCCTTCAAATTTCGATGCTGATTACTGCTACTCATTGGGTTACACGGCATCAGTTTTAATCTCTGAAGGCAAAACAGGTTATATGTCATCTGTCCGGAATTTGACTGCTCCTGCTGATGAGTGGATTGCCGGTGGAGTGCCTATTACAATGATGATGAACATGGAAAAACGCCATGGCCACATGAAACCGGTTATTCAAAAAGCATTGGTTGAATTGGAGGGGGCACCCTATAAACATTTTATTGCAAAACGCGGTGAGTGGGCAAACAGCACACAATTCGTATATCCCGGACCAATCCAGTATTTTGGACCAACTGAAGTTTGTGACCAGACTACCGAAACATTGAAATTAGAACAGGCTTAATTCACTGTAAAATAAATAATTGAAGCTCTTTTGTTTTTTACAAAAGGGCTTTTGTTTTTTTAATAGGCTTCTAAAATGATTGTTTTTTACATTAAGTTAAAATCAATTTAATTTTTGAATACAATAAATTAGTTTTCAGTTGGTTCTATTAAGTGAGCAAAAAATCACTTAGTTTTGTATTTGAAAATTGATTTAATAACAGCGTAAAATAATGTAAAATGAAAAAGTTAGTTTTTTTTGTATTAGGGATAGTAATATTTGGTGCATGCCACAATTATAAAAAAGATGCACAAAGCCTGATGATGGCAAAAGATAGTCTTGAGCAGGTAACTGCTTTCAAGGATTCTTCCATTGCGTCATTTTTGAATGATTTTAGTGCTATTCAGGCG
>JBFHJA010000477.1:0-3662 GCA_041596165.1 Draconibacterium sp. | reverse complement strand
ATAACGTTTGAAACTTTATCGTCTCTCAGGTTAAAAGCAGCAGAGGCATAAGTAGGGTCAAGTTCGGCACGGCCTAAATAACCTATTACCCCGCCATCTTTTGCCGATCCGTCTTCAGAATAAAGAACTGCCATAGTTGCGAAACTCGAACCGTCCTCAATGCGTTTTTTTATGTCGCGCAATTTCGATTTAATGCGGTTGTCTTCTTCCAAATCAATGGCTGGTTGAAACGTAATTTGTGCATATTCATATTGTGTAGGGAGTGTAGGAATTTCCTCGCTTTTTAAATTTCTGAAATTGTACCTCACCTCAGAAGGTGTTACAGTAACATCTTTAACAATTTTTTCGCGCATTTGCTGGCTAAGAAGCTGATTTCTGATTCCTTCCTTCATTTCAGATTTTATTTCCACAAAAGATTTTTTGAAATAATCTTCTACAGCTTTTTCACTTCCCATATATGATACGTACATGGCAAGTTGCTGGTCCATCCGCTGATTAACCTGGCTGGGTGTAACTTCAATCAGAGTATCCAATTCAGCTTCTGCAACCAATAATTTGTCAACAAGAAAATTTTCAAGTATTTCACATTTCATATCACCTTCTGTTGTAACTCCCTGAGCCTGTTGTTCCATGTTCATTCTTTCTATCTCGCTTTTTAGAATGATATTGCCTCCAACTATGGCCACAATCTGGTCGACTACTTTATCCTGAGCAGTTACTGAAGTTGTTAACAAGGCTGCTGCTAAAAACAAGCCTGTTATTTTTATTATTTTTTTTGTTTTCATCTCAATAAATTTTATTTCAATTTTTACCGTTAATATGTTTAACGACAATCTTATTGTAATCTGATTGCCAAATAAACTGTACTATTTTTTTTCTTCGTTATAGATTTTAAATTTATTCTTTCTCACACCTTCTTTATAAACGTTTTCTTCCACTTGTTTTAAAAATTCAATTTTACGTTTGTTAAGAATAAGGTTTTTTATATTGTTTTCAACATATTCAACGGGTGATAGCTCGTTTTTTAATTTGTAATCCTGAATTGTGACAAGATAATAATAAACAGAGTCTTTAAGTTCAATCTGGTTATTACGGTCGAGAAACTGTCTTTCATCGGATATGTTGCCCGGGATATTATTTTTTACTATTTCGAAATTAACCCAGTTATCATTAAAAAAATCAAAACTCTTTGCATATTGAATGCTGTACTCGCGCAAAGCGTTTTTCCCTTCATCCGAATCATCGTTTACTAATTCTTTGATTAATTTAGTGTTGGCAACCTGTATCGGAATCTTAATAAAAATGGCTTTTACAATATTTGTGTTGAGCTTAAAATTATCAGGGTTTGCATTATAATACTGCTCGATTTGTGTTTTTGTAACCAAAGTATCCATTTGCTGATTCATCAATTCGTTTTTGTATTTGTAAATGATTAACGAATTGCGGTATTCCTCAATTTCTTTTGTTAAGTTTTTTTGTTCCAACGTAAGGTTTTCGTTTGCCTTTTGAATAAGCAACTCTTGTTTTACCCATTTCCTTACATAATCATTTGCCATTAATATACTGTCTTCCACCTCAATATTTTGAGGTATTATTTTAGCAATTTCACTTTGTGAAAGTGTTTTTTCTCCAACCTGTGCAATGATTTTATCGTCAACAACTTCTGTTTTTGTGCATTGCAGCATTAAAACCGAAAAGAATAAGACAAAAATATATTTCAGTTGTTCTTTAAACACCATTAATTGATTTCAGTAATTTTTTATTGACAGAGATCTTATATTTTGCCCGAAGTTCTTTAATCCATTTATCTTCCAGGTATTTCTGATAATCAGAAACATAAAGCCCGCGGGCTTCATCCAGTGTTTTAGGTTCAGGCGCAATTTTGTCGCCCCTGATAAAGTTTAGTTCACTATTAAAATTATTTGGTTTGGGGCCATTCCAAACATAGAAATCAACAACCGGATTTGCGCCTTTTTCCCAGGCACCTTCATTTATTGTAATCAAATCTTCTTTTGTATTGAGCAGGTCTGTAATTTCAGAAACCGGCATTTCAGCAGCAAAAAATTTGTCGGCTTCTTCTCTTGCTGAATCATTTTTGCAGGTAACAATCATGCCTTTGAATCGTTCTTCCCACAAATACTTATTCTTGTTTCTATTGTAATATTCCTCAAGTCCTGTGGTATCCTGAGAAGCAAAATTCCAGATTTTTTCTTCTGAAATATTAAATAGCAAAATCCCATCATGGTATTCCTGTATTAAATATCTGAATTCAGGGTATTTTGTTTCAAGTTTAGCGTTTTCAAGCGCTGTAATTTCGTATTCAACCCAATCGTTAAAATGACTGAGAAACGGATCATTACCAGTATTTTTTTCTTTTAGAAATTTTTGAAATTGTTCAACTGTATAGTTTTTATTATCGATTTTAAATAATATCAGATGGGTAAAATCAAGTGTGTCGTTGCTGTTTTTGTTATACAGTTTATTTTTAACATCCAGATCCTCGCTATAATTATACAGTGTTTTTAATTTATCGATAAATATATGTTTACTTGTTATACTTCTGTCAGGGTCTTGTTTAATGCGCGTTTCGAGATTTGCTTTTGATTCTTCGAACGAAACAACCGGACGTGCATCTAACTTTTTAATGATGTGATAACCGTATGGAGTTTCAACAGGTTGAGAATAATCGCCCACATTTTTAATTGCAAACGCAGCATCGGCAAACTCAGGTATCATTCTGCCTGAAGAAAACCATGCCATTTCGCCTCCCTGCACTGCCGAGCGTTTGTCGTCGGATGCAGATTGGGCAAGTTCTGCAAAATCAGCACCGTTCTTTAAAACTATATAAATCGAATCAATCTGAGTTTTTAATTGTGTTTTTATTTCAGGTGTGACATCTTGTGGAAACATTTTCATGATGTGGGCCACCAAAATTTCGCCCTTGTTTTCACGAATACCATGAACTTTTAAAAGATGATAACCAAAAGAAGATCTGACAGGTTGGGAAACTTCGCCTGCAGGAGTTGTAAATGCAGCATTTTCGAACGGCACAACCATTTGAAAAGCAGTAAAATAGCCCAGGTTTCCTTGGTTTGTTTTTGCGGATGGATCTTCTGAAAACTCAACCGCAGCATCGTTAAAATCTAAACCGTTAATAATTTCTTTGCGTATTTCTTTTATACGATTTAAAGCTGCCGCATCTTGTTCGGGTGAGGCATTTTTAGGTACCACAAGTAAAAGATGGCTGGCATTTACTTCTTTTGTTGTTCTTTCATATAAGTCGCGAACCATTTGCTCATTATATTTAACATCAGTTAAATAAGGCGCAGCCAGTTCTTCTCTATATCCTGCCAGTTCATTAATGAATACTGAACTTGTATCCATTTTTAAATCTTCCGCTTCCAATACCTTCAGCTTGAAGTTGATAAATAAATCCAGATATTCTTCCGGCGTTTTTTTCTCGGTTTCGTTATAAAGGTTATTGTTGTTTTTTTGATAGATGCGTTCAAATTCCCCTCTGCTCACTTTGGTTTTGCCTATTGTAATAAGAGTTTCGTCGGATTGCGAAAACGCAGTAAAAGCAAAAACACTTAAAAAGATGACAGAAAAAATGGTACGGTTCATAACTAATATTAATATTCGCTGTTTTTGAAACAATGTTT
>JBFHJA010000476.1:0-3664 GCA_041596165.1 Draconibacterium sp. | reverse complement strand
CATGCAAAAACAAATGAGAAAAATTAAGTTTTTACCTCAACATTTTGTGTTTTTTTAATTCAAATATTGCAAAATGGTTTTAGTAAGTGAAATTATTGGGGGCAGATTTAATTTTTAACAAATACGACCCAAAGCTTTTGTTTTTAATTGAACTTTTGGTCGTATTTGTCAGGCCGGGTGACGGTTTTGCCAAGAACAAGTAAAATCAACTAAAAAAACTTTCGAAACCAGTTAACACATTCATTGAGTACATATCTTGATGGGACACCTGCGGTGGTAATGTTTCGTAATTGTTTCCAGGTGATATGCTGGTGGATATTAATTATGTACACTTTAGTGAAAATTATTCCGTATAAAACAGAATCACTTTTTTAATTGATTCCTGGCATACCGGACAAAAACGCTTTGCCACGTTGCTTTTCATTCGGCAGTCGATAAAAGGACTGTAAATCCCTTTGCTGGAATAGCCGCCACCTTCATAGACCCCAACTTTATCCGAATTCTTAAAATCTCTTGGAGTTGGGATTTCCACTGTTTTATCCACCATATTTTTCCATTTCGAATCGAAATCAACCAGTGTGGTGATATTTGGTTCCCAGGGTTCTGCTTTTTTGTTATAAAAATCATCGTAAGCAACTTCTGAGTTGTAATATTCATCGGCCAGTCCTGCAAAACCGTGACCAAATTCGTGTACAAAAACCTCCTTTGTCAAATTATTATCAGCAGTGCAAACCGTCAAAAAATTATAAAAACCCCCGCCGCCGTACCTTTCGGTATTTACCAAAATATAAATCTGATCGTAAGGTACAATTGCGGCTGCATCCAAAATCGGGCGCATATCACTGGTTGTTAAATAGCGTGAAACATCGAAAGTATAAAAAGTGGAATTGAAACATGTGTTTTTGTAAACGTGTTCTCCAGGAATATCAGTTCCCGATTCTAATGAAGGCGTTAAAACTGCCGTAACGTTAAATTTATCTTTCTCAGATTTAAATGGCTCTTCATCAAAAAGATATTGAGTAACACGTTTGGCGTCTTCTTTAAATTTATCCATTTCCAAAGCGGTATAACCTTCTGCTAAAATCGCAATGTCAACTTTATTTTCTGACTTCCCATTTTGAAGAACCTCAAATGTCTCGAATTGAAATGGAGATTCATTCAGAATAAAATAATTGCTGGGATCGATAGACGTTGAGTAAATATTTTTGAAAATCCCGTCGCGCTGCCGTGAATCAATTTCGAGCCTTATTTTTCGTTTTGGAAATGGGAAAATAGCTGTTTGATAAAATGTTTTGTCGATTTCTTTTGCTTCGACAGTTGACTGCCATTCTTCAAATAGTGTGCTAAAACCCTTTACAAATAAGAGACTGTCCGATTTTTCATCGAAAATCCGAAAGCGATAATTCCCATAATTAAACGGGTCGATCAGATTTTGTTTTGATCCGGCCCAAAACTTTTCTTTTTTAATTTGTTCAGGATAAACCCTTTCCGTAGAACTGTTACCTCCCAATAAAAAATCAACACGCATCGATTGATCTTTAAAATAATGATTGAAATCAATTTGTGAAAAGGAAATTGCAGGAACAATCAGAAGTAAAAGCAATAATATATTTTTCATGATGATTTTTTTTGTGAAAATAAAAAATATGCTGGATACTGAAATATGTAATGTTTACTTTTTACTTTGCGTTTTTTAATTTGAATCCATAACCCCTACTTACAATCTGTTACAATTGCACATTTATTTCTCTCTAATATTTAGGATATATGGAAAATTAATACATTTGTTTTATAATTTGAAACTTTAATCCGAAGTATAACGATGAACACAAAAGACTATAAAGAGCAACCTGCTGAGATTGATGCGCTCGATCAAAAAATCCTGAAATTAATTACAAAAAATGCCCGAATTCCATTTTTGGAAGTTGCACGTGAATGCGGTGTTTCTGGTGCTGCAATTCATCAAAGGGTTCAACGGCTTTTTAATATTGGTGTTGTTGAAGGGAGTGAGTTTATTGTAAGTCCGCAGAAACTTGGCTACAATACGTGTGCTTACATGGGAATTTATTTAGACAAAGCTAAATATCATACAACAGTTGCTGAAGCTTTAAGAAAAATACCTGAAATTGTTGAATGTCATTACACTACAGGGCAATACGCCATTTTTATTAAAATTCAAACCAAAAATAACGTACATCTTAAACAGATAATTGATACAGAATTACAGGAAATAGAAGGGATTTCACGAACTGAAACTTTTATTTCGCTTGAAATGGATTTTAAACGACAGGTACCCATTAAATAAAGGAATGAGGCTGGTGATTTTTACCAGCCTTATTTTTTATACCAGCCTGAGTACATTCCGTACGCATTTGCAATCCTTATAATTTCGCCCTCCAAGAGTTCTTTGCTGATTTCTTTTAATTTTTTTGCAGGGATGCCGCCGTAAACGCAGCCCGATTCAACAATCGTACCTTTAGTTACCACTGAACCTGCCGCAATAATTGTATTGCTTTCAACAACAACGTCATCCAAAACCACGGCGTTCATGCCAATCATAACATTGTCGCGGATAGAGCAGCCATGCACAATTGCCCCATGTGCCACGGTTACGTTGTTTCCGATATTGGTTGGCGATTTTTTGTAAGTGGCATGTATCACAGCGTTATCCTGAATGTTGGTATTGTTACCAATTTTAATGTAATGCACGTCGCCTCTTAAAACTGCATTGTACCAAATACTGCAATTATTACCTATTTCAACATCGCCAATAATTGTTGCAGTCTCAGCCAAAAAGCAATTTTCTCCGAACTTAGGGGTTTTCCCGTTTAATGTTTTTACAAAAGCCACTATATATATTTATTTTAAATTAGTTCAAATATATGAAAACCCGTAAATAATTGAATACGTCAATACTTACTTGTTAAATAATGGTTATTTTTGGCACTTTGAATTCTTACAAAAATTCAATTCTGTTCGGTTTCGAAATTATAAATTGATAATTTCGAAATCGTTTTATTTTTAAGAAAGAAATGATTTAAATAAAAAAAATATGTCAATGAAGGATGCAAGAGTAATTGAACTGGAAGAAGTTGCAATCCGCTTTTCCGGTGATTCGGGAGACGGTATGCAGCTTACCGGTACATTGTTTTCGGATGCAAGCGCCCTGTTTGGAAATGATATTTCTACTTTTCCCGATTACCCGTCGGAAATTCGCGCGCCACAAGGAACGGTTGGGGGTGTTTCAGGATTTCAGGTGCAATTTGGTAAAAAGTTGGTAAATACACCAGGTGATTATGCACACGTTTTAATAGCCATGAATCCGGCTGCATTAAAGGCAAATGCAAAATTTATGAATCCTGGCGGAACCATTATTTATGATTCGGATACTTTTGACGAAAAGCATTTGACAAAAGCTAATTATAAAACCGATGATCCTTTTGCCGAATGTAATTTGAACGATTACTTTAAAATTGCAGTGCCAATTACAAGTCTTACAAAAGAAAGTTTAAAGGATTTCGGTCTCGACAACAAAAGTATTTTGCGAAGTAAAAACATGTTGGCTCTTGGTTTAATTTCCTGGATGTTTAACCGTCCAATGGATTACATTGAAAGTTACATAAAAAGCAAATTCGGGAAAAAACCAGGGGTTGCTGAAGCAAAT
>JBFHJA010000475.1:0-3665 GCA_041596165.1 Draconibacterium sp. | reverse complement strand
ATTGGCTTATTACGTGGAATGGCTGAGTTACGTGGATTAGAACTTGGAATTGAAAGAAGTGGTGCAGTATATAACGATTAACAAACTAAAAATACAATAAAATGAGTATCGAACTTAAAAAAAATTGCAAATACGCTATGCTTGTACCAACAAGTATGGGTGTTAGAATTACCCCTGTAAATGGACAGCCAGTTCACAGCAGCGACACATACACCATGTATGCAACAAGTGCAGAAACAAATGTAGCCAGTGTTGCTTCATATCTTGGATTACCTGTAAAAGTGCTTACCACTTTTGTAAAAGGAAGTCCTATTGCTCAATTCATTAAAAGCAACCTGAAAAGCCGGAACATGGATTTCGAAGGGCCCGAAGTTGAGCAAGTCGATCCTTGGGGATACCGCCACCAGTTTAATATTGCCGATAGTGGTTACGGTTCACGCGGTCCGCGGGTACACAATGATCGCGCCGGAGAAGTTGGCAGAACTTTGAATGTTAAGGATTTCGATTTAGAAAGGATATTCGGGACGGAGGGAGTTCAAATCGTCCATCTTTCAGGATTGATTGCTGCACTTTCGCCTGAAACAAGTCAGTTTTGCCTCGAAATTGCCAGGGCTGCAAAAAAACATGGCACAAAAATTTCCTTCGACCTCAATTACAGGGCATCATTTTGGAAAGGTCGCGAAAAAGAACTACATACCAATTTTAATGAAATAGCTTCTGTTTCTGACATTCTCATTGGAAATGAAGAAGATTTTCAGCTTTGTTTTGGAATTGAGGGACCAGCGGCAGGTGGCGAAGGTTTACATGGAAAAATCGATGGTTTCAAAGGATTGATTAACCGAGTGAAAGAAACTTTTCCAAATGCATCTGTTTTTGCTACTACACTTCGCGAAGTTATCAGCGTAAACGAACATATGTGGGGTGCAATCATGCTCGAAGGCAACAACTGGCACGTAGTTGAACCTCGTCAGATACATGTTCTCGACCGAATTGGTGGCGGTGATGGCTATGTTGGTGGAATGTTATATGGAATACTGAAAGGCTGGGCACCAGAAAAATGGCCACAATTTGGCTGGGCAACAGGTGCTTTAGCCACTACATTCCTAACCGATTACGGCCAGCCTGCGGACGAAGAGATGGTCTGGAGTATCTGGAAAGGAAATGCGAGGGTGAAGAGATAATTTTATTTACTATTTTTAAATTGACGATTGACGATTTTTTTTTTAATATTCGATTGAAAACAAAATGAATTCAGAGGATTTAAAAAAGAGATTAAAAGTTTTTGCTTTGAGAATTATAAAGTTTTCTGAAAGCTTGCCAAATAATATCACTGGCAGAACTATCGCAAATCAAATCATCCGATCGGGAACTTCGCCTGGTGCAAATTATAGAGCTGCTTGTTTGGGAAAGTCTGACAGAGATTTTTTGAATAAATTGAAAATGGTTGAAAAAGAATTAGATGAAACGCAATACTGGCTCGAATTGTCGCTGGAATCAGGACTAACTAAATTTGAATTTATTAGTGATTTAATGAAAGAAAATATTGAATTATTTAAAATAATTTCAAGTTCAATAATCACAATGAAAAAAAATATCAAGTCAAAAAAGAATAGTCCTGATAAAAAATAGTAAATGGTAAATCAATAAATAGTAAATATTAAATCAATGCTGTATTTCGAAAAAGGATCAACAGAAACAAGTTTCACTGCGGAAGACCTAAAAAAAGGTTTGTTTGAAGCATTTGAAAAAATGGGTGCCAAACAAAAAGTACTGGCTATTCCGCCGGATTATACACGTTTACCAAGTCGTGCTGGAGAAATCACTGAGATGGCCTGGGAATATTATGGTGAAAAACTTACCGATATTTTGCCTGCACTTGGAACTCATACGCCAATGACCGACAGTCAGATTCACCACATGTTTGGCAAAACTCCACGGAGTTTATTTCGCGATCATGATTGGAGAAATGACGTGGTAACTTTGGGAACAGTTCCCGGCGAATTTATCAAAGAAGTTTCTGAAGGTGCTGTCGATTATTCATGGCCGGCACAAGTAAACAAATTGCTGGTTGAAGGCAATTTTGACCTGATTCTTTCAATCGGCCAAGTAGTTCCGCACGAAGTAGTTGGAATGGCCAACTATAACAAAAATATTTTTGTAGGAACTGGTGGTGCCGAAGGAATCAACAAAAGCCATTTTATTGGTGCTGCTTACGGAATGGAAAAAATGATGGGGCGCGCGGACACTCCTGTACGAAAAGTGTTTAATTATGCTTCCGAAAACTTTTCAAACCACATGCCGATAATTTATGTGCAAACCGTTGTAGGCCTAAACAAACAGGGAAAACTGCAAACCTACGGAATGTATATTGGCGATGATTTTAGCGTGTTCGACAAAGCAGCAAAACTGTCGCTTCAGGTGAATTTCGAAATGGTGGAAAAACCTCTAAAGAAAGTTGTCGTTTGGCTCGATCCCTCAGAGTTTAAAAGCACCTGGCTGGGAAATAAAAGTGTTTACCGCACCCGAATGGCACTGGCCGATGAAGGAGAATTAATCGTTCTCGCTCCTGCCCTAATTGAGTTTGGCGAAGACAAACAAATTGATAAACTCATCAGGAAATATGGCTATTTCGGGACACCTCATACACTTAAATTGGTGGAAGAAAACGAAGATCTACGAAATAATCTGGGAGCGGCAGCTCACTTAATACATGGTTCTTCTGAAGGCCGTTTCAGCATTACTTATTGCCCCGGAAAAGGTGAGAAAAACCTTACAAAACAGGAGATCGAAAGTGTGGGTTTTAATTGGGCTGATTATGACGAAATGACTGCTAAATACAATCCGGAAAAACTCAAAGACGGCTTTAATACTATGCCTGACGGGGAAGAAATATTTTACATCTCGAACCCGGCAATTGGACTTTGGGCGTTTAAAGACAGGTTTGAGTATTAAATAGTTCTGAGTTTAAAGTTCAAGGTTTAAAGTAATCAACATAAACTGAAATGCAATCATTTGACAACATTCGTTGGGGTATTATTGGTGTGGGCAACGTGACAGAAATAAAAAGCGGTCCGGCATTTTATAAATCCGAAAATTCGGAACTGGTTGCAGTAATGCGCCGAAATGCTGAAAAAGTTGCAGACTACGCAAAAAGACATAATATTTCAAAGTATTATACAAACGCATCCGATTTAATAAATGATAAGGAAGTGGATGCTGTGTATATTGCCACCCCACCCGATTCTCATGCAAATTATGCAATCCAAACCATGCGGGTAGGAAAACCTGTTTATGTTGAAAAACCAATGGCTCGTAATTATACCGAATGCATGGAAATGTTGAAGGTTTCAGAAGAAACCGGATTGCCAATTTGGGTAGCATATTACAGACGTACATTACCTGCATTTCTAAAAGTAAAAGAGTTGATTGAACTTGGTACAATTGGCAAACCTTTGTTGATAAATGTAAAATTATTTAAACAAGCTGATGAAAGAGGTAAAACCCGGGATGAAATGCACTGGCACGTTTTTCCTGAAATAGCAGGTGCAGGGCATTTTTTCGATTTGGCATCGCACCAGTTTGATTATTTGGATTTTGTATTCGGACCAGTTACAGATGTAAAAGGTAATGCTGCAAATATTGCAGGTTTGTATCCGGCAGAAGAT
>JBFHJA010000474.1:0-3678 GCA_041596165.1 Draconibacterium sp. | reverse complement strand
AGTACGATACAATCACAATTATCAATTATTTTTGATGAACGATTTACAAAATAAAATTTTTCTTTTCCAAAACCCTGTTTATTTTTGGAGGGTCTTGAAAAAGAAAAATTATTGGATGACACACTTAATTGAACAGACCCTTTTGATTGTTTAAACCAAATCTAAATTAGCCCCCCCCCCCCCTCAAAATGCGTAAATTACGTATTGCAAAACCAAAACAATCATCTACATTTGCCCCCGTTACTCTCAGGAACAAACCCCTGCCAGTACCAAAAAGTTTCAAACAATTTTTATTATTCAAACAGTTATATCGCATGTATGCTATGTGTACAATGGAAACAAAACTATATATAATCTAAGGGCAAAAAGCAACCCAGCCCTTATAAAAAAGAACCGGGTTGCAACAATTATTTTAAATAACCGGGCTGGTAGAGTTCGCGCTCGCCTGCCCATTTAAAACTTTTCAAAAGTATGAAAAAATTAGTATTACTTGCTATGGTAGCAACAGTGTTAACCATTATTAATGGTTGCCAAAAAGATGAACTTATCGACAAGAGCGTCGATGCACAATCACTGGATGTGATTAAACCTGATATGTATGTTGAAGGTGATTATTTGGTGTTTAAGGATTTTGAAGTTTTAGATTCTTTATCAAAAGAACTGAACAACAAAGCTGACGAAACTATTAAAGATTTTGAAGCAAAAATTGGGTTCAAATCTGCTTATTCTTACCTGAAGTAAATTAAAACAAAGGCAGAAAGCTTGTCCGAACCGGAAATTCCTTCTTTTATAGAAGCTGCTGTTAAAAAGGGGTATTTTGACAAAGAAAACAACGACTTTGTTTATCCGTTTATTAATGAAAGTTATGCTGCCGTCTTAAATCCAGAGGGAAAGGTACAAATTGGAAAAATCATTTACCGATTCGAAGGAACGACCGAGATAATTACAGCAGATTTAAACGGGTTAGAAAACAAAACGGGTATAATGAACGTGGAAAAAAGGATTTCGTTAGACACAAATATTAAACAACTAAAAAGTGCAGATGTAACCTTAAAAGAAGTACTTATAGGAACAACCGGTTCATTAAGGTGTTTGTTAGAATTTAAAAGGGATTATATTATATTGTATGATTTGCTAAATGGACAAACTGTTCAAGTAGGATTTAATTGGAGATATTATTACAGATTTTATAGTTATAACCAAGGAAAGTGGTTTAAATCTGACAGAGACACCTATTTTAACTGGAAAACTCAAAAATTACAAATAGGAGGAGATCTAATAGCACCAAATCTATATTATTACTATGTAAATTACTTCAATGCAAATCCTAATACAGAACGTTCGACTGAATTAAAAGCTGTTTCTACTTTTGTTGTGTACGAGGGGGCTACCTATACTCCAGCACCAGGCAACCCTCCAACAGTATATAATGTAAACGTTTCCGATTTTTGGTCTGATTATATTTCTACGATTCATGGTAATTTAACTTATCCAAATTAACAAAAACAAAAATTAGTTTTAAATAAATAAACAAATAGGAATCGATAAAAATATCGGCTCCTATTAAATTAGAAAACATGAAAACAAAAGCAATTTTTTTATTTCTTATCATTTTTACTATAAACATGGCGCAAGCCCAGCGCAAAACTGAGATTGGATTAACTGGTGGCGCAGCCCGATTTTACCCGGAATCAGAGTATATGGATCCAGCTCTTAACAACTCAATGGATAACGGATGGGGTTGGTCGGCGGGAGTTTTTATCGAAGACCACTGGAAACCGAAAATCCACCAGATAATAGAATTAAATTATTATAGTTTGAAGAGCGATGTGTTTTTGCAAAAAAATCCACCTTCCCCTTGGAGTCCTTATGATGGCACAGGCCGTGTACCGGTTTATGGAAAATTTAGCAATACAGCTTTTAACCAAATTGCAATATCCGGTGGAATAAAATACTTTTTAAACCATACACTATTTGCATATCCTGCTTTTGAGATTGCAAGGTCATTGAATCCGGATGTTGAAATAAACAAAACAACACTCAATTTAAAACTCGGTGCCGGTGCAGCCATTGGCCCCGTAAATGTTATTCTTGAATATTCGTATGGCTTAAAATACCAACAAACCATTTATGACATAACAGTTCCGTTTGCCACCACGCACCGCAACACATATTTACAGTTGAAAGCTCAGATTCCATTATATAACTTTAAGAGGTAGCCAAAAAACACAAAACCTTTACAATGTTTAGTTTTCTGAAAAAATCGATCTTAATTCTTCTGTGCTCAAATGTATTATTTGCCTGCATTCAGGATGTAATAATTAATGAAAGCCCCGAAAACCGTGAAATGGTTTTGAATTGCATCCTCAACACTCAAAAAGATACTGTTTTTGTGCAACTTAGCTATTCAAAACCTATTCAGGAAATAGTTGAGTTTGAACCGATAGTAGATGCCGAAATACAACTTTTTGAGGATGGGAAAAAAATTGGCGATTTCCTTTGGGTTGACAGTAGCGCTTATAGTTTGCCATTTACTGTTTTGCCCGGCAAAAAATACCGTATTGAAGCTAAAAAAGGAAACAACAAAGTTTGGGCTGAAACTTCCGTGCCAAGCATAGCCGATGCAACCATTGATAAATCAACTTTTGCAAATGGCTCTTACATGATTCGTTTGAATTTGAATTCAGATATCCAGAATTTTTACTGGATCTCTGCAATGGGATACGAGGGTAGTGCCGACAATCAACAGAAAAATATTACCTGTGAGTTGTATTCAAATTTTGAATATGCCGATGATTTTAACCGAAGGATATATGAAAATGGTATTTACAAATTTGAATATGTACACTATATCAGGTTTACCGAAAATGAATTGACAACAAACCAAACAGAGCTTATCTTTTATCCACAGTGTATCAATTCCCCGATTGAAGTTTTTCTTCTTTCTGTGGATTATCATTTAGATAAATATATGAAATCGAGCCTTTTATTAAATGATATGGATATGTATGCACAAGATATGCCTATTATTTACTCCCCTTTCCCCATGTATTCCAACATTCATGGAGGCACAGGTATTTTTGGTTCGTACAGTAGTGTTTCAAAAGTTTTCACAAAAAACTGATCTATGGATTCAAAATTCTTTATCAGGATTTTCTTGTTTTGTTGTGCTTGTGCATTTTTTTCGGTATCTGCTATTTCGCAGGAAAAAGTAACTATCAACGGTTTTGTTTCCGACAATGCCACAGGCGAACGGCTTGCCGGCTCCACTGTATTTGATGTTGAAAAAAATACAGGTACAAACTGCAATCAATTTGGGTTTTACAGCATCTCTTTACCTCTCGGGAAATCTGTTTTATTGATTCGTTTTGTGGGGTTCGATTCAAAAATAGTTTCGTTAGAGCTTGTGCGGGACACTGTTTTAAATATCCCCCTCACAACAAACAATATTGTTGGTGAGGTTGAAGTAAAAGCCCTGCCACGAGCAAATTCCCTGCTCTCGTCTACCCTTGGCATGCACCGTTTAACCGGAAAAGAAATAGAAAAAATCCCGGCTGTGCTTGGCGAGCCCGATTTGTTAAAAGCCATACAGTTATTGCCCGGGGTTTCGTTTGCCACCGAGGGTTCAACTGCTTTCAGTGTGCGGGGTGGCAGTCCCGACCAAACACTTATTTTGTT
>JBFHJA010000473.1:0-3682 GCA_041596165.1 Draconibacterium sp. | reverse complement strand
ACACTTCAAAAGTGGTTAACTATTACGAATAAATATTTAGCACTCTATTTCGAAAAAGAAATTACACTTGAACAGCAAAGAACCTATCGTATATTGGAATTTTGGAAATTGTGCGGTAAAAATATTTCAGAACCGGAAGCTTATGAACTATATCAAAAATACCATGAAAATTTTTTGAATTCCTGTTTTGTTTTTCAAGATACAATTCCAACCTTAAAAAAGCTAAAAAACCACAAGTTGGGAATAATTTCAAACGGAACCTGTTCCGACCAGATTTTTAAGTTAGAGCACAATCATATTATTCATTTTTTTGATGAAATTATCATTTCAGAAGAAATTGGTTTTTCAAAACCTGACAATAGGATTTTTCACTTTGCTGCAAATAAAGTTCAGAGTTTAGCATCGGATTGCATGCATATTGGAGACTCCTATGAAGCCGATTATCAGGGAAGTTTAAATGCCGAAATGAAAGGAATATGGCTTGACAGAAAGAATTCCAAAGAAGAATACACTTCAAATAAAATTACTACTCTGCGTGAATTAACGAAACTGTTAGAACCAAAGCAATTTTTCACAAAAGCAGGCAAATCTTTGTAAAATCCATTCAGTAGATTTATTCTAATGCGGGTTTGTATATTTCAAAGGCTTCTATTGGAATCACGCCATCTCCATTGGGAACTAATTCTAAGGTATGAGTTCCATTTATTATTCCTTTAACGAGAGTGGTTTTGTAAACTTTTGAAGCATCTTCAATAACCGGTGTTGAAAACGTTTCAATAAACATTGGTTCAACACTCCAGGTAGATTCAAAACCAACAGGAGTAACTGTTTTAAAGGATTTCTTAATGTCTGTAAATACGTAATCAGAAACATCTATCACCACCCTACCCGATTTTGACACAAATGATTCGTCTGTTCTTCCCGATCCATCATAACCCGTTTTAGAACCAATCACACTAAAAAACCAGACCGTAGAATCGGCATTAATTTTATCCACACGCAAGGTCCAGTTTTCTGAAATTAATTTTTCTGTGTAAGAAATACGTCGCACCAGAGGCCACCAGGTATTTGGACCTGCAGTCGGTCGTGTGATCGCAAAAGGAGGATCTGCCTGTTCGATTGGTTTACCATCCAAAAAAACTCTAGCACTACCAGGTTTGCCCGCATCTTTTAATTTACCAGAAATCACATCAATACGATTTCCTGTAAAGGTTATTTTTAATGGATTTTCTTTTGATTTTCCAACAGGTATATTCTCAATAATTTTCCATTTTTCGCCATTAAAAGATATTGGTATTTCGCCATTAACATCATACGCACTTTTAAGAAAAACTGTCTTCACTCTATCCTGCCAATCATTGGGAAATAATGTATTATACCGAAAATGTCGTCCGATTAATTGCGATAATAACCAATTTCCATTTTGGTTTGGATGCACACCATCCCGAAGCAAATCTGATGGTACCAAAGCATTATCTGTTAAATAACGGCTCCATTCTTTGGAAACATCAACAAATTCACAATTGTATTTATTGGCCAGATACCTTATATACTGGTACGAGCTCTCTTCGTAAGTTCTTTGTCCACCGCTGATATGATGATTGAAAAGTAAGATTTCGGCAGTTGTGTACTTTTTAATGTTTGTAAACAATTGTTCTAAATCACCATGCTCCTCCCCTCCGTAAACATGAAAAATCACAAGGTCAGGATAACTGGGGTACACATCATGAACTGCAGTTCGAGCTATTCTTTCTCCGGAAAAACCCCCGATTGCCCGGTTTTCAAGGGTTAGGTCTGCATACGGAAAATGGGTAGTCAAATAATCCTTCATATTTTTTGTAAAATGAGTACTTCCAACAATTGATTGCCCATATATCAAAATTTTCACCGGATACCTTTGTTCTTTACTACTTGTAGTTAACAAACTAACAGTTCTTGCGATTCGCGCCCCAAAATATTCCTCAAACTCTGCAGTTGCAGGCATAGGAATTGATTTGCGGGGAGGATTCTCTTTCTCGTATGCTTCGAGAGCCCGCTGTTCAGCCTCCTCTTGCGTAAGAATATCTGTTTGAGCCATTAACGAAAAAGAAACCAGCAAAAGAATTAATAAACTACATATTTTCATCGTAAAACAGTTTAATGATTATACATTATTTTTTATCCAGTTCAGATACAAATGAATGTATTTCGTCAGCCCAAATTTGATATCCTTTTTCGGTTGGATGGCAAAAGTCACCGGCAATTTCTTTAGAAAGCATACCATCGGGGGAGAGCATTTTATAACCAAGATCAACAAAGTTAATATTTTGTTCTTGCGCATAAATTTTAAGCAGCCGATTTGTATCATTAATTAATATGCGCCGCGGATGATCAGGAAACTGTTCACGGGGCATAACCGCCATCAAAACAATTTTTGCCCCGGGAACTTTGAGTCTTACTTTTTTGCAAATCTCACTTATTCCTTCAACAATTTCGGGAGCAGTATTTTTTCGGGCATTTTCTGTTTCACTTGTATTATTTGTGCCAATATGAATAATGACCAAGCGTGGATAAATACCGTCAAGCTCCCCATGATTCAACCGCCAAAGCACATTCTGGGTGCGATCCCAGCCAAAGCCAAGATTTAAAACCCTGTGTTGCCCAAAAGCCGAATCCCAGGCTTGCGGACCATTAGGTTTTCGCGGTTTCCCATCAGCATCTTTCAATTTAGGTTCTCCTCCCCAAAAGTGGGTGATGGAATTACCAATCAAAACGATTTCAGGATTAATTGAATCCTTGATCCGCAAAACCTCTGCATGGCGATCCCACCAATCGTAACTATCATTTTCGAGTTTTGGCACAGGAATAATAGCTGTGTTTTGTTTTTGGAAATTGACAGGGATGAGTTTTAGAATCTCTTCACTAATTCGATTGGCAATCCTTTCATAGCCATCTTTGTTATAATGAACATTACCTTTTGAAGCACTGTATTTCTCTATTTCCGGCTCCATCAATTCATACAAATCAATTACTGGAATATTGTTTTCGGCCATTATATTGCGTGCAATAAGGTTTCGTTCAATTACAATCTGGTTTCGTTCAGGATTTAATTTTACACCTATTTCTTCCGATGGAACCGGTGTAGTCAATGAAAAAACAAGTTTACACCCTTTTGCTTTATGTGATTTCAAAAATCTCACATACTTCCGCAAACCCTCCTCGTATTGATCTCCATTAAGATGCCAACCATGTAGCCCGTTATTAAAGTGAATGATGGCATGTTGATATTTGGCCATTGCTATTTTTGTTTCCTTTATCAATGCCGGGTCTGCAATACTCCTGGATGTGGAATAACGATCACAATTGACCACATCAGCAATTTCCTTTGAAACAATAGGGAAATATCCCTTAGAAATTGAATTTCCAATAAACAACACCCTTGGTTTCGAGGTGTCCGGTTCATTCGCCCACCAGAAATCACTCCATTCAATTGTTTCCCGAACAACTTTTGTTGTGGTGCAGCCAGCAAAAGAAAAAGCCAGCACAACCATCATAAAAAACATCTTTAAATTCATTTGTTATTGATTTTAAATCATTATTCGTATAAATACCTTAAAAAATTTGTTAGTTCTGAATATCCCTGCCTGCATCGGAAAGGGGTTTGGATGAATCATCCTGAACAAATTATGATTTGATAATATTT
>JBFHJA010000472.1:0-3696 GCA_041596165.1 Draconibacterium sp. | reverse complement strand
TTGTCAACATAAACCCATCCGTCGAGTTTAACAACTCCGCTCCAGGTTTCATCGGCAACAATGAGTACACCACCAATGTTTGTGAACTGACCGTTTCCTTTGGTCATAGTATAAGTTTCAGGATAATTCTCATCTACAGGATTCCAGTTTGCCCAGCCTTCAGTCCAGTTGTCGTAACCATCGAAGGCGCCTACATAACTTACTTTTTCAAAGAAGTTATTGTCGATTGACTGAGCCATAGAAGTGGCAGTAACCAACGCAATTAAAAATAATCCAAGTAAAAACTTTTTCATAATTTCAAATTTTAAATTTGTATTCTACTGTTATAATTGTATTCATCATTTTTTATAAAGTCCAGGTTAAACTGAGTGATAACTGGCGGTTTGGAGTATATTTCCTTGTGTTTTCAATAAGTTCATCACTATCACCATAATACTGTACAAACCGTACAGGGGTATTAAAAATGTCTTTTATTCCTGCCTTCAACTGCAGGTTGTGTTTCAAGGTTTTTTGAACCGTAAGGTCGAGTGAATTTCGCGGTAACTCCCAGGTATGTGGATTTGCAGGTGTTCCAACATATGCAATCCGTTTGCCTATTATATTGTAATTGAGATTGACGTCCCATTTTTTGTCGGGATTATTGTAAAAAAGCCCAAGATTAACAATGTATGGCGACTGACCCGACATTACACGAACAGTATCGCGTGTAAATTCCTGTTGCGAGGTATTAATTTCACTTTTTATGAATGAGGTGTTAAAAATTACAGTCATATCCTTCAAAAACCGAACGAAGCCAGCTGAATTTTCAAACCCTGTAAAACGTTTTCTTACGTCTATTTCAACTCCGGTACTGTAAGCTTTTTCTGTATTGTAAAAGAAGTAGTCGTATGTTGAGCCTGATGGGCGAAGGAACGTTTCAATGGGGTTGGTAAATGATTTGTAAAAACCAGCAACCGAAATCATTTCTCCCAAATTGGGATACCATTCATAGCGCAAATCATAGTTTTTAATATATGCTGCCTTTAATTCCGGATTTCCATAGACTATGGCAAAAAGTTCAAAATCCTGGTAATCAAAGGGAGCCATTTCCCTGAATTCAGGCCTGTTTACAGTTTCACCGAAAGATGCGCGTAAAAGATTTTTTTCGTTGATATTATAAGAGACATTGACCGAAGCGAAAATATCAAGTGTATCGCGGCTGATGGGAGTTTTATCGGCAGACTCAGTTGTTTCCCAGAAATCACTTATTTCGCGGTTCCAGTTTTCAAGCCTGATCCCACCGTAAACATTTAGTTTTTTAGTAACGGGAATGCTTAGTGCCAGGTATCCCGATTTCATTTCGTCGGTGGCGTTGTAGCTGTCCTTGGCGCGGGTGTTATCGCGATACGAAAGACCATGTTGTGTGTAGGGGGAAGTGCGGTCGAAATAAAAATTTTCGGGAACCATTATTTCGCTAATCGGATTGAAGAAAATATCTGGTGGATTGCGCATGGCAACAACACCGATTAAACGCGAATTAAACTGTCGCTGTTTATTTTCATAAAATCCCCCGGTTTTAAAACTCCACAGATTTTCGGAACCAAAAAGGGTGAAATGATGTTTAAAATCGAGTTTCGCATCGTAAGTATTTTCATTCATATCTATCCATAAACGACCTGCATAATAAGGGTTTGGAACGTTTTGTATCCGGAGGTAATATTGCTGATCGCGCTCACTTGTTTCATCGTTTATCTGAACTGAAGTCAAACGACGATTATCGGGCTGATTTTTATTGGTGTGTGAATATCCCAGCATCCAGTTTATTTTGGTGCGGTCGTTGTTAAACATTTGTTCGCCCGAAAGTTGGCCCGAATAAACCAAGCGGCTTTCGTACTTCAAATCTAAAAGTTCAAGTATTTCTCCATTATCATAACGGATTCCATTTCGTTGCGTGGTTGATTGTATTCCGGTTTGATTCAGGAAATTCCGGAATTCAAGCTTCTGATTTTTCCCGTAAATCATGTTCCAGTTGTGAATTAACCCCGTTTTAAATTCTTTTTTTGAAACCTTATCTACAAAATCAAAATCCATCACTGTACGATACTGATCTTCGTCAAATTCAAGAAACTCGGTGCGCTGGCCTTTGGTGTAATTGTTTGAAGTCCCGTAACTTAGAGAAGTAATATTCCCAATGGATATTTTTCCGGCAACAAACCTTCGTTGTAATGACACCGAAAAATTCTGATCCAGAAAAGGAGCATCATTGGAGGTTTCCCAGTTATTGGCAAAGAGAGCCGAGATAGTATTTATTTCATCGGTTCGCTGAATGTACAATTCGGCATTTGGCCAAACATATAATTCTGAAAATTCATGCGATCCCGGTACTCCATTGGGAATTGCCCTTGATCCGTTGTCGTAGCCCAACCAGTCGGTTTTGCTGTTTTCGTGGGTAAGATAATCGTTGTTGAATGAAGTATTCTGAACATATTTTGTTCCGTAACTAATGCTGAAACTATTTTGGTCGGCTGCATTTTTTGTTTGAATATCGATGGCAGCCCCGGCAAAATCGGCAGGTAATTCAGGTGCCGGACTTTTATAAATCAGGATGTTATCAATCAAACCGCTTGGAATGGCATCAAACGAAAAAGCACGTTTATCGGCTTCAAAACTGGGTGCAGTTGAATTGTTTAGCATTACCGAATTGTATCGTTCAACCAAACCGCGCACAATCACAAAACGCCCGTCAGTAATGGTAATTCCGGGTACACGACGCATTACTTCGGCGGCATCTTTGTCCTGGCTTTTCGAAATTTGCTGCGAAGTAATTCCGCTCACTATCAGGTTTTGTGCTTTCAGGCTCGACATCATCGACATATCGGTGTCGGTGCGACGTTTGGCTACTACTTTCACTTCGCCAATATCAAGCGTAGCCGGAGAAAGTGAAACATTTAGAACAGTTTCCTTATTATCCGAAACCTCAACCTTAATAATTTGTGTTTCGTACGAAATAAATGAAATTACAAGATTGTATGTTCCCGGGTTAACATTTGGTATGATATATTCACCATCGAAATTTGTGATTGTCCCTTGAGTTGTTCCCTGAATCAAGACTGTTGTTCCGATAAGGGTTTCGTTGGATTTGAAATCGGTGACTGTTCCTTTTATTGTACCGGTTTGGGCGTTTACAGCCATTTGAAGAATTAAAAGCAGAATACTACAGGTAAAAAATTTTCTCATTAAAAATAACATTTGCAGTGTTTAAAATATTCTTTCGAATACACCACAAATGAACGGGCTAAATATTACAGGCGAATTAACCTTCGTTTAAGGTTGTGTTACATTTGATTAATAGATATGTAATAAATAGTGCTAAGTAGTTGGTTGATAGTGATATAATAATAGATGGGTTGAGAATAACTACTCTCCACCAATAATTTAAGTGTTTGTTAATTAAAACGTAATCATTTTGTTCTCATTCTTTTACAATTTGAAATTAACATTGTGTGTAATTTAAAATTTGAAATTATGAAATCATCAGCACGTATTATTTACAAGTCGTATATGTCTTATTTTCACACATTTATGCCGGTATATTTTTATGGGATGCCAAATGGCAAAATTCAGGTAGTGTATGCTCAGTTTTGCGATACCCTCGCGAATACCTCAGGCCTCGAATTTATTTTTGCCGAACATGAAGATTTTGCTTACAACTATGAG
>JBFHJA010000471.1:0-3730 GCA_041596165.1 Draconibacterium sp. | reverse complement strand
TTGAGCCAGTTTTTTAACAAGCAAAGCATTTTTTGTTGAATTGTGATCGGTAATACCAATTATTTGCAAACCCGTTTCACTGGCACGGTTCACAATGTTTGCCGGGGTCATTTCCAGATCGCCGCAGGGCGACAAAACTGTGTGAATATGTAGATCGGCCCGGAATTGGTTCATTTTGAGTTCAAAGTTTCGAGTTTCGAGCTTAAAGTTTAAAGTTTCGTAATCTTGTTTCCAAAATCAAATATCCTTCACCATTTATTCCTTTAATTCCATGTAAATCTTTCCTGCAATTTCAAATGTTTCCATTTCGGTTCCCAACAACGGAATTCCTTCTTCTTCGCTGTGTTTAAGAGTTTCGGAGTCGGGTTGTAACCCTTTTACAATAATAACAGCAGCCAAGTCTTTCAGTGAGGCAATTGCCAACACATTCTGGTGGGTTTGCAAGGTTATCCAAACCTGATTTTCCTGGGCAAAACCCATAACATCACTTAGTAAATCAGAAACGTAACCGCCTGAAATTTCATTCTGCAATCCAGCCTTTCCGGCAAAAACTGTTAATCCATATATTTTTACTAATTCAGCAACTCTCATATTGACCTCCTTTTCTATAAATCAATTATCAATCAGTAATATATAATCATTTCAAGCACTGTCCCCTCTCCTACTTTACTTTTGAGTTCAAGTGTATCAACGTTTTTTTTGATATTTGGCAACCCCATACCGGCGCCAAATCCCATTTCACGCACTTTCTTCGTTGCTGTAGAAAACCCTGCTTCCATTGCCAAATCAATGTTCTCAATCCCAGGTCCCGAATCGGTTATATTTACTTTAATGTAATCCGATTCAAAAATGGCAGTTAACTTTCCGCTACTGGCATGGGCAACAACATTAAGCTCTGCTTCGTAAGTAGCCACGACAATCCGTTTGATAGTAGCTGTTTCAACGCCAAGTTGTTTCAACTTCTTTTTTATTTTACTTGATGCCTTTCCAGCCTGGTTAAAATCTCCTCCTATAATATTGAATTCAAGAATTTCCGCCATTAATACAAAGGGTTTAATCCATTTTGATAAAGAATTCCGCTGGCCTTGAAAATTGAAAAGGCAGTTTCAATCAATATAATATCAATTTCATTGGCCAAATCAAGCATTTCAGGAGTTGCTTTTTTATTGCGACAGAGAAGCACAACAGGCACATCAGCCATTTCAACTGTGCGGATTAACTGAACATTTGCTAATCCTGTAATCAATACAATATGGTGATCGTCGAGTGTTAAAACATCACTCATCAAATCGGAGCTGAAAGCTCTTTCTATAATTATATTTTTTTCAGAATTTCCAGCAACAATCTGGCCTTCCGTCAATTGGAGCAACTCATTTATTTTCACAATGCAGTATTAATTTTTAACTTCAGAAAAGTACCTTTTGTACAAAGATAGTTTCAGACTTCATTAAAAATGTGATTTTTTCACAGATAATAACCATTTATTAAACATCTAAAATAAGTTGAATCGCAGCAGATATTTCCTTAATTTTCACGTTTCTGTTTACCATAAAAAATGAAGATATGATTTACGATAAGAATTCTCTTTTAACAGGAAATATTGATGATCCTGATTTTCATCAAAAAATAATTGATGCACTGCCAATTCCCATATTCTATCGCGATACAAAGGGAATTTACCAGATGTGCAACAAAGCCCACGAAAAGTTTACCGGCCGCGACAAAGCCAATATCATTGGTAAATCAGTTTTTGATCTTCATTCAAAGGAAACAGCCGATACTTACTTTCAACGCGATCAGGAATTACTGCTAAACCCGGGTGAACAGATTTACGAAACTCAAATGAAACGTTTGGACGGTAGTACGCTTAACGTGATTTTAAACAAAGCTGTAATTCGAAATAACGACAACGAAGTTGTGGGAATTGTGGGATCGATTATAGATATTACCGAGTTAAAAAAAACACAAAAACACCTTGAAAAAGCGCAGGAATCAATGGAGGTTTCCTCGTACATGCTGCACAAAATCAGCGCAGGGATTGTAATAATCGACAATAATTTTAAAGTAGTTGATTCGAATGAAAGTTTTGCCTGTTTAATGGGCGAAGAAACCGAAGATTTGTACAAGACAATTCCTGGTTTAAAAGATGCTTCCGTACAAGTGCTTGTGCCTGATGTAATATTCAAAATGTTGTCAAGTTTAATGGTCTCAGGAGAAGAAACACTTGAAAGAGACTTAAAAATTCAAAATAGGTTAATCCATGTTTCGGTGGTTACACTCGACAAACACAAAGTCGTGGGAGCCGTGATTCGCGACATGTCGGCACCCAAATTAGTACGCGACGAAATCATCAGCCGCGCTCAGCGTATCAATAAGCAAAATATTGAAATGGTGCAAAAAATCGCCTTTCTATTGGGCGAAAATGCCGCTGAAATAGAAGAATTACTAAACTCAATCATTGAATCATACCAGTATGACGACGACGAATAATATTGATGTTCATGTAGAAATTGACGTCCAGCAAAAGCGTCCAAAAGGGGAAATTGCATGTGGTGATGTTTTTCAGTCGGATATGAGCCGGGGTGAAGGACGGAATATACTGGTTCTCAGCGATGGAATCGGGCATGGAATAAAAGCCAGTGTTTTGGGAACACTTACGGCAACAATGGCAGTGAAATACACAAAAATGCACACAAAACCTGATGTTGCTGCCCGTATCATTATGAATGCATTACCTAAAAGTAGCGATGGAAAGGAGAACTACGCCACTTTTACAATCATTGAAATGGAACCTGACCGACTTATTCGAATTACCAACTACGATAATCCACGTGTACTTATTATTCGAAATGGAAAATCGTTCTTGCCGGTTGAATATGAATTAAAAGTAAGGGGTGAAGAAAACCTTGGAAAATTATTGAGATGCAGGGAATTTACAGCGCAAAAAGAAGATCGTTTGATTTTTTTGTCGGATGGAATAACACAGTCGGGACTGGGTAGTAACCAGTATTCAATGGGATGGGGACTGGATAAAATTGAAGATTTCGCCATCAGCCAAATTAAACGAATGGACGATATATCAGCGACAAAACTGGCACGCAAAATTATTAACCAGGCCGTGATGAACGACAATTTTTTGTTGAAAGATGATGCAACCTGTGGCGTAATTTATTTCAGGGAACCTAGAAAATTTATGCTCATTACTGGTCCACCGTTCTATAAAATTAAAGATTTCGATTTTGTAGGGCGAATTAAGAATTTTTATGGCAAAAAAATAATATGCGGGGGTACAACTGCCGAAATTATTGCCCGGGAATTAAACATCGAAGTTAAAATTCATCATGTAAAAAAAGAAAAAAATGCATTACCTCCAGCAGCTAAAATGGAGGGTTTTGAGTTAATTTCGGAGGGAATACTAACACTTGGCAAGGTTGAGGAATTACTCGAAAATTACGACAGCGATACCCGACTTGGCGACTCACCCCCCGAGGAAATCGTGAAACTACTTTTACAGCATGATATGATTGATGTAATCGTGGGAACACGCATCAACTGGGCACACCAGGATCCGGAACAGCCCATTGAACTTGAACTTCGTAAATACGTTGTAAAACGAATAGTACAAATCCTGCGAATGAAGTTTTTTAAGAAAGTGATGATTGAATATATTTAATGTCTTTGTAATGTTGACAATTAACAACATTTAGTTCTTTTTCATGGAATTTTATGA
>JBFHJA010000470.1:0-3748 GCA_041596165.1 Draconibacterium sp. | reverse complement strand
GGCGAACTGCACTTGACAACGAAAGTTCCGATTATTATCCGGTTTTACTTGAACGAAATGCCCTTAGGCCAGGAATTGTTTTTGCCGATCCGTACGGACATACTTTTATTCTTGTGAGCTGGAAACCGCAAACCGGGAAAACTTCAGGAAAACTGCTTGCCGTTGATGCACAACCTGACAAAACCATTGCAATAAAACGATTCTGGAAAGGGAATTTTCTTTTTACTACTTCCGAAGTGGTTGGCGAACCTGGGTTCAAATCTTTTCGCCCAATTTTAGTTGAGAATGGAAAAGCACGGTTGATGAAAAATGAAATGTTGACTGATTCTTCAGGATTCGCGCTATTTTCAATGCAACAAAAAAATATGGAAAGTGAAGTTTTTTACCGTACCATGGAACGGATTATCAATCCAAAACCGCTTGACCCGGAAATTGCTTTACTTGATTTAATACAGGCACTTCACGAGCAATTACAGGTTCGGGTAAAATCGGTGGCCAATGGTGAAGCCTATCTTCAGGCGCACCGGGGAACTGTAATTCCCATGCCCTCAAATGCCAAAGGTATTTTTCTTGCCGGTGGTCAATGGGAAAATTTTTCTACTCCCAACCGCGATTTGCGACTGCTGATTGCCATGGATGCCGTACTTGATTTTCCTGAAAGTGTAGTTAAATATCCCGAAGATTTTAAAATACCGGCATTGAGTTCTCCTGAAAAAACAAAAGAAAAACTTCAGGGAATACTTGACAAAAAGGTTACAGAACTTTCCATAAGTTACACGCGTACCGATGGATCGAAACAGGAATTAACAATTGCTGAAATCCTGAAAAGAAGAGATGCTTTTGAGATGGCATACAATCCGAATGATGGAATTGAAATACGATGGGGTGCACCTGAAAATAGTTCAGAATTAGCAACTTGTAAACGAAAAGCACCGCAATACCAGAGAAAAACAATGCAGGATGTTCGAAAATGGTTTATTCAGCGACTCCATCCGCCAACTTAATCCAAAATTATACCTGTCAGTTGGCCGTAAAACGGTTTCGAATTAACTGACAGATAAACTCCCATGATTTTTTTCTAATTTTACAGCAATGAAAATTGAATTAAAAAATACACGACTTGTAGTTACCGACCTCGATGGAACTTTCTTAAAAAACGACAGGTCAATAAGCAATAAAAACCTTGAGGCTTTGGATCTTCTGGGCGAAAGAAAAGTTGTGCGTGCAGTTGCCACAGGTCGTAACCTGAAAAAAGTAACAGAGGTATTAAACAACCACGTACCTTTTGATTATATTATTTTTTCATCGGGTGCAGGTGTGTATGATTGGAAAGAGAAAAAGCACATTTCAAACCAAAATATAGACCTTGAAACTTCGGCAAAACTACTGCATTTTTTTATCGAACGACAACTGAATTTTCATGCTTTCTATCCTTCGCCCGAAAATCATAAACACTGGTATTTCAGGGGAGAAACCTACTGCGAAGAGTTTGAACGCTATTTCGATTTCAACCAATATTTTGCCAGTGAACTTGATATGAAACGGATCCCAAAAACAGAACTTTGCCAGTTTCTCGTTATCATTAAAGAGGATGATGTCTTGTTTACAGAAATGAAAAATGAGATTGAATCAATTTCGCCTGAAATCCGCGTCATCCGTTCTTCTTCTCCCATAACAAAGGGGTATATTTGGATTGAAGTTTTTCACCATTCTGTGTCAAAAGGAAATGGAGTAAAACAAATTTGCCAAATGCTGAATATCGATCGAAATGAAACTTTGGGACTGGGGAACGATTACAACGATCTGGATTTACTTGAGTTTACCAATTTTTCGTTTCTTACAGAAAATGCACCCAACGAAATCAAACACTTGTTTCCTAACATCGAATCAAATGAAAATGACGCTTTTGCGCAGGTTGTTCAACCAATCGTACGATAAATTGTTGTAATTTTCGACTTACGTTAAATACAAATTCAATAAAATAATTTAATAAAAATATTATGAGGTTAATTTTGTGTTCACTCTTTTTGCTCAGTACAATTTTGCTGTCAGCCCAACCCAATTTCGAATTAAAAGACAAAATTCCGCAGGATCCAAAAGTCAGCAAAGGCGTTCTGGCAAACGGCATGACTTATTATGTGAGATCAAACGAAAACCCAAAAAACAGGGCAGAACTTTTTCTTGTTGTAAAGGCTGGCTCTATTGATGAAGATGACGACCAACAAGGGCTGGCGCACTTTTGCGAACACATGTCTTTTAATGGCACAAAAAACTTCCCAAAGCATGAATTGATAAGTTATTTTGAATCGATTGGGATGGAATTTGGTCCCGAAATTAATGCCTATACAAGTTTCGACGAAACTGTTTATATGCTGAAAGTGCCACTGGATTCATCAGAATTTATGGAAAAAGGCTTGCAGGTTTTGTATGACTGGGCTTCGCAAAATACCGATTCGGATGAGGAAATAAATAACGAAAGAGGTATTATTCATGAAGAATACCGGGGTGGAAGGGATGCAAGTTACAGGATGCAACAAAAATGGTTGCCTGTATTTCTGCATAACTCAAAATATGCGGAAAGACTACCCATTGGAAAAATGGATATTGTTGATAATTGTCCGCCTGAAGCACTGCGCCGATTTCGAAAAGATTGGTATCGCCCGGATTTGCAGGCGGTTATTATTGTGGGGGATTTCAATCAGGATGAAATGGTAAAAACTGTGAAAGAAAAATTCTCAGCAATTCCGGCAGCAAAAAATCCGAGAGCGAAAAAATATTTCGAAATTCCTGATCATAAGGAAACTCTGGCTAGCATTAATACTGACAAGGAAGCACAATACCCCTTGTCGTTTGTGTTTTACAAACACCCGCTTGAAAAATCTGTTACTCTGGGAGATTATCGCGAGTCGATAATGCAAAACCTTTATAACGGTATGATTAATAATCGGTTGTCGGAAAAATTACAGCAACCGGAGCCACCATTTTTAATGGCTCAATCTTCTTATTCTGAATTGTTCGGCCCCAAAAGTGTTTACCAGTCGGTTGCGGTTTCCAACAACGGTAAAATCGAGGAGGGTTTAAAAGCTGTGTTGATTGAAAACGAACGGGTTCGCCAGTTTGGATTTACAGAAACCGAGTTGGAACGCCAAAAAACCGCGGTTTTAAATGGAATAGAAAAAGCCTATAACGAAAGAAATAATCAGAAATCAATAAATTTTGCAAACGAATATAAACGTAATTTCTTGATGACAGAAGAACCATTTCCGGGAATCGAAAATGAATTTGAATATTTTAAAGCGTTTTTACCAACCATAACAGCCAAAGAAATTAATGATCTTGCGGATAAATGGGTTACCGATGAAAACCGCGTTGTTGTGGTTGCAGCGCCTGAAATTGAGGGTGTAAAAGTACCTAATAAAGAAGAAATATTTGCAGTTCTTGATGATGTGAAAAACACGAAAATAGAACCTTACGAAGATGCAGTTTCAAATGTACCTTTAATTGAATATGAACCTTCAGGGAGCAAAGTTGTAAGCGAAAAGAAACTTGAAAATGTGGAGGCGGTTGAATGGACACTTGAAAACGGGGCAACAGTTGTTGTTAAAAAAACCGATTTCAAAGAGGATGAAATTCTGTTTAATGCCTGGAGTTTGGGTGGAAATTCATTGTACCCTTTGCAAGATGATATTTCGGCAGATTTTGCAACCGATTTGATTGAATTGAGCGGTATTGCCGGTTTCGACAAAAT
>JBFHJA010000469.1:0-3755 GCA_041596165.1 Draconibacterium sp. | reverse complement strand
TTTAAGTAAAATCCCTGTTGTTAAAAATTTTCAGGTGTTCAATCAGGTAAGTATTAAAAACGATTACACCTATGGTTTTTCGATGGTTTTCGCCGGGCAGAGTGAATACACAACTTACAATAATCATCCCGATCATGTTTCATTTGTCGAAAACAGATGGAAAAAAGAGGTATCCCGGTTTTTAGAAATTGATTTTAAATCATATTAACAAAGAAATCCGGAAATTAATTCCGGATTTCTTTTATTTCCTTTCAACGTAAATAATATTTTCAATCAAGTCTATAACATTGATTATAAATTATTTATATGAATCAACTTTGGAATAACATGACTCCAACTTTGAGTCAAACAATTTCAAAAATGCTGTTGGAATTAAAATGTATAAAATGAAATCCAACTCCTCTCACTAGTAAAGCTTTTTCCGCTTGACAAGGAACGAAAGCAAAACCTGTTGAAAATCTTTGTTAATATCGGCTTCGGCGAGGTCGATTTTATATTGCCCGCATTTCACTTTCAAATCATCGAAATATGAATTTACAGTTGAAATGTAGTGACTCTTAATCTCGGAAGGGTTGAATTTTACTGCCTGTCCGCTTTCCAGGTCAACAAACTTGTGTGGTCGGTTGCTAAACTTGAATTCGCGTTCCAAAGCATGGTCGGTAACATGAAAAAGTATGACTTCGTGTTTATTATAACGTAAATGCTGGAGTGCCGAAAAAAGTTCGTCAGTTTTATGATTATCAAGCATATCGCTGAAAATAATTACGAGCGAACGTTTGTGTATATTTTCAGCAATTTGATGCAGGACTTCTGTTGTGTTTGTATTTTTCCGGAGGTGTGCATTTTCGGGTTTTATGAGTTCCGATAATTTTCCGTACATGATTTCGGCATTAACCGAAGAAATCCGTGGGTTTGTGTGGAATTCAATTTCATCGGAAAAAAGTGTTAAGCCTACTGCATCGCGCTGTTTGCGCATCAAATAAATGAGTGCCGCAGCCGTGTACACCGAAAAGGCCAATTTATTCTGCAAATGTTTTTCCCCTTTTGAATACGGGAAAAGCATTGATGACGAAGTATCGATGACCAACTGGCAGCGAAGATTGGTTTCCTCTTCATACTGTTTTACAAATAATTTGTCGGTGCGGCCAAACAGTTTCCAGTCAATGTGTTTTGTCGATTCACCCTGATTATACAGGCGGTGCTCAGCAAACTCCACAGAAAAACCATGAAACGGGCTACGGTGCAATCCGGTAATAAAACCCTCAACTACTTCATGCGCAATTAAATCGAGATTGTCGAACTGGTGAAACTGCTCTATGTCGAAAATGTTTTTCAATCGAAATATAAATGGTTAAAATGACAAATCACAAATGACAAATAAATTCCAGATTGCAATTAATCAAAACTCCAAAATTTCCTAAAAATATTAGTTCTGAACTTTGATTATTTGGGTTTTGGAATTTATTTGATTTTTGTGATTCAGTAAATCAATATGAACTTTTAAAGCAGTTTATCCAACTTGGCTGTAAACGCTGCTTTTGGAGCCGCACCAACTTGTTTATCAACCACTTCACCGCCTTTTACAAACAACACGGTTGGAATATTTCTTATTCCGTATTGCTGTGCTACACCAGGATTTGAGTCAACATCAACTTTGCCGATTACTGCTTTTCCCTCATATTCTTTAGTCATTTCTTCAACAATTGGGGCAATCATCCTGCATGGTCCGCACCATACTGCCCAAAAATCGATCATAACCGGTTTGTCTGATTTTACTACCAATTCTTCGAAATTGGCATCTGTAATTTCTATAGCCATAATATTATTTTTTAGTGTTAATAATTCTTTGTATTCAAGGCAAAACTAACTAATTAATTCTATACGTAATGTTTAAGTCCTCGTCAAAAAACTTTAAAAACTCGTCAGTAAGATTAATTTTTGCTGTTCGTGAAAACATTTGAACATTCATATTATTGTCAAGATTGAAAATATTGAATTTCAACAATGTTTTTCCTTTATTGTTTAAAGTCATTTTTTCAAGGCGTTCCACAACTTCTTCGTTTAATATGTGTACAGGTAAATTGAGGGTTATGCTTTTCACATAATTTTTTCGCACTTCTGAAAGTAACTCGATTTGTGAAATTTTAAACTCGTAACTGTTACCGTTGTATCGCTGTTTTACACTCCCTCTGACCAATAAAAACAAGCCGGTCTTGCAGTATTTATGAAAGTTTACATAGTCCTGCCCAAACAGGAAAAACTCTATCGAGTCGGTATAATCAGAAAGCGTAAAAGTGCTAAATGGATTCCCGTTTTTCGAAGTTGCTTCACGGTTTGCTGTAACCATTCCGCCAAAGGCAAAATCCCTCCCAATGTATTTTTCTATATCGTTATTTATGTCTTTCAAAAAAACATCGCGCGAGCAAAAACTATCGATTTCGAGCTTATAATCATCGAGTGGATGAGCAGTTAAATATATTCCAATCAAGCTTTTTTCTTTTTCAAGAAGAATAAGTTTTGCCCATTCCTCAACCTGTGGAATGTCGGGTTTTTTAATCGCCTGACTTCTTCCCACGGCACCAAATAAACTTTGCTGGGCGCTCTGTTTCTCAAGTTGGATGAGGTTTCCATATCTGATTATTTTTTCGATGAAAGAAGTTGAATCGTTTTCGTCATCACCAGCAAACATGCTGCTGCGCTTTATTCCTTCCATATTATCGAAAGCACCAGCCATTGACAGTGCCTCGATATTCTTTTTATTAACGGACTGCAGATTAACATTTTCAACAAATTCAAAAATATTTTTGAACTCTCCATGTTTTTCCCGAGCAGTAATTATATCCTGCGCGGCACCTGCGCCAACACCTTTTATAGCGCCCATTCCAAAACGGATATCACCAAGTTTGTTGGCCGTAAATTTGATAAAACTTTCATTCACATCAGGACCTAAAACATTCAATTTCATTCGCTTACATTCCATCATAAGCTTTGTGATATCGGTAATGTTATTAAGATTTCGGCTAAGGTTGGCCGCCATAAACTCTGCAGGGAAATGGGCTTTTAAATAACCCGTTTGATAAGCGATATAGGCATAACAAACTGAATGTGATTTATTAAAGGCGTATTCAGCAAAAGCTTGCCAGTCTTTCCATATCTTTTCGATTACTTCGTCAATCTTTTTACCAGTTAAATTACATTCATCCACAAACCTGAAATTTGCCTTACATCCTTCGACAAATTTAACCTTCAGCTTATTCATTGTGTCGATGATTTTTTTACCCATCGCTTTTCGAAGGGTATCAGAATCGCCACGGGTAAAGTTGGCCAACAAACGTGAAAGAAGCATTACCTGTTCCTGAAACACTGTAATTCCATAAGTGTCGCTCAGGTATTCTTCCATCATGGGCATGTCGTAATCCACCTTTTGTTTTCCATGCTTACGGGCAATGTAATCAGGAATGTATTTCATTGGCCCCGGACGATAGAGTGCATTCATGGCCACCAAATCCTCAAAACGGTTGGGTTTCAGGTCACGCAAATGTTTCTTCATCCCGTCTGACTCAAACTGAAAAATAGCCGTTGTTTCGCCATGGCTAAACAGTTCATATGTTTTCTCGTCATCCATCGGAATTTTGTCAATATCGATGGTCAATCCTTTTGAAATTTTGATATTATCTAAAGCTTCTTTAATGATCGATAAAGTCTTCAGCCCCAGAAAATCCATTTTCAACAAACCGATACTTTCTACAAAGCGC
>JBFHJA010000468.1:0-3764 GCA_041596165.1 Draconibacterium sp. | reverse complement strand
TCCCATAATTTTCTTCTCTATTATTTTTGGGGTTTTCATTTCTCAGGTCGATTCAAAATATTCAACAATGTTAACCACCTTTTTTGAGGGCTTGTTTGAAGTTATGATGAAGATGACAATGTTCATCATAAAATTCACACCGCTTGGTGTTTTTGGTATTGTTTCACGCGAAGTACAACGAAATGCAGATCAGTTGGGAAACCTTGCAGGCAGCATGGCAATTTATATGCTGACAGTTGTTATTGCTCTTTCGATCCATGCTTTCGTCACTTTACCTCTGATACTGCGGTTTATAGCAAGAGTAAACCCTGTAAAACATTTAAAAAACATGGTAACTCCCCTGCTTACTGCATTCTCCACAGCATCTTCCAGCGCAACTTTACCGCTAACAATGGAAGCCGTAGAATATGAGAGTGGCGTATCGAATAAGATTTCAAGTTTTACTTTGCCATTGGGAGCAACAATAAATATGGACGGCACAGCACTTTATGAATGTGTTGCAGCCATGTTTATCGCTCAGGTTTATGGAGTTGAATTACATATATTAGAGCAACTAATGATTGTAGTTACCGCGCTGCTTGCCTCAATTGGTGCTGCAGGAATCCCAATGGCAGGATTGGTAATGTTGACAGTTGTGCTAACTGCTGCCGGGTTGCCATTGGAAGGAATCGGACTAATACTTGCTGTCGATCTACCACTTGATATGGCACGCACAACAATAAATGTTTGGAGCGACAGTTGCGGCGCAGTTACGGTTGCCCGTTCAGAAAATGAAACAACAAATATCGCGATTTAAAACAGTTAAAAATGACATTACAATTCTGCAATTTTTTCTAAAAATTATAGTTTTACATATTTTTTAAACAGAAGTGCTATGAATCGTGGAATTCAAAATCTTTTATTATTTGTAATATTGTTCAGTTTTACAAACTGCGAAAAGAAAACACAGAATATACTTTATGACAGTAAGTACAAAAAAGAAATAGCCGAAGTTAGGAAACAAACTTCGTTATATTTAGTGTTGAACAATATTCCTGGGGCAAGTTTGGCCATATCAAAAAATGGGAAAATAATTTATTCTGAAGGAATGGGAATTGCTTCCAAAGATCTTGAAGTGCAGGTAACACGTAAAACAAAATTCAGGATTGGTGAAATCTCTGAATTATTTACTTCGCTCATGTATCAAATGATGGTTGAAAATGGCACGCTTCATCCCGACTCAACGGTTCAGTCTTATATTAGTGATTATCCGCTTTCAACTACCAACGGAACAGTTAATGAAATCACCCTTAGCCAGCTGGTAGCCCATTCTTCGGGGATTAGAACTCCCCAGGAAAATGAACAAAAATGGAATGGGCGCAGCACAACCTTGCAAAAAAGTATTAACATTTTTAAAAATGATCCGCTTGAATCTGTTCCTGGCTGGTATGAATCACCGAGCACTTACAATTATAATTTGTTAGCTGCAGTCATGGAGAAAGCTACAGGCAAATATTTCCCTGTTTTGCTAAATGAATATATAATCGACTCTTTACAATTAACCAACACAGCGATTGACAATCCGTATTCAACAGTATCCGGACGGACAGATTTTTTCGATTATAACTTAGTTTCTCAGGTTGTTAAAGCTGCTTTTGAGGATATGCGTTATCGTTCCCCTTCTGACGGGATTCTTTCAAATGCTGAAGATTTGGCGAAATTTGGTAATGCGGTTTTGAATTCTGAAAAGATTTCAAATCAAATAAAAGAAAAATTATTTGTGCCTTCCAGTCTAATGGGTGAATTCCCGGCTACTTTAGCCAATGGCTGGTTTGTGCAGAAAAATCAATATGGTGAGTTCTATTATGGAAAAGTAGGTGGTGTAACGGGAGGCAGTGCAGTTTTATTGGTTATTCCCGATGAGCAACTTGTACTGGCAGTCACAACCAACTTAACCTCAAACACTGAAATTCCAATTTTTTCTTTATTTAACTCCTTTTTGGAAAAAGAAGAAAACAAGGATCAAAAGGAGACAAAAACTGAACAATAGTTTTTTAGATTTTCTCAGGAGAACAATGATTCAACAAATTCTCGCCTGTTGAAAATTTGCAGATGCTCCATTTTTTCGCCAACACCAATATATTTAACTGGTATTTTAAACTGATCTGAAATACCAATTACAACACCACCTTTGGCAGTACCATCGAGTTTCGTTAATGCCAGAGCAGTAACTTCTGTTGCCAATGTAAATTGTTTGGCCTGCTCAAAAGCATTTTGCCCTGTTGATCCATCTAATACAAGCAAAACTTCATGAGGCGCATCGGGTATAATTTTCTGCATCACTTTTTTGATTTTCGACAACTCGTTCATCAGGTTAACCTTGTTGTGTAACCTGCCTGCCGTGTCAATAATTACCACATCTGCTTTTGATGCTTTTGCCGATGAAATTGTATCGAATGCAACAGAGGCCGGATCGGAACCCATTTTCTGCTTAACAATTGGTACATCCACACGTTTTGCCCAAATTTCGAGCTGCTCGATTGCGGCAGCTCTGAAAGTATCGGCAGCGCCTAATACTACAGATTTCCCGGCTTGTTTAAAATTATAAGCCAACTTCCCGATAGTGGTTGTTTTACCCACGCCATTTACGCCAACTACCATTATAACATATGGTTCGCCGGTGGCTGGTAAATCAAAATCGGATACATCAGTGGAGTTATTTTCATCAAGAAGTGCAGTAATTTCTTCTTTCAGAATATTATTCAACTCACTCACGCCCATGTATTTATCCCGTGACACACGAGCTTCAATACGTTCAATTATTTTTAGTGTGGTATCCACCCCAACATCCGAAGAAATTAAAATTTCCTCCAGATTGTCGAGCACTTCATCGTCAACTTTTGATTTACCAATGACAGCACGACCGAGTTTTGCGAAAACATTTTCCTTTGTTTTGGCAAGCCCCTCATCGAGGCTTTGCTTTTTTTTCTTGTCAAAAAATCCAAATATTCCCATACCATACTGATTTTCAGAAACTAAAATAGCAATATTTTGTTTCAATATTCTAAAACACGAAATAAAACAAAAAAAGCTTCCACCAATGATGAAAGCTTTTCCTGTTCTACAGATATGTTCTGGCTAAATCACCATTACTTAGCGAAATAACCTGTAACATCATCGTTAGGAACAACTTCTTCTTTAAAAGTGTATGCGCCGGTTTTTGGCGATTTGGTCATTTTAATAACTTTTGCAAACCCTTTACCAGCACCTTTTTGTAGTGTTGCTACCGTTTTCTTTACTGCCATGACTTATACTATTTAATTTCTTTGTGTACTGTTACTTTTTTCAAAATTGGGTTGTATTTCTTCAACTCCAAACGGTCAGGTGTATTCTTCCTGTTTTTGGTAGTAATATACCTTGAAGTACCCGGCACGCCACTTGTTTTGTGCTCAGTACATTCCATAATAACCTGAATTCTATTGCCTTTACTTTTCTTAGCCATTTCTGAGGATTTTTAAATTTTTTCGATAAAACCTTTTTCCTGTGCATTCTTCAACGCAGAAGCAATCCCATTTTTGTTAATGGTGCGCATACCTGCAGCCGAAACTGTTAACGAAACCCAGCGATCTTCGTTGGGCAAATAATACTTCTTTTTAAACAGGTTTACATCGAACTTTCTTTTGGTCCTTCTTTTTGAGTGAGAAACGTTGTTCCCAATCATTGCTCTCTTACCTGTTATTTGACAAACTCGTGACATTTCTATATTTTTCTTAATGTTCTAAATA
>JBFHJA010000467.1:0-3772 GCA_041596165.1 Draconibacterium sp. | reverse complement strand
TGAATATCTTCACCGGGAATTGGCTGAAGATGATGGTTATTGGCAATTAATGTTTTCGGACTCAATTCGTGAATTAGCGAGTAAATTTCATCGTAATGCCAGTTGGCAGTTTTGCGGTCCCAATGTCCATCGAACCAGATACAGCCAATTTCGCCATAGTTGGTTAGCAATTCCGTGAGTTGTTTTTTCATAAAGGCTATGTAACTGTCCCAATCGGTATCTTCAGGAACACCATCCACTATTTTTTTACCAAAACCATAATCATCGCGCGCCCAATCCAGCAGCGAGTAGTAAAAATTCAGTTGAATACCTTCCTTTTTACATTCTTCGGCCAATTCTTTTAGCGGGTCTTTCCCATAAGGCGTGGCATCCACAATGTTATAAGGCGAAGCATCGGTATCGAACATGCTAAAACTGTCGTGGTGGCGGCTGGTTATGGTAATGTATTTCATGCCAGCCGACTTGGCAATTTGCACCCACTCTTTTGCATTAAATGCCTGCGGATTAAAAAAATCTGCCAATCGTTTGTAGGTGTCATAAGGGATTTTTTGTTGAAACATAACCCACTCGCCATCGCCCAAAATACTGTAAATTCCCCAGTGGATAAACATTCCAAAACGCATATCCTGAAACTCTGCTCGGCTTTCAAGGTTTTCTGCAGTTGGGGTGTACTCGCGCATCGGGAAAGAATATTGCTGCGCACGGGTAGCAAATATTCCTAAAGTAAATAATGTGATTAAGATTATTTTTTTCATGATGTATCTATTTTAATTTGACTTTCTATTTTAACAATTTATGACTCTTTGTCAAATATAATGGGTAAATATTTATTATTAGCTTAAACGTAATTAACAAGGTTTTTGGTTTAGATACCCATATTTATCTAATAAAGTAGCATAATTTAAATAAGTTATTTTCCCGCACAGCACTAATTATCAGCATAATACAAAATGTGATATAAAAACCTTATCTTAAAAAAAACAACTTTAGTAGAAATATCCAACCTGCAAATCTTAACCTAATTAATCTTCAATTCGTCTTTTACTCTATACCAAACTATAATATTGTGCCCACTCAAAACAACAAAGAACCTGTTTTATTGATTATTTAAAACCGGTTCTGCCCCCATTTCCATTTCCAAAATACCGCCCGAAATAATTTCTTCATGAGTTATATAGAAACGTTTCAATGGTGTGCCATTTAGTTTCATCGATTGGATATAAATGTTCTCAGGGGAATTGTTGTTTGCCCGAATCGAAAATTTCTTTCCGGCATAATAGTTTGTATCTAAGTTGATTTCAATTTCATTAAAAACAGGACTTGTAATCTGGTAGATATTATCGCCCGGACAAATGGGATGAATCCCCATAGACGCCAAAACGTACCAGGCCGACATTTGTCCAACGTCTTCATTTCCACATAGTCCGTAAGCGCCTGTTCCATACGCATCGTTGCAAATTTTGCGTGTCCATTTTTGCGTTAAATGCGGAACTCCGGCTGTATTCAGCATAAACGGAACATGGTGAACCGGTTCATTGGGATGGTTATAATAATCGTTCCAAAGAAAATCTTCGGGGGTATTTTCAAAAAACGAAACCAAAGTATCTCTGTAGTTTTTCTCTCCTCCCATCAATGCTTTTAAACCATCAATATCATGCGGCACAAACCAGCCTTGCTGAAAGGGATTGCTTTCGATGCAGCCCTGTCCATGCACTGTTTTTCCTTTCCATTCTTGCCAGTTTTCTTCTTCATCGCGGGCACGAAACCAGTTAACTTCGTTGTCCCAAATGCTCGCGTAGTTTTTACTTCGCCTGTAATATTCTTTTGAAATTTCTACTTTGTCCAACGATTGGGCAAACCTGCCCAAACACCAGTCGGTATAAGCATATTCCAGGGTTTTTGAAATACTGTGTGGAGTAAAACCAAGGGGTTCATTTCCAAAGGTATCAACACTGTTTTTGCAATATTCAAAGGCTTTTTCAATGTCGTACTTTCTGATTCCTTTTTCGTAGGCATCCACAATTACCGAAACGGCAGGGTTACCCAACATACATCCTGAATAGGAATTCACTATTTCCCAGCGGGGCAAATATCCCCGGCCACTTAACTCGGCCATTTGCAGTAATGAGTTTATTTCATCGTTCACCAAACCTGGATTGATGATGGTTTGCAAGGGAAATTGCGAGCGAAATACGTCCCATCCGCTAAAAATAGTGCGGTAGGTGAAATTGTTTGTGAGATGCACTTTTTTGTCTGCCCCAATGTATTCTCCGTTAACATCCGAAAAAGTTCGCGGGTCAATCATGGTGTGGTAAAGGGCGGTGTAAAAAATTGTTTTTTCGTCATCTGTTCCGCCCGAAACTTTTACATTTTTTATGGCATCGGCCCACAAATTACGCGCTTGCTTGTGCACTTTATCAAAATCCCAGTGATTGATATCGTGTTCAAGATTTTCCCGCGCCCCCTTCACGCTTACAAACGAAATTCCGCTTTTTAGCAAAACCTGTTCGCCATTTTTTGTACTGAAATTTGTATAAAACCCAAGGTGTTTCCCTTGTTTTTCCTTTGCATTTTTAAAACGGGGAGCATTTTTTACAGCCGATTGATATTCTTCGGTTTGAATATGGCGCATCTTTCGCCCCTCATCAGGAATATCGGCGCTCCATACTCCGTAATCTTTTAGAGGTTTACTAAACTGGCACCAAAAATACACGGTATAATCAGCGTTTCCATCTCCACCGCCCCAGCCGCCACCTTCCGGCGGACATTTCATCCATCCTGAAATTGTATTCTCGTTTTCAACTTTTATATATTGTTCGGTGGAACTACCACCAACTCTGCGTGCTAAATCAATTTGAATGCGTGAGCTGTCGTTTTCAGGAAAAGTAAAACGGATTATTCCTGCTCGGGGTGCAGCTGTCAACTCTGTCCTGATTTTATAATCGTCTAAAGTAACTGCGTAATACCCGGCTTTTGTAACTTCTGTTTCGTGGGAAAAACGGGAACGGTAGCCACCGTCCGGTTCTTCAGGAATTCCGCGATTTGTATTTAGTTCTCCGGTGGCCGGCGTAACCAAAAAATTGCCAAAGTCGCCATACCAACCCACGCCGCTCATGTGCGTAAAACTAAAACCTTCGATAGTGGGGTGTTCGTAGGAATATCCGCTGCCATTGTCGCCTCCGGTGTACGTGTCGGGGCTTAATTGCACCAATCCAAACGGGGTTGCCGCCCCCGGAAAAGTTTTTCCAAAACCATGGGCATCGGTAGTTTTTTTACCATAAGTTACAGCGCCAATTATCGGGTTAATATAGTCAACGGGTTGTTTTTCATGCGGGCTGCAAGCTGTAAGTAACATAGTTAACAGCAGGAGTAAATTGGTTATTTTTGATTTATACATGGATCGTATTTTTATCATTCTTTCAATTGTTTTATTCTAATCTCTTTGAGGTTAGTTTCCTGAAGCTCTGCTTCGTATTAAAAACCAACTACTGCGAGGTGGTTCATTTCTTTACCCCTCACCCTGTCGGGAGCACCCCTCAAAAGGGGAGCAAGTTCTGAACGACTTTCTGCCTTACTTCAAAATCTCAGACTTACATCGCTGAGCTTTCCCCTTTTTAAGGGGAAATGGCTACAGGCAAAGGGGTAATTAATTCTATCTAATCCTTAAATTCTCTTTTTATTCTACCCATTACATTTTATATATTTTTCAATTCTTCATTATTTAACCGCAATACAGTTATTACCAAATCATTTAATATTTCATCACGGGTTT
>JBFHJA010000466.1:0-3801 GCA_041596165.1 Draconibacterium sp. | reverse complement strand
TTGTTGCATACCAACAAACGAAAATACAAGCACAGACTGTGCATTTGGCGCCGAAATAGTATAATTACCATCAATATTGGTAATTACACCTGTATTGGTGCCTTTAACAATAATGGATACTCCCGGTAAATATTCACCGGCATCGCTCTTAACTGTTCCGCTCACATTCACCTGTGCATATAGCGAAACCGTCAAAAGTGAAAATAATCCAAAAAAGAGTGTTTTCAAAATTCTTTTTTTCATAGACATTAATTTGATTATTTAATTAAAATTGGATTCAACCCTATTCTTATCCGACACAAAGATTTGTGATTAAATATTTTTTAACAAATAGAATTTTATTAAAAATACATTAATTTTTGTCATGCTAAATCCATTTACCTTTCAACATATCATTACAAAAGGTTAATATTTAATTAACACAGAACAATGTACATAAATACCTATTTAAATGTGTTTCAATCAGATCCAAATGTTCTGTTAATCAGAATCTAATTTGTGCGCCACCCAATTCTCCATGAAAATTTACAAGAATTAAAGCAAGCAAAACGATAACGGAAAGAGTTAACACAAATAGAAATGCATGTTTTTTTGTTAAATCTGATGTTAATTCCTTTGAAAAAGGATTGTTAATTCCTCGCAGCAGAATTAAAACTACAACAATGTTTAAAATATATAATATATGATTGGAAAGCACCACTCCGGCCAGAACTCCTGTAACAATAAAACTTACTGCAACATAAACAGAAATAAAAGTGAGAAATACCAACAAAACAGTATTTTTTGTAATGTTGAATTTTGAGGTTTCCAACTTAAAAACATACAAAATAACCATAAATAATATTAGCAGTCCTGCAATAATTGTGCTTGCGGAAGCAATCGCACCATCAATACCTGAACCACCAAGCCTTTCTGCTAGAGTATCAAATGACAACGATTGCTGAAAAACAAGTGCCGGAAAAAATATAAGTGCGATAAAATAGGAAACTCTGTTTTCCCATGGTTTTGGGGCTTCAACGTTTTGTGGCCAGGGCGAAGTAAAAACACTGTAAGCCAGCGCTCCTCCACCAATAAAACCAATGCTGTATTCCATTACATTCCACATATTGAAGTTGATTTCGAGAAGGTTGCCAATGATTTGCAGAAAATTTCCGAAAGCAAAACCAAATCCACTGCCAAGCATTGTAATAAAAGCAACTCTGAGCGATGAATCATAACCGTTACGCGCCATGTACCAAACTAAAGCAATACCTGCACCGAAACAAAATGCCCAGGCTTCGGAGCGTGGAGGTGTCATAAAAAACTCAAGCTGGATAACAAGAAAACCATAAGCAATTAAACCTCCAGCAACCATTTCAGAAATTAATCCTGCCCATTTTACTTTCTTTTCCTGAGTCGATTCAAGAGTTAAACCTGTTAGCCCACCACCGATTAGTCCAAACAAACCACCAATAACAAATAACATTATTAATCCATAACCGGCATTCATAAAGTCATCACTTCGACCATAGCCAACAACTTTCCCGTAGCTAATCATTCCACCCATCCCCCAACCTACCGACGAAGCAAGTGCTACTGACAATGCGCGTTTGTACCAGTCCATGCGTTGCGAAACCAAAACCAAAGCCAATCCGCCAATACCAGCAGCCCACGCAGCCCCCTGTTCATGTCCAAACTGTCCGCGCACAGCCCAGGCAGTTCCAAAACTCATGGCTACAATCAGGATACTTAAGATTTGGTTTCTTTTTACATTCATTTCGAAATTTTTTATAAGTTAGTTTGTCGCTGTATGTTTATATATTCTCAAATATTTTACTGACCGAAAATTCTAATGTGCACCAGAAATTATGCTTTAAAAATTGATTCCGTTTGCTGATTAAACTGCTTTTATTTAACCGCATTTTTATTCATTTCGATAAATTTCTTTTTACCATCGCCTTTCTTTTTGATCGAAAATTGGTCAAACAATTCACCCTCAGCAGTAAAAGCTTTGAAATTTAAATTGTTTCCATCAATCGTAATTTCATGAAATAGCTGAATGTTGCCACCTTTAACCTGCATCCAGTCTTTGGTTCCGGCATCATACATTTTAGGCCCACTTACCGAAACTACATACATTATGCTTGGTTTTACCATTGTATTATCAGACACAATTCCCCGACCATACGTATGGTCATGCCCAGTTAAAACCAAATCGACATTGTATTTTTCCAAAATTGGTTGGAAATGTTTTCTCATATGTGGATTATCCCGTGTGTCTTTCGTTGAATAAAAAGGCAGATGAGTTGTGAGTATAACCCATTTCTTTGTATTTACAGACAACACCGAATCAAGCCACACCTTCTGACTTTTAAGGGCATTTCCGTTTTCATCTTCCAGTTCAGATTCAACTGCCGAATCAATTGATATTATTTTTAGGTTTTTATAATCGATAAAAAAACAAGTACCTTTAACTTCCTTCGGACCGTTGACAGGTTGTGTAAACTGGTATTTCCAGTGCGGATCGAGCTGTAAATCATCATAATCATGATTTCCGGGGGTAAGTATCTGGGGGATTGTACCATAAATAAATGAACCTGCCATGAACCATTCGCTCCATTCTAAATCTCGTCCTGCCCGGTTAATAATGTCGCCGCCGTACAGCATAAAAGAACAATCTGGCACTGTATTATAAGCTTTTCGAATAACCCTCGACCATTGTGATTTTATGTCGGTTTGTGGATCGCCAAAATATATAAATGAAAAGCGATCATTGTTATTTGACGGAATTTGAAATTCAAGCCACTCACTCCATTTATCATCACTACCTACCCTATACAAATATTTATTACCGGAAATTAAATCATCAAAAATAGCAGAATGTTGGTTCGCCTCAATCGTTGGCTCGCCTTCAAATTCATACTTCACGGCAGTGGTTTTTGCCTTAAAAGATTCAATCTTTTCCGGTATTATGCGACCTCCGGTTAAAGGATGCAACTGACAAAAACTTTCAGAAACAGTTATATCAGTACGCCATGTTACTGCCATTGATTTTTCGGCATTCCAGCCGGGGTTTAACACAATTCTGTCAGGGAAAGATGATGGTGCATTTTGCTGACCTCTGACATCGATCACAAAAAATGTGAGAAGCAGCATTAAACCATAAAAACTCCGAAATGTCTTCATAAAAATAATTTGTTGTTTTATGTTCTCTGAACCCTATTTCCAATAAAAAGGCCTCCACAAAAACAGAGGCCCTTCTATAACAAAACTAATCTATGCGTATCTAAAAACCAAATCATTTTAATAACGCAAATGTAAAGCGAACCAATAAAACTAACTTCTAACATTTTGGACAAAACACATTATATATTAACCAAAATACTTTACTATCCTGATAAACATAAACAATTAAAGCAACATACTTTATACTCCAGCAAATAGCGTTAAAATCAGCTGTGTTGTCGATTTTAACGCTAAATCAATTTAGCTGTTTTAAATGTTTTGGAGTATTTACAGCCTTGAAAAACGACAGGGAAATGGCTTCACTTTTTACAAAAAAAAATAACTCGATGGAACAAACATGACTTAGTAAAGAACAGCTATTTTACTAAAAATGAATCCAATGGCTTTTAGTACTGTTTTAAAAATCCAATCAATTCATCTGGTTTGTCGGTTTGGATTCCATCGGTTCCCCAACTGATAATTTTTTCCCATTCTGCTTTTGAACCATCTTTTTCATCAACAAAAACCATTGCTCCGGATTTGTGCGATTCGGCAACAAAACGTTGAGTCAATTCACCCAAATCTGTAGCAACAACA
>JBFHJA010000465.1:0-3818 GCA_041596165.1 Draconibacterium sp. | reverse complement strand
TGTTGCGCTTCTTTCCAGTTTTCTTTGTTGATGCAATATTTTATTCTTGGTGCTTCAGTTTCACCTTGAATTAACCCGGCATCTTTTAATTCTTTCAAATGTTGTGATAAAGTTGATTTTGCAATAGGCAATTCGTCGCTTACATCACCACTGTAGCAACAACTTTGCTTCGAGAGCAATTCCAAAAGATACATCCGCACCGGGTGTCCCATTGCTTTGGCGTATCGGGCAGTTCTAATTTGTTTGTCTGTTGTAACTGATTTGATATTCATTACTGTTCGTAAATTTGCGAACAAAGGTAAAACCTTTTTTTTATTTGAAAAATAATGATCGGATTTTTTTTTTTAATTTAGCAAATCACTTTTCCGGTTCAGCATCAAATTTCTCGATGAAATCTGTTGAAAGTACCCTGAATTCGGTGCGGCGGTTGATGGCGTTGCAAATATCCTGTTGTTCTTTTGGCAATTTCAGGATAAATGCTTCTGTTAATTCATCGTTTCTTTTAAGGAAATCGTATTGCTTGGCAATTTCACGGGTAACCTGTTTTGGCCAGGTTTCGCCATATCCCTTGGCCACAAGCCTTTGCGGACTGATTCCTTTTTCAATTAAATAATCAACCACACTTTGTGCCCTTTTCTGTGAAAGGTCGAAGTTTGCCTGATCGCTTCCTACATAATCGGTGTGCGCCATCAATTCGATTGTAATTGTTGGATTGAATATCAAGACTTTAAAAACAGTATCCAGTGCAATTTTCGATTCAGGTTTTAATTCGAAACTGGCAAATTCGTAATTAATGTTATCTACTTTAATTGGAGAGTCGGTTGGAGTGAGGAACAAATCGAATTCATAGTCCTTGCTGTCTTTCAAACCAATTGTGTTTGCCGTGGCTTTGTCGCGGAGATAACCGTCTTTGAATGCTGCAAAAACATATTCAGTTTCGGGCTTGAGTTTCATTTTGAATTTGCCGTTTTGCGTGCGGATTTTCATGTTAGTGCCATCAGTCCCAATAACTCTCACAGTTGCACCGTCAATGCGGTTGTTGTTTTCCTTGTCGAAAACATTTCCTTCAACCTGATATATTTTTGGGGGAACAAGAAACGAGTAAATATCATCACCGCGAGAACCTTTTCTGCTACTTGTAAACATACCCTTGTCCTCGCTTTTCACATAAGCAATGCCAAAATCGTCAGCTGGCGAGTTGATTGGCGACCCCATATTTTCAACTATCCAGTTTTTCTCTTCGTCCTTTGTGGCAACAAAAATATCGAAACCACCCATGCCAGGTAAGAAATTAGAAGCAAAATAAAGCTCCCCATTATCTCTTACAAAGGGGAACATTTCATCGCCGGGAGTATTTATTTTATCGCCTAAATTCACAGGTTTTGAGAAAGAACTGCCATTTTTTTCTGCTACCCAAATATCTTTTCCTCCAAATCCGCCTTCCATGTCCGAAACAAAATAAAGCAGGGTTTCCGATTCGTTATAAGCTGGGTGTGCTGCAATAATGCTGTCGCCAACAACCTGTACCTTAATAGGTTCAGAGAAAGATCCGCGGGATTGTGATGTAGAGTACAGTTCAGCACCTAAAGGTTGATTTTTATCGTAGCGGCAACGTGTAAAAATCATTTGTTCGCCGGTTGAAGAGACTGTAACTGCACCCTCTTCATCTTCGGTATTTATAATAAGATCTTCATCGAGCAACTTTGGTTTTTCCCATTTTTGTTTTTGAACCCCAAAAGTACTCCTGAAAAGATCTGTGTATCCTACTCCGGTGATCCCGCTTTTTCTTTTTCCCGTTACACCTTTTCTTGAAGAAGTAAAGATGATTTCATTATCGCGGCCAGCAACAAAAACAGGGGCGTAATCGCTTTGGATTGAATTGATTTCTTTGATTGGGTTAACGATGTGGCGGGTTGGATTTGCCACCCAATCCTGTGTTTTGCGGATAGATTCCAATCCTGCAATGGCACGTTCATCACCCGGCACCGAATCAAGATAAGTACGGTAAGTTTCTATAGATTCTTCGTATTGCTGGGTTGCACGCAACATGTCGGCATGGTGCAAAAGTGCAATATTGTCTTTATAACCACGACGAATTGCATTTTTGTAATACAATTCAGCCCTCTCGTAATCGCCAATGTAGCGGTAACATTCAGCTGTTTCAAAGGCATAAAGCATTCTTTTGTCGCGATCTTTTTCCTTTTTTGTTGCTTTTCTAAGTTTTTCAATTGCCTTGTAATATTCGCCAATGTCCTTTGATAGCAGGGCATCACGGCCATATTTTGACGATCCGCAACCGCTTAAAATAATTATCAATAAAAAAAGTAAAGCAAACCTAACGTCCATACCCATTTAAATTTCGGGAGGTAAAAGTAAATTATTTTTTTAAAAGACTATTACCTATAACGTCGGTTTGATCGGTTAAGTATATCTTGTTCAAAATGAGTTTTAATTATTTACGATCATTTTTTTAGAAACCGAGTAGTCGCCCAGATCTAAACGGTAAAAATAAATACCATTGGGAATATTTTCAGTTTCCAACTGTACTGAATGTGTGCCGGCATTTAGTTTTTCATTAATTGGTGTTGCAACTGTTCTTCCTGTTAAATCAATTATTTTCAATGAAACTTCGCCTGCACCGGCAATTGAAAATTCAATGTTTGTACGGCCAATTACGGGATTTGGGAAGTTCTGGCCCAGCGAAACCGGCTTAGTTTTTTCTAAATCGGTTACAGAAGTTGTAATGTTATTCAACGCAGTTTGAATTGCCGTTTTTGCCGAAGAAACGTCTGATCTGGCAGCTTTTGAACCCTTGAAAACCATTTTTCCTTCCGAATCGATAACTACCAGGCGGTCGTATGTTGTTGACCAACTTGTAGCTACACTACCACCTTTTTGAAGAAAAATAGCGCTAAGTCCGGTATTGTTTTTAAAACCGTTTACAGCAGAAGTACTGCCATCCCAAGTGTCGATTACAAGGAATTGAAAATTACTATTACTGCTAAATACATTTTGCAACTCAGTTTTTACATCGGGCGATGAGGCAATACAAAGCGGACAGGCATATCCAACCATAAATGCAAGTATTACTTTTCCCTTGTTTCCAGAAAGTGAGTAGTCGGTATCTTCAAGCGTTTTCAATGTAAAATCGGGAGCCGGTTGCCCCACTGTTTGTGCAGTTGTATTGCTGAACAATAAAACTGACATAATTAATAGTGTTAATAAATGTTTCATTTTTTTCTGTTTTAAATTAAAATCTATATGACCATCGCAATTCTATTCCTTTAAAATCAAGTACTTCGTAGCAAATGCCTGAAGTGCAGGCCGGTCCGCCGCGCCGTTTTCCTGCAAATAGTTGTATCGTATTTTTTCTGTTTGGTTTAACCGAAATGTTTATGCCAGGGTAATGTTGCACTTTTTCAATTTTCTCTGTGCCAGTATTGTCAGTAACATTTGGATCGTTGGTAAATTCCCAAATAAATGCCGCCGAATATTTTGGCGAATGGTTGACAACAAACCCAGTGTAAATATTTTGAATTGTTTGTGTTTCAGCATAACTACGCTCAATTTGCTGAAATTCTGTTTCTACTGAAAATGACCAATTATCTTTTAAAGCCCTTGTAAAATAAACGCCGGTAGCGTATCGCGCATCTTCGTTTAAAAGTTCTTCCGATGAATAATCAGCAAAAACCTTGAACTGATTTTGTGTATTGTAGCTGAACTGCCAATCAGCAAAATATTCAAGCGATTTAAAATCGGTTCCACCCAAATCATTGACCGACCTTGAATGGTTGAAAGTAAGTAAATGATTTTCGGCA
>JBFHJA010000464.1:0-3827 GCA_041596165.1 Draconibacterium sp. | reverse complement strand
CCCGACATTTCCGCTGGTTTTTGATTTCGTTGTTCCCAGATTCCTACTTTTTGAATGAGGTGTTCAGCCCATTCTTTTTGTTGTTGCGAAATTTTATTTCTTTGTGGCAACAAAGGCAGCAACACATTTTCCAAAAGCGTAAGTTGCGGCATTAAATGGTGCAATTGAAAAATAAAACCAAGATGTTTATTTCTGAAATCAGCTAGTTCGGTTTTAGAATATTTCGTCAAATCATTCCCCTCGAAGAGGATTTTCCCTGAATCGGGAAGGTCGAGCGTTCCCAATAAATTGAGCAAGGTTGTTTTACCAGAACCACTTGGTCCTACTATTGAAATTTTCCCGCCCTTTTTTATTTCGAGGTTGAGGCCGTTTAAAACCGGGCGAAAACTGTGGGTGCCAATTTCGCCGTAACCTTTTGAAATGTTTTGTAGGTGTAATAGCATATTATTTTTTCTGTCACCCTGAGCGAAGTCGAAGGGTGTTGTTTTACAAATTATTCCTGTTTAAACATGCTTCGACTACGCTCAGCATGACGGACAGCCGTCACATTGAGCGAAGTCGAAATGTGATTATACAATACGTCAAAATTTATTTTAAACATGCTTCGACTACGCTCAGGATGACTGTCTATCGTCACATTGAGCGAAGTCGAAATGTGTTTATTCTTTTTCCTTTTTAAAGTTAGAAAAATGTGTTTTATTCTGACAAACAGATTATTCTTTTAATTTCTCCCAGTTACTTTCAATTAGTGCCTCTTTTTTCTTTCTCGACCAACCTTTATTTCTTTTTTCCCAGTGTTCTGCAATTGTAAATTCATTAAAAGTTTCACAAAATACAAGTTTCACAGGCCTCCGGATGGCAGTATTATAACTATCAGGCGCTTCTCCAAAATTATGTTCTTCCAAACGCCTTTCAATATCGTTAGTTATTCCGGTGTAATAACTTTCATCGCGGCATTTTACAATGTAAACATAAAAGGTTTTCATTTATCGTTAATTAACTTACTTCGAAACATCATTCTTTCTTCAAAACATCCTTCGACTGCGCTCAGGATGACGGAGAGCTGTCACATTGAGCGAGGTCGGAAATGTGATTAATCGTAACATCAGTTTTATTTTAAACATGCTTCGACTGCGCTCAGGATGAAGGGGAGCTGTCACATTGAGCGTAGTCGAAATGTGTTTATAATTTTAACCGTTCGTATAACCCAATAATCTCGGCAGCGTGGCTGTGGATATTGAAGTTTTCCAGTGTCCCCTCATAACCATCACGACTGAGTTTTTCGAGTTTTTCGGGGTTGGAAAGCATATCAGCCCAGGTTTCGCTTAGCTTGTTGGGTGTGTTTGGCGAATAAGTTACGCCCCCTCCCGATTTCTCTATAATTTCGGGAAAGGCGCCCAACGCAGGTTGAACTACCGGAATTCCTGATGCCATTGACTCCAGCAAATACATTCCAAACGCCTCGCCAACCCGCACGGGAACAGAAACCATTGAAACTTTTTTGAAAAAATTGTGCCTGGTATCGCCTTCAAATTCTTCAATAATTTCGAATGATTCCTCTAAATTATTGTCCTTAATTTTTTGTTTTTGTTCCTTCATGAATTTTTTGTCATCGCCAGTTAATCCACCGGTGGCTATCAATTTAACATCTTCAAAACCAGGTTTTTTCTTTAAATCGATAAAGGCGTCAACAACAATGTCAAATCCATCTTTGTGGCACATACGTGAAATATAACCAATATTCCGGGGTTTTTCCTGAACAGGAATATACAGATAGTCGGTAACATCAACTCCCAAATAGAAAGTGTGAATTTTTTCGGCAGGCAGCGACATTCGTTTTTTCATCTCGTCGGCAAAATAATTGCTCACAGCTACCAAAGCATCAATATCTTCTGCTCTTTCGTGCATCAAATCCCAAATTTTTTGCTGAAATTGGGGTTGCATGGCATCCACCCACACATCTTCGTCTTGTAACGAACAAAGTACGGGGACTCCTGTTTTTTCTTTTAATTTTCTAGCCAAACCCAAAAGCAAAGCATTTGAAATGTGGATGATATCGGGTTTGCAGTGTTCCACGATCCAATCCACCATTTTATCGAGTTCTTCTTTTTGTTGCCCCTGCTCGCCCAAAAGCATCGAAATTGTCATGTCTTCCAACCCTTTTGCGCGGGTTGAACCTGCCATTGAAGCTGCCATTTTCATCATGGGTTTCGAGTTGAGCATTTTCTCAAACCAATCGGGCATTTTTCTGAAAATGGGATACACCTGTTTCAAATAAGTACTAATTGCACCATAAAAAATAGGGATATCAGTAATATCGTGTTCATCAGAAAACAGCGGTAAATACATTGGTATTTTTATCACCTGATGCCCTTGTTTCCGCAGAGCATCAACATATTTACTGTCGCGCAAACAATTACCGCAGTAAAAACTTCCGCCCGAACCGGGTATGATTTGTATAATGTTCATAAAAATATGCAAGCCCCCTCTAACTCCACCGGAGGAGGAGAACCAGGAACTTTCTTAATTTAATTTATATTTCAATATTTCATTGTACTCTTCTTGTTTCTCCCCTTTCAGGGAGGTTAGGTGGGGCTTCTCTACTTCCCAAAACAATACACATTTCCATCGTAGGCACCAACATAAATCCGGCCACCTGCAACGGCGGGATTGTTGATAATTTGACTTCCGATTTCATAAGTCCAAACAGATTTGCCATCGGAAAGGTTTACAAGCGCCAGATCTCCACGCATATTGGCAATTATAACTTTGTCGCCTACCACAACCGGCGATGCTTCCACTTGTTTGCCGGTATTGTATTCCCAAAGTTTTTTGCCCGAATCTTTAGCAAAACAATACAGAAATTTGTTGTGGTTGGCGGTCAAAACTTTGTCGCCCACGAGTGCTGCCGATGCAATAAATTGCAGTTTTGTTGTTTCGTGTTCCCACACCCATGTCGTTTTTTCAGCTTTAATATCGACCTGAAAAAACCGGCCATCATAATCACCAATGTAGGCTTTTTCGCCATCAACAGTAATAGAGTTGGCTACATAAGTAGCAACATCAATTTTTTTAAAAAGTTTACCAGTGGCTATATCAACAATGTGAAGAAAACCATCGCAACCGCCAAAATAAGCCAGTCCGTTTGAACATGCCGCAGCGCCGTTGATGAAATTATCTGATTCATATTTCCAGCGTACTTTCCCCGTTTTTGCATCCAAACAGTGCAGATAATAGTCGTAACTTCCAACTACAATACTGGTAGAAGCGCCTTCTTTCCACCAGTTGGCTGAGCCAATTATCTGGTTATCGGTCTCGTATTCCCAAAGTTTTTTGCCTGTGTTTAAATTAAGCGCGTACAGAGTTCCATCTAAATTTCCAATATAAACCACATTCTCAAGAATAAGTGCGGGTGCTTCAATGGCATTTCCGGTTTCAAATTTCCAGATTAGTTTTCCGTTTGTGTCGAGACAGTAGATTATGCCATCGGTGGAGCCAATTACAACTTTACCATTCTCAACTACCGGAGCCGATTTTATGTTGTCGCTAGTTGAGAAAGTCCATAATAATTTTGGGGACGTTGGGAGGGTTGATTTTGAAACGCCTTTGAGGTTTTGGTCACCGCGAAAAATTGGCCATGAATCGGTGGGTTGAGAAAAGGTTAAAAGTGTAATTGTTAGCAAAATGATTGACAAAAATATTTTTCTTTTCATAATCGAAAATTTCAGATTAACAGAGATTTTTTAGCTTGCAATCCGTAAGGATTGAATAAAAATAGCCGTAGGTGAAACCTACGGTAAAGTTACAGATATATTTCGCAACCCTAT
>JBFHJA010000463.1:0-3827 GCA_041596165.1 Draconibacterium sp. | reverse complement strand
AACAAATTGTTTTCAATAAAAATTCTAATCGACTGATTTCCAGTAGATATACCTAATTATTAAAATACAGGGAGAAAGAACCGGGAGAATTTAAAATGCTGAATGTGGAACTAACTATTTTATCAGCCGAATTCCATCGGAATCAAACGTTATCATTCGCTTTTTATATAAGTTCCCGATTGCTTTTTTGAAATTCTTTTTGCTGATACCAAACATTGCGTTTATCATATCAGGAGAAGTTTTGTCGGAAACTGCCATAAAACCGCGATTTGCCTTTAATTCATCAAGGATTTTTTGAGAAATGGAATCGACCTTTTCGTAACCCGGTTTTTCAAGCAGCAAATCAATTTTATCGTCTTCGCGAACTTTATTAATGTACCCAATGGTTTTTTGTCCATGTGAAAGAGCCTGGTACAACTGGTTTTTATAAAGCATTCCCCAATGCTCGTTATTGACAATGGCTTTGTAACCAAGGTCAGTTTCCTCGGCAATCAAAAGTTGCACTTCATCGCCATGTTCGTATTCAGGTGGAGTGTTATCCAAATATTTATCGATTTTAGCAGATGCTGCTATGCGTTTTGTCAACATATCAACAAAAACATAAACAAGGTAACTTCTGCCCTCCACCATATCGGCTTTTTGCTCGCGAAAAGGCACAAGCAAATCTTTTGGCAAACCCCAATCGAGAAATGCGCCAAACTTGCTAACCGAAACAACTTTCAAAAAAGCAAAATCGCCAACCATTGCGAATGGTTTTTCAGTAGTTGCAACCAATCTGTCTTCTGAATCGGAATAAACTAAAACATCAGCCCATCCGGCACTTCTTACCTCATCGGTAATAAATTTATGGGGCATTAAAATTTCACCCAGTTCCTGCCCGTCCATATACAATCCGTTATCCGTTTCACGAACGACTTCGAGTGTATTTATTTTTCCGATTTCTACCATTTTAAAAGATTTTGATTTGGCAAAGGTAGTTTAATTGTTCAATGCTGTTTTTTTAAATTCTCTACAATTTCCGGTGTCGCTTTAAAAACTGTGCCGTGTCTTGTACCTTCAGGAAAGCTAATTAGTTCGGATATATCTTCCCAATTTTTTAAATCTTTCGAACGCACTGCGCCCATTTTGTGATCCATATATTTATCGAAATAAACAAGCCACCAATCGCCAATTTTTACTGGTGTTGGTCCTTCTGCCCAGTAATCGCCTGTAATAGGCGGCGTTGGTTTGCTGTAATCCTGCGTAAGTTTGTTACTTGTGGCAATTCTAATATTTTTTTGAGGTGGAGTTTTAGTTTCATCTTTCAGAAACAAAATGTATTTCCCATTTTCATGAACCAAAGTTCCGTCTATCACATTAAAACCCTGATTGTAAAGGAGTTTTGTTTCACTAAAAGTGATAAAATCCTTGGTTGTAACGTAATACATTCGATGATTGTGTTTGTCATCGCCTGTTTTTTCGGTTTCAGGGAAACGACCCGGAATTGTAGTTGACCAAAAAATCAAATATTGTTTTGAATTTTCATCCCAAAAAACCTCGGGTGCCCAACAATTTTTGGCACTTGGTTCGTGTTCCATCACAGGAATAAATTTTTGTTCTGTCCAGTGAATTAAATCATCAGAACTTGCATAACCAATTCCTCTTTCTTTCCAGCTTACTGTCCAAACCATGTGGAATTTTCCGTCGGGTCCGCTTATAATACAGGGGTCGCGCATTAGTTTATCATCACCAACGGTTGGCGTTAAAAAAGATTTATTGTTGTTTAATGCCTCCCATTTTAAACCATCAGTACTTGTTGCCAAATGAAGGCCATCTTCACCATTTCCCATAAAATAGGAAAACATGTAAACTTCATTTTTATGCTGAGAAAAACTATTCAGAAATAAAAAAGAAAACAGAATTGAGAAAAGAAATTGATTGCGTTTCATTTTGAAAAAAATTAAAAAAATAAGTACTAAAGAATTTAAAAGTTTACTCCAGCCTTTCATTTCTACGTTTGAGAGTGCCGGGAAGAAACCTCATCCACCCGAGCGTTTAACCTTGTATCCTTCACTTTTCAGTATTTCTATAATTTTATTACAGAAATCGCCCTGGATTAGAATTTCACCATCTTTTACCGAACCACCAACACCGCATTTTGATTTTAGTGTTTTCCCAATTGCCTTTAAATCATCCTCTGCGCCAACAAAACCTGTAATTAAAGTTACGTTTTTCCCGTTCCGTTTTTTGCGGTCGAGCTGAACTTTCAAATTTTGCTGTTGCGGGGGCAAAGTTTGGGATTCTTCTCCTCCTTCTTTTTCATAACTAAAATCGCGGTTAGTTGAAAAAACCACGCCCAATCTATCTTTCCAATCGTTAGTCATAAATTTATATTTTTGGCCAAATAACAATTAAACTACCTGTAATATAAGCAATTAACCACCACCCATAAGCAATTTTTGAATATAAAATAATTGATTTTTGAATAACGGAATCTAATCCGTTTTTATTAAAACAGCGCCAGATTAATGCCAAATCAATTAGCATTGTTGTGGTTGCAGAATATCCCAAAATGCCATGAAAAGTAAAAACCCCCTTGTTTGATCCTGAAATCATAAAACTAATTGCAGCAAGATCAAGCAATACACCGAAGGTAAGAAAAAACAGGACACCACGAGTTACCAGTTTAAAGTGCTGAACTGAAATACTTCCAATTCCGTATGATAAAAGTGCGAGGGTAATAACAAATGCTCCGATTAATGATAATGGATTCATTTTACTATTTTTTTCGACAACAAATATAAATTTCTAATTATTAACCCATCAAACTTTCAAATATTTCTTAACCTTCAGTTTTCATTCATTTTGTAAAAGCTCATTTAAACCTATCAATTTAAACCAGCGATGTTACCATTTTACATCCTCATTTTTTAATACCGCATTTTTTGGCAAAGGGTTTGATTGGGAAAAAACTTTCATAGTTTCATAGGGTTCAATCACAATTCCATCTTCGCTTATTTCCCCATTTTCATCCTGAATAGCGGAAAGGTTTAATTTTAAATATTTTGCCAGAAAAGGATAAACAGCTTTACGTTTCGATAACTCGTAACCATGTTTATCGTTCGGGAGATGAACATATTCAACATTATTTTTTGCAGCCAGTAAATTATAAATATATTGAACATGAGGAAATTCAACTGTCGGGGTATGTTTTGTCCAGTCATCGCCATCAGAAACAAGCAGCATTGGCCGTGGAGCAGCTACTGCAGCAATCTCAACATTGTTGGTTTGATGGTGATCGCTTTTATGTACCGGCATTCCGCTTTCGCAAACACAACCTCCAAAAAAATAAGATGAAACCATTACAACCGGCACCGAAACTTTTATTCGTTCATCGATAGCGGTGAGCATAAATGTTTGCGTTCCCCCACCCGATGCGCCTGTCATTGCAATTCGTTCGGGATCGATATAAGTTAGTGACAATAAAAAATCGAGTGCACGCGTGCTGTTCCATAATTGCTGTTTGAAAGCCAGCGGATGTTTATGTTCCCAACCTAAATCTTTCATTTCGCCATAACCAACCATATCGAACGAAAAAACTACAGCTCCCATTCGGGCAAAACTTGCACATCGGTTTTGTGCATCAGCTCTGTATCTTCCGTAATCTTCAGTTTTCGCCCAATGCCCGTGAGCCGATAAAATACCCGCCATTTTTTCGTCCCTTTTTTCAGGTAAATACAAACTTCCGGTTAAGAAAACGCCAGGTAAACTTTCAATGGCAACATTTTTTACCGAATAACCATCATATTTTCGCTCGCTTGTATAAATCGGTTTCAGTGGTGTTTTTT
>JBFHJA010000462.1:0-3827 GCA_041596165.1 Draconibacterium sp. | reverse complement strand
CCAAAAGTTTTAAGAACATATCAAATGTTAAGGCACAGAATGCTTTTATGGTAAAATTCAGTTATTGGTTTTCTTTATAAGCTAAAGCGCTATCTTTGGCGCCGTGAAACTGGCAGAATACATACCTTTTTATAAAAGAAACCTCCATTTGGCCTTACCCGTTGTGATATCACAAATTGGGCAGGTATCGGTTTCGTTAATCGACAACATGATGGTTGGTCATGTTGGTACTTCGGAGTTGGCAGCTGCATCTTTTGCAAATAGTGTTTTCATGATTGGGATGCTTTTTGGAATGGGTATAACCTTCGGAATCACTCCTTTGATTGGGAGTGCATTTAGCAGAGGCAAAAATGATGAAGTAGTTGTGTGGCTTAAGAATGGGATTTTCACACATCTTGTTGCAGCAGTTGTACTATTTTTAGTTATGGTCGGAGTGTATTTTTTGTTGCCATTAATGGGACAGCCCGAAAATGTAACTGAACTTGCCCAACCATATTATTTTATTCTTTGCATTTCATATGTACCTTTTATGCTTTTCTTTTCTGTCAAACAGTTTCTCGAAGGTATTGGAAATACAAAAATTGCAATGTTTATAACAATTACAGCCAATGTTATTAATCTTGTATTCAACTATCTTTTAATTTACGGAAAGTTTGGTTTTCCGGCATTGGGTTTAAATGGTGCAGGTTATGGAACGTTAATTTCAAGGGTTGCAATGCCTATTCTGTTTTTTGCATATATAATAAATGCCCCTTCAATAAAAAGATATTTTGTATTTGCTCATCATGAATCTTTCAACATCCGAAAAATAATCTCACTTTTAAAAATAGGTATTCCAATTGCATTCCAGATCATAGTTGAAATTACAGCCTTTAGCATTGGGGCGATAATGATGGGTTGGTTAGGTGAAGTTCCTTTAGCAGCACATCAGGTCGCAATTGGGTTGGCATCTTTTACTTACATGATATCAGTTGGCATTTCACAGGCTAATACAATCCGGGTGAGCCATCAAATGGGAGTTAAGGATTATCAGGCTTTAAGGAGTGCAGCTTTTGCCTCAACCCATCTCGTTTTGGTATTTATGTTTTCAATGGGGCTGTTATTCGTTTTTGCCCGAAACGTACTCCCGTTTTTATTTACTGTTGATCCTCAGGTTATAGAAATAGCTTCCGGTTTGCTAATTATTGCTGCTGTTTTTCAGGTTTTCGATGGACTTCAGGTTGTAATGTTAAGTACACTTAGAGGAATGGCTGATGTGAAACTACCCATGTTTATTGCTTTTTTTGCTTACCTGTTTATTGGTATCCCAACCAGCTATTTATTAACTTTTAACTTTCAACTTGGTCCTCAGGGAATTTGGTATGGTTATCTGTCAGGTTTGGGAATTGCCGGTGTTTTATTCTATTTGCGTTTTCAACAAAACCTTAAAAATAAATTATAAAAAAAGGGTTATCATTTAATTTGATAACCCGATTGTTCATAGTTTAGTTTAGTTAGACAGAAAACCTTGGTCTAATAGAGAAAAGGTAATAAAAAAAATAAACTTTAATTCTTCGTTAAATTTTGATTGACGAATATAATATAAAATCAACGGAATTATAACTGATTATTAAAAAAATATTAATGATTGTTAAAAAATCTTATCGGATAATCAATTAACAAATTGATTTTTAAGTCACTAAAAATTAAAGCATGTTTTAAATTTTTTTTTTCTTTTTTAGAACATTCTCCATTGATATTTAAAGATCAAAATATTATATCAAAAATAAATTTTAACAAATCTGTGACAACATGACACCGCAGGATTAGAATTTAAAGACATATTTTAATTTTACAGTTCATATATTAGCATAAATCAATATCAATATCAATGAAACAAGTTGTTTTAACAGGAATCCGGAAAATGGCAATGATCGAAATACCAAATCCGGTTTTACTTCGAGCCGATGAAGTGAAAATAAAGATGTCAACAATTGGTGTTTGTGGTTCCGACATTCATTATTATGCTGAAGGAAAAATTGGCACACAGGTGGTCCAATACCCTTTTCCTGTTGGGCACGAGTGTTCCGGAATTATTGAGCAAGTGGGTGAAAATGTTACAAACGTAGAAGTAGGTGATTTAGTAGTAGTTGATCCATCTGTTCATTGTGGCCACTGCGACCAGTGCCTTGCAGGCAGACCACACACTTGCCGTAATAACCGGTTTTTAGGCTGTCCAGGTCAGTTGGATGGTTGCCTTGCGGAATACATTGTTATGCCCTCGTTTACCTGTTACCCGGTTACAGGAAAAATGAACCCGGTTCAGGCTGCTTTAATCGAACCCTTAACAATTGGCGTTTATACGGTTAAATTAGCGCAAATTCAAAACAAAGAAACTTCTGTTGGTATTTTTGGAGCCGGTCCAATTGGATTAAGTGTTTTATTCAAATTACTCGCTGATGGAATTGAAGATATAACGATGATTGAACCTTTGGAGTATCGCTTAAAAAAGGCAAAGGAAATTGGTGCTAAATATGTGATAAATCCTGAATCTGAAAATGTGGAAGATGCCGTTAATAAACAGCACGAACTTTTACTTGATGTTGTTTTTGAAGCCAGTGGAGAGCAGGATGCGGTAACAAATGCTGTAAAAATTCTGAAACCCGGCGGCAAACTTGTTTTGGTTGGAATTCCACCGTCTGCAAGATATACTTTCGACATGGATTTGATGCGCCGGAAAGAATTGACTGTTATTAATGTGCGCCGCCAAAACCATTGTGTTGAGGAAGCAATAGAACTTGTTATATCAGGTAAAATTGATGTCGAAAAAATGGTTACCCACCACTTTACACTTGAAGATACTCCAAAAGCCTTTGAAATTGTTGAAGCGTACAAAGATGGTGCGATTAAGGCGATGATAAATTTATAAAACTTGTTGGACCTTGTGGGGTGTTTATCCCGGAATACGCACTTTCTCAAGTCGGGTTGTTTTCAAAATGAAAGAGCCGCAATCTGTAAAGAATGCGGCTCTTTTAATTCCCTCCATTGGAAAGGATTTGGGTATGTTGTTATACCGTATAAGTTGAAGAAGCTGTGTCCCCGCCTCTTCCTGTCCAGTTGGTGTGGAAGAATTGTCCACGTGGTTTGTCGATTCTTTCGTAGGTGTGCGCACCAAAATAATCGCGCTGTGCCTGTAAAAGGTTGGCAGGCAAACGTTCGCTGCGGAACCCGTCGAAATAACATAATGCTGAAGTTAATGCAGGTACAGGAACTCCGTTTTCAAGGGCAGTTGCACAAACCCTTCTCCAGCCAGCCTGTGCTTTTTCCACCAGTTCTTTAAAGAATGGGTCAAGCAACAGATTTGCCAATTCCGGATTTTTGTCGAAAGCTTTTTTAATGTCGCCTAAAAATACCGAGCGGATAATACAACCTCCGCGCCACATCAGCGCGATGCCGCCGTAGTTAAGATTCCAGCCATATTCCTTTGCGGCTTCCATCATCAGGTTGTAACCTTGTGCATATGATATTAATTTGGCGCCAAGTAATGCGCTTTCTATATCATCGATAAACTGTTTTTTGTCGCCTTTGAATTCAGCTTTTGGTCCGTTCAGCATTTTCGAAGCCTGAACCCTTAAATCTTTTTGTGCCGACAGACAACGTGCAAATACCGATTCGCCAATCAATGTTAACGGAATACCGAGGTCGAGTGCAGCAACTCCTGTCCATTTTCCTGTTCCTTTTTGTCCGGCAGTGTCGAGAATATATTCAACTGTTTCTTCGCCATTTTCATCTTTATAACCCAAAATGTCGCGAGTAATTTCGATGAGGTAACTGTCAAGAATTCCTGT
>JBFHJA010000461.1:0-3835 GCA_041596165.1 Draconibacterium sp. | reverse complement strand
TTTTGGGTTACCAATCATTAAATCACGGAAAATCAAAGTCATTTTTACAACAATTTCCCATTCCCAATCTTTGCGTTTGCGGTCCGATTGCCGGTCGGTTGCGTTATAATCATCTCCTTCGATAATGTTTTCCTTAGTCCATTTCAATGCCTTTTCGTATTCGGCTTTATCAAAAATACCTTCATCGATACGGCGTTTAACTTCCACCATATCAACAAATTCGGTACGCATTCCAAGGTAATCCTGAAAAAAATCGGGATTTACCATCGAACCTGCAATCCCCATTGAAGTGTAGCCCAACGACAAGTATGATTTACCTTTCATTTGTGCCACTGCCAAAGCTGATTTCACAAAACGAAGAACTTTTTCTTTAACGTCTTCTGGAATTGTTTCATCGCCTGAATCCTGCACATCGCGGCCATAAATACCGAAAGCAGGTAAACCTTTTTGAGTATATCCTGCCAATGCAGCAGCCAGATAAACCGCCCCCGGACGCTCTGTACCGTTAAAGCCCCAAACTGCTTTTGGAATTGAAGGATTTGAATCCATAACTTCAGTTCCGTAGCACCAGCACGGAGTAACAGTTAGTGAAACGCCAACACCTTCGCGTTCGAATTTATCGGCACACATTGCAGCTTCCGCAACCCCGCCAATTGTTGTATCGGCAATTACGCATTCAATTTTTTCGCCATTGGGGAAACGAAGATTTTCTTCAATAAGCCGGGCTGCATTTTTTGCCATGTTCATGGTTTGCACTTCAAGTGATTCGCGAACCCCTCTTTCACGCCCGTCGATTACCGGGCGAATACCGACTTTTGGAAGCCGGCCAATTAGTCTGTTTGCCATTTTAAAATGATTATTTATTAGTGATTATTTATTATTTACTTCAGGTTTCAGTTTCGAGACAAAGTTTCAAATTTATCGATGTTGTCAGGATGTTACATCAATTTCTGATTACATTGATAACCATTCGATCTTCCAACTTTCTTCCCCCAACTGTCCTGTACTGTGCTGCAATGTAGGAACATTTTATTTTAGTAAAACAATTTGCATGTTAAAATTTTTTAAAAATTATTTACATTGAAGATTTACAATTAATTGGAAAATTCAGGAAAAAGATTCTGTATTACTTTTTATTAAAAAAATGCAGGAAAGTGAATTACTTAATTTCTTAAAAACTCATAAACATAACGAACCTACGGTTGTTTTTACGTAATAAGATTATATTTTTGACTAACAATTATTCAGAAAACAAAAACAGATTTATGCGGATTCGGGATTTATACATCTGGCTGGTTTTATTATTTATCACTTTTATTTCAATTCAAACCCAGGCGCAAATTATAACAGGTAAGATAGTTGGCGAAAAAAATGAACCAATTCCATTTGCTACAATTTTTATTTCAGAAACAAAAGAAGGAACAATTTCCAATTCAGAAGGCTATTACAACATACAACTGGAACGTGGAATTTATCATTTTACAGTCCGTTCGATGGGTTATTTACAGAACATCAAGGAACTAAATGTTACTGCGGACAGCATAAATATGGATATTGTTTTAAAACAACAGTCTTTTGAAATAAAAGAAGTTAAGATTTTTCCCGGGAAAGAAGATCCTGCGTGGTTTATAATGAGAAAGGCAATTGCAAAAGCTCCCTACTACCGGCAGAAAATTAAGCATTATGATGCCGACATGTATATTAAAGCCAATTTTTCATTTACAAATATTCCCAATCTTTACAAAAACAAAGTTGAATTTGAGGGTAGAAAACTCAAGGAACTGATAAAAGAAAATGTAACCTATGTAATCGAATCTCAAAACAGAATTACGTTTGATTATCCAAATAAATATGTACAAAAAGTAATTAGCAAAAAAACTTCGTTGGCTGGGTTGGATGAACCTCCAATAATGGAATTAATGTCGGCAAGTTTTTATGATGAACGCCCCAATCAGATAATTTCGCCACTTTCATCTCTTGCAATCAAACATTATAATTTCAGGTACGAAGGATTTATTACTGTTGGTGACTACGACGTGTTTAAAATCAGAGTAACTCCGAATCGAAAAAGTGATGAATTGGTGGATGGATATATATATATCGTTGATAAACTTTGGTGCATCTACAACCTCGATTTTAACGGGCATTTCGAATTTATTGAATACCGTATTAAACAGCAATTCGAAAACCTGGGCAACAACAACTGGCTTCCAGTTTCCGACAATATAAATGGTAACGTTTCGATGCTCGGCTTGAAAGGCCAGTTTTATTATGGTGTGGCACTGAAATACAAGGTTGTAGAGGAGAATAATTTTGGACAAATTAATCCTGTAGAGAACGATAAACAAGAGGCAGAAAATGTTAGGGTACCCGGGGAAAAAGAGAAAAAACTGAGGGCTGAAGCAAATGTTTTGTTAGCAAAAGAGGAACTATCAAACCGTGAAGTCGCAAAAGCCTCAAGACTTAATCGTAAAATTCTGAAAGAACAATATAAAGACACCATTGTGAACGATGTTTTTCGAACCAACTATAACATAAAAGAGACAAAAGACACACTCACAAATGATTTTGAATTTTGGGATACAATACGGGCAATTCCACTCACACCAGCCGAAATGAAAAGTTATGCAATGACAGACTCATTAATGCGAATGAGAGTGAACGATACAGATTCGCTGGATGGTGTAAAACCAGCGAAAGAAAAAACATTGTTTTCAAAACTATTATTTGGAAATTATGATTTGGCAAAGGATTCGATTCTGAGATTAAGTTATGACGGACTGTTAGCCTTTAAAAATTTTGATTTCAATACGGTTGACGGGTACAAATACAAACAAAGATTTGAGTTGAATTTCAAACTTGAAAAAGGAAAACAGTTGTTTATTATTCCTGAAATTGGGTACGCCATTGACAGAAATGCAGTTTTTGGCTCAGTGAACAGCACATTTAAAAATGTTTTCTGGGATAAAAGTACAGTTGAACTGGGTTTTGGAAAAGATAGCCGTGACTTTAAATCTTCCCCAATTGGAATTAAACCAATATTAAATGCAGCAAGTTCATGGTTTTTTGCAAAAAACTATATGAGGCTGTACGAAACTTCGTTTATAAAATTGAATTTATCACAACAGGTTTCAAACAAAATTACACTGTTCTCAACTGTCGATTATAACAAGTTTGAACATTTAAAAAACAGCGCAACATATTTATTCTCCACCGACAGGGATTTTACACCAAATTTACCTAAAGGATTTACTGCGGAAGATACTGAAATTCAGTCTCAAAAAAGTTTTATGTATACAGTTGGTATAAACTATTACAATCGACAACATAAACCCTGGTTACAGGAATCGCCGTTTATTTTCATTAAAGACTATTACAATTTCAAACTTCAATTTAAACAAGGTGTTGAAAATGTGTTTAATTCGGTTTCAAAATTTAGTCAAATCGATTTTAGTTATCATCAGCAGGCAAATATTTCGCCAGCTGCCGGTATAGATATGTATGCCAATGCAGGCTATTTTTTCAATACAGATCAGATGCACTTTTCACAATACCAGCATTTTCAAACCAACGAAATACCCTATATGCTCGACTTTTTTACCCACACATTTCAGTTAATGAATGATTATGGGCCCAGCACGAATAAAAGCTATCTTCATTTAGGTTCGGAAATAAGGACAGAATATGTTTTGCTGCGTTATTTATCGTTCATCAATACAAATACATGGAGTGAGAGTTTGCATTTAAATTACCTTACAACTCCAACTTTAAACAATTACTGGGAGGCTGGGTACAGTTTAAACAGCCTTATGTTTATTGGTAATGTTGGTGTTTT
>JBFHJA010000460.1:0-3850 GCA_041596165.1 Draconibacterium sp. | reverse complement strand
TTTGCAGTCCCGATTATTGTCCTTATTAATAAGGAGTGTAAATAGTTGATTTTCTTTGCAGTAATGATTTTTATTAATATTATTCCGTTGCGATAAAACTTTGATCTGTAGAAAAAATCGAGAGTTTCTGAATAAAAAAAAATTAAATAAAGTGGACACACTTAGTTATAAAACAGTTTCGACAAATAAAGCCACTGCCAATAAAGAGTGGATTTTAGTTGATGCCGAAGGCCAGTCCTTGGGACGTTTGGCGAGTAAAGTTGCCAAAATCCTGAGAGGTAAAAACAAACCGTCATTTACCCCACATGCTGATTGTGGAGATAATGTAATTGTCATTAATGCTGAAAAAGTAGTATTGACCGGTAAAAAAATGAGCGACAAAATTTATATCCGCCACACAGGTTATCCTGGTGGACAACGTGAGCAAACTGCTGCTGAAATTTTGGCTAAATACCCTGAAAGGCTTGTAGAAAAAGCAATTAAAGGTATGTTGCCTAAAAACAGACTGGGCAGAAAGTTATATACTAACGTACATGTGGTAATTGGTGCTGAGCACAAACATGAAGCTCAAAAACCAAAGGTTGTTGATTTAAATACGATTAAATAGGCAAAATGGAATTAGTTAATACATTAGGACGAAGAAAAACAGCAGTCGCACGTATTTACCTAAGCGAAGGCAAAGGTAATATCACTGTTAATAAAAGGGAATTTAAAGAATATTTCCCGTCGCTTACATTGCAATATATTGTTTTGCAACCGTTAAACCTGATTGGTGTTTCGGAAAATTATGATATCAAAGTAAACCTCGATGGCGGTGGTCCAAAAGGACAGGCTGAAGCATTGCGTTTAGCAATTTCGCGTGCATTGGTTGAAATTGATGCTGAAGCAAGGAAAGAGTTGAAAGCTGCAGGTTTTCTTACACGTGATCCACGCGAAGTGGAACGTAAAAAACCAGGACAACCAAAAGCAAGGAAACGTTTCCAATTCTCAAAACGTTAATATTAGTTATTCATTATATGGATCTAAAACGGTTGAGACTTCCGATTTGTCGGGACTACTCAATAGTTGCTTTTAGGACATAGAAAAAGTAAAAAGATGCCAAGAACAAATTTTCAGGATTTATTAGATGCAGGTGCACATTTTGGTCACCTCAAAAGGAAGTGGAACCCAAACATGGAACCATACATTTTCATGGAAAAAAATGGGATTCACATTATCGACCTTCAAAAAACGATAGTTAAAATTGACGAAGCAGCTGCTGCAATTAAACAAATTGCAAAGTCAGGCCGAAAAATTTTATTCGTTGCAACAAAAAAGCAAGCCAAAGACTTAGTTTCTGAATTAGTGGCAGGAGTAGGAATGCCTTATGTTACAGAGCGCTGGCCCGGTGGTATGCTTACCAACTTTCCAACAATCAGGAAAGCAGTAAAGAAAATGGTTTCGATCGACAGAATGGCAAAAGATGCTGCCTGGGATAACCTTTCAAAAAGGGAAAAACTCCAGATTACAAGACAGCATGCAAAACTTGAAAAAATGCTGGGAAGTATCTCCGACCTTTCACGTTTGCCCGCTGCTTTGTTTATTGTTGACGTAATGAAGGAAAAAATCGCTGTTCGTGAAGCTCAACGCCTTGGAATTCCGGTGTTTGCAATGGTTGATACAAATTCAAATCCCGATGATGTTGATTTTGTAATTCCGGCAAATGATGATGCCTCACAATCAATTAAACTGATTGTAGGTATTATGACTGAAGCTATCCGTGAAGGATTGAGCGAACGTAAATATGAAAAAGATACTGTAGAACCTGACGAAGATGAAGATGAAGCTCCAAGAAAACCCAGGAGAAAATCGAGAGCAAAAGCTGTTGAAGTTGCAGATGATGATTCCGATAACGATGAAGATATCGATTAAGTAAGCAGGTCAATTATAATAAAACATTAAAGAAATTTTAATATGTCGTTTACAACTGCCGATGTAGTTAAGTTACGCAAAGTAACAGGCGCAGGGATGATGGATTGCAAGGGTGCCCTTGCTGATGCGGATGGTAATTTCGAAAGAGCAGTAGAAATTATCCGCGAAAAAGGAAAATTAGTTGCCAATAAACGTGCCGACAGGGATGCCGCAGAAGGTGTTGCACTGGCAAAAGTTTCAGCCGATAATAAATTCGGTGCTATGGTGGTATTAAATTGTGAAACCGACTTTGTCGCAAAAAATGAAAATTTTGTGGCATTTGCGGACAGCATTTTAAATATCGCTTTGGAAAATAAAGTTGACAGTTTGGAAAGTCTTAAAGCTCTCAGTTTGAACGGAAGAACAATTGAAGCGCAAGTTACTGAACAAACCGGCGTTATTGGCGAAAAAATAGAACTTTCCTATTATGGTAAAATCAATGCAGAAACTGTAATTGGTTATATCCACCCGGGAAATAAACTGGCTACCTTAGTTGGTTTCAACCAGGCTGATGTAGATATTAATGTTGCTAAAGACGTTGCTATGCAGGTTGCTGCTATGGCACCGGTTGCAGTTGATAAAGATTCTGTTTCACCGCAAGTAGTTGAAAAAGAGTTGGCAATTGCAAAAGAAAAATTCCGTCAGGAAGGAAAACCTGAGGCAATGCTTGATAAAATTGCTCAAGGTGCTTTGAATAAATTCTTCCAGGAATCAACTTTGTTGAACCAGATTTATGTAAAAGATGGTAAAATCACTATCAAAGAATTTTTATCACAAAAAGATAAAGGACTTACAGTTACAGCATTCGAGCGATATACGCTGAATGTTTAATTGAAAGTAATTACAATATTGAAAAGGCTACTCGTTTATTCGGGTAGCTTTTTTTTTGCAAATTCTGTATGATTTACATCTTGCTGAATTTGCGAACTATATTCCCACCATTCTCCGAATGTAGTTTCAAAAGAAAAATACCCGGCGAAAGGTTTCCAATGTTAATAGTAAATTGGCTGGAGTAAATCCCACTTTCAGCAATCATTTTCCTTCCGCTAAAATCTATTATTTCAAATGATTCAAACTGATCCTGATTACTTCTGACAGTAATTTTTAATTGGGCTGGATTGGGATATACTTTTACAACCGGTTCAAAAGGATTGTTTTTAATCCCAACAGAAAAATAGGATGAAACATCCCAGTTTGAAGCCAGATTATTGTCTGAATTAGCATCAGCCAGTTCCAGAAAAAATCCTTTGCCGTCAGCTTCATCTGGCCATGGAAAATCGTCCATATAAGTCACCGAATCAATAATATTCCCAAAAGCATCCGACAATACTATTTTTTCAGATTTGTTCGAAAGGTTTCTTGTAAACTGGTCAAAAGGAGGAAAATCGTAGAACTCCTCAAACGCACTTGACTTACCGGCGATATAAATTTTTTGGCCAGCTTCAATTGTTGAATTGGACGGAAACTGATATGAAATTCCCAGCTGACTGAAATATATGCCAGTTAAATCGGTTGTTTGCGAGCCGTTGTTTGTTATTTCAATAAACTCTAAATCGTCACTTGAAAATTTGTCAAATGGTAAAGGATTGTAATTGATTTTTGATATTACCAACTGCGGAACAAAGGGGTCTGAACAGGCCGAATAGTTGCTCAGTTTGGTGTTTAACCAAATGAATCTGGTTTGCAGCCATTCTTTCATTTCGGCTATTTCACCACTATAGTTTGGTATTGTTCCCCATCTTTCATTCTCTCTAATTGCTGCTTCAGAAACAATGTCTGATAGCCGATCCATTCTATGCGCAATTGTAGAATGGTTCAAAGGTCCGTTTTCTGCATTCAACTCTTTCCATCTTTTTGTAAGATAGCAGTTGAATTGAGGGTTATCGTATAAATCCTTCCA
>JBFHJA010000459.1:0-3855 GCA_041596165.1 Draconibacterium sp. | reverse complement strand
GGGAACGGGGGATGACAGGAATATACCGCCACTTCGTGGTTTTATGGCACATGTTCAAGCACTTTCTATAATCATTTCAACCCTCCAGGTTTCAAAATCCAACTTTTGATTCGCATTAATTACAGGATTCCATAATCTTTTTGTGCTCAGTCATCAATGGTTTGCATATTTCATCCATTTTCATTGCTTTCCAGCCGGATAGCTTGTTATGCTTATAATAATATTTCAATGGTATGGGGTGTGTCCCTATTACAACCGGGATTTTATAATGTGTTTCAACGAATTCTTTAAATTGATTGATGTATGGACAAGGAGGATATCCAACAACCATTCCTGTGGCAAAATGAATTACTTCTGCGCCGTTTTTAATCATCCCTTCAGGCACATATTCAATATTACCACCCGGGCAACCGCCACAATTTGAAAATCCAACCAGCTCCAGATTTTACTCTTTTGGATATTTAGCAAATCCTCCAACATGTTCTTTCAAAGCTCTAAGACATTTTCCTCCACCATAGTTTATGTAATGTCCACAAATAATTATTCCAATTTTAGTCATATAATCCTCCTTTATCAGTTTAATGTACTCCTTCATATAATTTATTTTTGCCTGATTGCAATGCTGGCTTAAATTTGCACAACTTTTGCCATATGATTAGTTGCCGGTTGCAGGCTGCAATGTTTGTTATCAGAACGATAACGGCAATTAAATTTAGCGTAATGTTATGGCTGGGTTTTAATATTTCTTCTTTATTCTTGTCATGTAAATCAAGACCAAAACCAGTAATAGTGTAATTGAAAGTAACAATTTTATCTCTATTGTGCCAGTTTCAATATTTGAAAAATTGTTATGCTTTGATTCAAGAAAAAAGACTATGTCAATATATGTTGAATAGAGTGTAATTGCAGATAAGAAAATCAAAAATATATCGAGTATATTAGATCGTTTTTTCTGTGATTCCTGAGACTTCTCTTCGATAAGTTTGGTAATAATATTTTCTGAACGTCCGCAATTATCAATGCTTTCCCTGAATGAGTTCATTTGTTTGTAAAGACGTATTAATAACACTTGCCATGATAAAAGAGAAGTTTTCCTTCCATTAATGCAGTGCAATAAATAGTGTGTTTTAATACTGGCCTTTCGAAGGTCACTTTGAGTATAACTATCAAAAGCATTTACCATTTTATTTTTCCTAAAACGGGTTCTTTTATTTTTAACATAGATATCAACCTTACCCATTAGCTCTGTTATTGCATAATTCAAATTACATGAAGAATCATACGCATTCTTTTCTGCAAGGACCAGATTGAAGGGTTCTATTAAATCATAGAGTTCTTCCTTGTTCAACTCCTTTTCAGTACAAATAATAGGGGTCTGATCAATTCCGTGAATTTCAAATGTTTCTATCTTTTCCGGTTTATCATTAATCGCATATTGTTTTCGTAAATCACCAATTATATTTTGACTTGCGGAAGTAAGTATAATGATTTCTTCAAACAAATATGTATCTGTAATATTGATATTTAGATACTCTCCTAATCGTTTTGGAATGCCAAAATAATAATCACTTGTATTAATGTATTCCTTTTTGCATAATTCTAATATTAAGGAATTTAACGTAGGTATCCAGTCGTTAATCTTCCGTGTAATTTTAGACTCTTGTATTACTATTTTTTTTAACTCATCATAGTTTTCAACAGAAAATTCAAGAAAAACATTGAGGTGACCATAGTCTGTAATGCGAAAGTGGCAAGCATTCAAGTGGCAATTATAGTTTTCATCAATAAGATAGTTATTAAGAAATGAAAGAGTATTTTCATCAGGAACTATATCGATTAAAGGAAATAAATTGTGTCCTTCGGCTTGTTCTTTTGAAAAACTTCTCCACCTGGCAATCATTATTCCTTCTGTCGTATTATCGGTGGCAAAAGTGACGGGGTGCTTTAAAATTAATTGCCCATTTGTTTTTAGTGTATCGTCAAAGTTTCTAAAAAGCTCATCATTAATTTCACCCTGAAACAGCCACATGCGGGTTAATGTATAATAAATCATAGGTTTATATCATTTGTAAGGTTTTTACTATCTTATTTACCACTTTTATTGCAATATCTTAATCATATTCAACGCCGATAACGGTTGGCGGTATGAAGCGTTGCCGATTTCGGAAGTATATTTTTTCAAGTTAATACTAAATTTATGCGGGCTACAATGTTCATATTTGCAACAATTCCGGCTATTATTTTTATACATTGTGTGCTGGCATTCTATTCCTTTATAAATTCTATTGTCTTTTCTATTGACCTTTTTGAGTCAGTTCCAATCCAAAATAAGTGTCCCCATTCGTTTTGAAGGATTTCAATTCTTGATTTTTCAATCATTTTGCTTGAATATTTAGCGTGTTCCAATGAGACACTACTGTCATTCTCACTATGAATAATTAGAGTTGGACATTTAATTTTTGTAATTAATTCATTATTGATATTCTGGTCAATGTCATTTAAAAATCCCATTTTAGAATTATAGAATTTCATTGCGGAAATAAGTTCTTGGATGTCGTCCTTTTTTAGTTTGTGAACTGGATTTTTTGAAAACTGTGGGTAAAAACTCTTTGCCAGCATATTTGGAAAAATACTTGAAAAGAGCCTAACCATTCCCCAAACAAATTTTTCAATTTTAGGATTAAACATCTTTTTAGCGGTTTTATATATTTTCCCTTCTTCGTCAAGCCATTTTTTTGAAACAGCAGATGCTAAAATCAACTTGCTTACTTTGTTTGGATAATTACTTGCCAACTCAATCGCTGTCAGTCCACCCGCGGAAATTCCATAAGCAATTACATTATCTATTGATAAATGATTTAGTAATTCTACAATTAAGTCGGCTGCCTGTTTTGGAGTTCCATTATTATTCAATGGGGTTTTTCCGTATCCAGGACGAGAAGGAGTAATCAATTGAAATTTTTCTAAATCAAATCCTTTGTGACAAAGTGTTTCATTACAATTAGAATGTCCACCGTGAACAAATAAAACTGGAATACCTTTTCCTATCGAACAATATTCAATCTCTCCAAGTTTTGTATTCAGTATTTGATTATCCATACATCTGTTTTTTTGCTTGCACACAACGTTCGGAACTATATGCAGTTGGGGATTGCGGGTTGCTTCCCTGTCGAACCCCGATGCCGTTGTTGCGGGCTGCGGACTTTCTTGTCCGCACCGAAACCCCAATTGACATATAGTTTTTGTTATAGGGCGTTTTCATTTGTCTGATTTATTGTCGAATTGAATCTGTAAATATCAACATCTGTCGTTGTCCCTGTCCTGTATAGAAATTCTATTGTTCTCAAGTCGTGTCCTAACGCTGGTGTCGAACTATCTTCGTTTGTGTCAATGTACAGAACAATTTCTAATACCGAGTTCAATTCAAATTCCCTTTTTAAATCATTGATTATCTCGATTTTGTCGAACAACTTAAAAATAATCTCATCAACCAATTTGTCAATTTGGAAGTATTCTTGTCCTTTGTCAGTGGACAATCTCCAACTAGTAAATCCCAAAATTAGTTTAAACTGTCCTTTATCTCCTTTTCTCCAAGAGTCTGTCGGTGTAATACCAAGCCTATTTGTCACCTCGAATGTGTCAAAGTTGTCTCCTGTAAGAGCAAAATAAACATATGAATTACCTGTCTCCATTAGCGATTTTTAAATGCCCTATAACGGTTACGCATATGGCCAGTGGCGGTTTGCGGGCTGCATACCTGTCCGCCAGCACAGAAGCTGATGCGGGCTACAAAGCTTCAAATACCCACTTCCCCCGCCATTGGCTATATGCGATGTTAGCGGTAGTTTTTTATTC
>JBFHJA010000458.1:0-3859 GCA_041596165.1 Draconibacterium sp. | reverse complement strand
TGTTTAAGTCTAAATCAATATTTTCAGAAAAGCCCCGAAGTAAGAGTATAATTGAACAAGGGAATGTTTTTCTAAATCAATAATCTTTCTGGTTAAGGTCTGTAGAATATTGGTTAAACCTATTGCCCACCATCAGACTGTAGTTGGCAACAGGTGACTCATACCCTAAAATTCATTGTTGTATTACGGAATAGCAAATTATGAAAAAAGCACTTTCCCTTATTGTATTAATATTAGTATTAAGCAATATCCATGCACAAAAGGTTTATGATGCACGCATTGGAGAAAAAGAAATATTAACACCCTTGCCTACCCAAGAACCTAAAATTAACGGGCCGAAGTTATATGGAGCAAGGCCAGGTAAAGAGTTTATTTTTCGAATTCCATGCCAGGGAGAACGACCGATAAAATTTGAAATAGTAGGATTAACGAAGCAATTAATTCTGGATACTGATAAGGGAATTATAACTGGAATTGTTCCTGAAGAAAAAGGCGAATATCCGATGAGATTAATTGCCAGTAACAAATATGGAAAGATTTCCCGTGAATTCAAATTGGTGGTAGGTGACGATATTGCTTTAACACCGCCAACAGGTTGGAATTCATGGGGGGGACATATGTTATTGATTACCGATGAGATAATGCGTAAAACTGCTGATGTTTTTGTCGAAAAAGGATTTGCTGATGTCGGGTTTCAGTACATTTCAATAGATGACTGCTGGATGAAAACAAGCAAGGAAAGTTTTGAAGCCCGAAAAGATTCTAAAAAGGAACAGCACGAAGGGTTTAGTTTTGATGGTTTGGTTGGTGAAGTCAGGAATGCAGATGGAAATGTTATTCCAAATAGTAAATTCCCCGATATGAAAGCAATGACCGACTACATACATAGCTTTGGTTTAAAAGCTGGCATTTACAGTTCACCAGGTCCTTATACATGTCAAAACTTTGCAGGTTCATTGGGCTATGAGAAGCAAGATGCAGACCAATATGCAAATTGGGGATTTGACCTGTTAAAATATGATTTATGTTCTGGGAATAATTGTTTGAAGTGCGTCCGGGATTTAAATGATTCATATCCACAATCTGCACTGTGGCAGCCAATGGCGACATATCTCAGCTTACAGAATAGAGATATACTATTTAATTTATGTCAATACGGATTCGAAAATCCTGAGACATGGGCACCTGATTTAGGTATTTCAACCTGGCGTACCGGTGGTGATTTAAACCACCATGTTGAAAATTACTTTAAAGAAGCTTTAAGAATATCTACTGAATTGAGAGCCTATAGCAAACCAGGACAATGGAACGACCCAGATTTTATGTACCTCCATAAACTCCGTGACTTCCGGAAAATGGTAAATCCAAGTCAGGAAATTGCATTAAACACAAACCAACGGTACCAATATGTCACTCTATGGTCAATTGTTTGTGCACCTTTCTTTTTTTCCTGCGATATCAATGAGATTGATGAGTTTACCATTAGACTATTGACCAATGCCGGAGTAATGAATATTAACCAGGATGAGTTGGGACATGTAGCTGAAACAATAAAAAATGAAAACGATGAAGTTATCATGTTGAAAAGATTGGCAGATGGGTCAAAAGTTTTGGCAATATATAATACTAATGCTGATGAAGAAAAGGTCATAAATTTTTATTTAAAAACAATTGGTTTAAATAATCGCACAGACGTTTATGATGTTTGGAGACAAGAAGATGTGGGTGCTGTGACAGAAAAAATGTCAATACGATTAAGTCCCAATGGAGTAGGTTTATTTATTCTTAAATAATAAGAAAATCGAGTAAACTAGTTATGGCTTTATGGTTTTAATCCAACAACAACTCTATGGAAATTTATCTGGCTGACAATGTGCGGCTTACGTCACATATAAATAGAATCTAAATCTTTCATCATAAATTTTCACTGTATGTTAAAAAATAAGATTAGCATTTTAAGCGTATCCATTATCCTTCGGCTATTTTGTCTTTTAGGCAGTATAAACTGTTATTCCCGTGAGATTAATATTTTAACTCTGGGAGCAATATCTGATTCTCTCACATCGAATACTCTGGTTATTCAATCTGCTATAGATGAGCTTTATTCGGAAGGTGGAGGAACGGTTGTAATTCCAACTGGTAAATTTTCGACCGGGCCTTTGCATCTAAAGGATAATGTTGAGTTACATCTGCAGAACGGCGCCACACTCTACGGAAGTACGAACCCGAAGGTTTATGAAAAAAATGGAAAATGGAGAGCCTGGGCCCTGATTAATGCTGATGGGCAGAAAAATATCTCACTTACCGGGAGTGGAACTATTAATGGTCTGGGAGATTCTGAAGTATGGGAAAGAGGCGACAATGCCGGAGGCCGACCAAATATTTTATATTTTTTGGAGTGTGAGGATGTTTTAGTCGATGGGGTAACTTTAATCAATTCGGCATGTGCTGTTTCAGATTTTCAGTCATGCAATTATGTAAGAATTTATGGGGTTAAAGTCTATAGTTACGGTAACTATAACAACGATGGAATAGATATCGATAGCCGGAATGTGGTTGTTTCAAATTGCATTGTAGAAAGCGAAGACGATGCACTTTGCTTTAAAAGTAACAGGCATGATTTGCCCTGCGAAAATGTTTCTGTTAGCAATTGTGTTCTGGCATCTAATTGTAACGCTATAAAATTTGGCACAACTTCTCGTAAAGGTTTCAAAAATATTTCGGTTACCAATTGTATTATAAAGCGCCCCGCAGAAGATAATTTCAGACATTGGCATAAGAATATTGAAGGTGTTGATTCAGACAAAACCGTGATATCAGGGCTTGCCCTGGAAGTGGTTGATGGAGGAGTTATGGATCAGATTCTAATTTCAGATATTTTAATGGACGGAGTTCAAACTCCAATTTTTATAAAACTAGGCGACAGGAAAAGGTATAATGACAAACCCGGACAATTAAGAAACATACAAATCAATAATATAATTGCCCGAAATGTTAGCTTAATTTCAAGCAGTATTACAGGGTATCCCGGTAATAATATACAAAATGTAAAAATTTCAAATGTCGATATAACTTGTAAAGGTGGTGGTACAGAAGAACAGTATCAAATGGTTGTGTCAGAAAATGAAAAAGATTACCCTGAGAATCGCATGTTTGGGCATTCTTTGCCAGCTTATGGTTTTTTTATCAGGCATGTTGAAGGGTTAAAAATGGAGAACGTTAATTTATCATTGGCTCAATCTGACGCTCGTAGTGTAATCAGAATGGAGGATGTTTCTGATATTAAAATACGCAATTTTAGCGCAGACAATCCAAGTTCAAATGTTCCTTTTATTGAAATCAGAGAAGGAAACAATATTGTCGTATCGGAGACTTCAGCAAGAAAAGAGCATTCGGTGTTTTTATCAATTGATGAAAATTCAAATGATATAATTCTTTTAAATAATGACCTATCAAAGTTTAAAAAAGTTACAGATAAAGATTACAACAAGCGCACTATGTTAATTTCCAATATTCATTAGCAAAAAAATATCGTTCGAGAAATGTTGGAGAGAATCCCGTTGGTTTATAATCTTTCACAGGCAAATTTACCTGCAGCCTCACCCATTTCTGCTGCATTTCCAGTTACGCGGTATGATGAATATGCAATAAAATCTCCTGAAATATTGCGACCTGCCATTAAAAGATTATCAATGTCTTTTGAAATTAAAGCTCTTAAAGGAATGTCATATGGTTTGCTCTTAATTCCTCTGTTGTAACTTGTTCCGGATTGTGACTCTGCTTTGGAAAGAGAATGTACATCTACCCCAAAAGTGACAGTACAAACGCTGTCCTCATGTTTTGTGCCGTTTATTAAATC
>JBFHJA010000457.1:0-3886 GCA_041596165.1 Draconibacterium sp. | reverse complement strand
TATTATTACAAGGCTTTCGTTCCAGATTGGAGAATGGCTTAAATAATCCACAAACAGTCCAACTGCAAGGTCGTTGTCAGCTGCATGGGCTTTTGGTGTTGGCCTGCCAACTTTCAAACCTTCAGTATGGTCGTTACCAAAACGGATACTGTTAAACTGTGGAACACCTCCGGCTGCAAGCAATTCTTCAAAATCTTTTTTCCACCAGCCAAATCTTACTGTATCCCGAATCGACATATCCCAACCCACATAATTTTCGCAGAAATGATCTTTTAATGCCGGAATATTTGGGGTTTTATCATCCGAAATAAACTCGCCGTAACTTCTGTATGACACGCCATATTTTTTACAAAGATCCCACAAATATAATTTACTGTTGGCAATTTCACGTTGTCCTTCACCGGGGTAAGTTCCGCCCCGCCCACCATAACTTGTTGGCCAGTTTTTTTCGAGGTAATCGGTGGCATAGGCACCCATCGTCCAACTATGTCCATCAGCGCTTACCTCGCCATCAACATAAAAATTATCGAGCAATACAAATTGCCTTGCAAGTGCATGTTGGTTGGGTGTTACATTTTCACCAAAAAGCACAAGATTAGGATCACCGTTTCCTTCGGGAATATCGCCCAAAACCTGATCGTAAGTGCGGTTTTCCTTGATGACATAAAAAACATATTTGATGGGCGATTTTTCTCCAACTATTGATGGTACAGGATTTCCTTCTTCAACTGCAAATACCATTTCGCTATCTTTTTTGTAGGGCACATTATTGTAAACCGCCTGGGAATAAATACCCAGTTGTTTTTCATCCGGAGTTGCCACAGTTTGAAGTGTACCGTGGAAAAGTCCTCCGATGTATTGCAAATTCATGTTTTTCACATCCAAATCTTTGTGGCGCTCAACTCTTTCCTTATTGCTTTCGGGACTGGGACCAAGCGGATTTGGTTTTGAGGAAAGCCCTTTGCCGTTGGCAATAAAAACATCATTCCCAACAACCCGCACACAGGTTGGATACCAGGCCGTTGGAATAAATCCTTTACTGAAACTTTTTCCCGGCCTGCTTACATCGAATACTGCCAAACAATTATTGTCGGCATTGGCGATATACAAGGTTTTTTCGTCTTCGCTTAAAGCCAAACTATTTGCTGTTGAACCTGATGGAGAGTTTGGATATAGCGCAGAATTCAGCACTTCTATTACCTTTTTTTCCTGCATAGAAATCACGGAAACTGAATTGTCGTTGGCATTGCTCACAAACAGAAATTCCCCGTTTTTTGTAATGCACAAGTCGTTTGGATTATCACCCACAGGAATCGACCCTGAAAGTTCTTGATTGTGGGTATCATACAAAATTACTTTGTCGCAACCCCAGCACGAAACAAAGAGCGTTTTATTATCTTTCGATAACAGGCACGTAAAACCTTCGCCGCCAAGCGGAATTCGCTTATGAACCTTTTTACTCTTTAAATCAACCACATACAACGAATTATTCTCTTTTGTAACCGTATATAGCAAATTCTTATCTTCATCAACAGCAATTCCCGCTATCGAAATTTTTTCAGGCCACGGTTTTCCAATTACAATTGTGTCATAAGCTTCTAATTTATTGGCTTTTATCTTGTAACGAATTATCCAGTTGTCATTTCCACCTGATGCATAAAGTGTTTTTCCGTCTTTCGAAAAAGTTAGTCCAAGCCAGCTTTTTCCAATAATAGCCGAGTCAAGCGTCTTCATATCTTTCGCATCGATGAGCTGGATGCTTTGGGTACTTTGCCCGTTGTTGGTAACTGCCAGAAGTTTCCCCGACGGAGAAACAGCGATATTTAACGGCAAATCACCAAGTGACAACATTTTACCAACAGGAGAGATTTTCCAGCCATTTGCAAGCGAAACCTGGTCCGCCATTATATCTTTCAGCGATTGCCCTGAAACAAGAACTGTAGAGTTTGCAATTACAATAGTTACCAGCAAAAGAAGAGATAGTTTATTCTTAAAATTCAGCATGGGTTATAGATTTTAGTTGTTTAAATTTATCTGTTAAAGCGATATCCAATATTTTTTACATCTCTGCAATATTGGATGAGTTTGTCAAATTTAAGGAAATATATCTATAGAAAACATTACAATTTGAATACTTGTTAAAAAAACACAACCGTAAACTTAATTTATCCGGGATACACTTCGGAGATTTAACCGACTGGTTTTCAGTTAATTTATATTAAATACTTAGTTAAATATTGTTGTCCAGAAATTTGAGATATGAATAACTTCTATTTTTTACAGAATTAAATAGATTCAAACACTAGTTTTAATGATCCACCCTTTCATAAACAAAATGCAATGAAAACTAACGTACCCCCAACAATAATACAAAAGACAAATATTATCATTTACCCAATTTTTATTTGCATCTCAATCTTTGCTCAAAAAGAAGAGGTTTTAAAAATAAAAAATCATGAAATCACTGTGCCACAACAACTTATTTTATCTCCATTTTCAACTGATCTGGAGCAATATTCTTCAGGAGTTTCAACATTCCAGAAATACTTAATTCCCACAAAAAATTTGATATTCAACATAAATGAAACAAATCCGTTTTCTAGGATTACTTTCAATCAAAATAGGAATTTTGCTCCTATAAATTCTAAAATCACAATTGGTTTTTAATGATTGCAGTAAATTTGAAATTATATAAAGTTCGGTTAAAAATTGTTTATGCCACCACTCCGTTAAACATTTTCCATATTTTTGAAAAATTATAAATTAAAAGGATGAAAATCGTCACTATTATAGGGCTTTTAAGTTTTGTGTTTATTTATTTTCCGGGTATCGCACAGGATGATAATGATTTAATTGATCCAATGCTTATCAAACTTCAGGGACGGATAATCAGTGCCGGAGACAGTTCGGCGGTTCCGTACGCAAATATTATTAATTACCGCACCCACGGCGGAACAACTACAAACGCCGACGGTTATTTCACCATCGAAATGCTGAATATCGACAGTTTAATTGTTTCGTCAATCGGGTTTGAGCAAAAGAAAATAAAAGTTCCATCAAATTATTCAGGCTACAATACGCTTGTTTTTCTTATGCTACCTTCGAATTACGCGCTGCGTGAAGTGATGGTTGAAGGCGAAAAATCAAAAGTTGATTTGGGTATTGGAGGCGGGAAACCAACTGATATAGCACCCGAATTGCGCGGTGATGCATTTAATGATTCGCCCCCAATTGTTGCAGCATTTTTTAATCCGGTATCGTACTGGCAATATTATCTGAGCAAAAAGGAAAAACGCAAACGTGAAGTGCGGAAGGAAATGATAATTCAAGAAAACTGGGAAATGCACTCACAAAACTATAACAAAGATAAAGTGATGTTGCTGACGGGAATGAAAGACCTTGAAGCGGACTCGTTTATGGTATGGTTTAATAGTCAGGACGTTTTACCTTATTTATCATCAGAGTATCAGGTAAGAGCCACGATAATTGAGTTTTTCCATTATTACAAAATTGAAATGGCCTCTCCCAATTTCCCCGGAGATGGAGAGTAAATAAAAAGGCCACTAAATATCTTCCTGCAGATATTTAGTGACCTTCTTATTATGTTATTTTAGTTTATTGAATTGCAGAGATTCATTTCTCCCCGGTCGGGTGAATATTTCTACAACTCTTTCACCTTCAAATTACGCCATTTAACTTTTATGCCACCTCCATCGTGAATTTGCAAGGCAATCGCACCTTTTCCTTCAGCTATTTTTTCATCATTAATGTCAACCATTTGTTCACCGTTGAGCCAGGTTGTAACATGTCCGCCAACTACCCTGATTTTCATTTTGTTCCACTCCCCCATTTTCAGGATATTTTCCCTTTCTTCGGGAATTTGAAC
>JBFHJA010000456.1:0-3912 GCA_041596165.1 Draconibacterium sp. | reverse complement strand
CCTCCTGAAAATACTTGGTTCATCAGGCCGCACAACGGGATAACATATTCCGCCACCAAAAGCTCGGCCTATCCCCACGCAGTCTTCAAGTATTACTGTAAAACCTTCGCCACTTTTATCAGTAAGATCCCAAAAGAATCCGGCATCGCCACCGGAAGTATAAAGATTGCGCAAAATCCAGCGATCCCAGCCAAGGCCGGAGAAAGTCTGATCGGTAAATTCAGGCCGCCAGCCTTTTGTAGTAGCGCGAATAGTACTCCACCAATCATAACTTTTAAAACCTTTTTCCGGGTCACCTGAATCGATGATAACCCTCCCAGTAGCGCCGGAACCCAAACTTCCGTCAGTATCTCCCACCAACAGATTATAAGAACCGAACGCACCTTTATGAACAGGATATAAATTGGCTTCAGAATAATTATCAGGTCGTATGACGATTGTATTTCCTCCCTTCTCATCAGGAATTGCTGACAGTGCCGTCTGGATAGAATGAAAAGCCTTTGCCCAACTCGTCCCATCAGAGTTATCGCCCAACTTCGAAACATAAATAATAATTCCGCCGTTTCCAGCGTAATCTTTAGCCAGGGGATCAACTGAACGATCCGAATGTGCCGATATTCCTGAAAACACCACAAGGCCGATTAGAAGCAATGCAAATGATTTTAACTTTTTTCTATTTTCATTTTTCATAATCATCGTTTTATTTCTCGTTTCTATGGTATAATTTTTAAACCAGTTTTCATTAAAAGTAGTAAGTTTAATCGGCCATGTTTGGCTTTGAACTTTCCAAAAACACACTAAAATCAGTAATTACCCGAAGTGCAAAGCTAAAATCGTGATTTGCATTGAAGTCATGTTTAAATGCAACCGTATCGCAACCAGCTTTTGCTGCTGCAATGATGCCCACTTCTGAATCTTCAAAAATCAGAACTTCGGAACCGGGTAAAGCTAATTTCTGTAAAGCCAGCAAATAAGCTTCCGGATCGGGTTTGTGTTTTTTTACATCTTCCTGGGTAACTACAATATCAAAATACTTTTTTAAATCCAACTGGGTAAGCACCTGATCGACCATCCAGCCAAATGCCGAACTAACAACGCCAATCTTTTTCCCTCTTTCTTTTAGATTCGACAACAATTCAACAACATTTGGATTTGGTTTTAATTCATGAAAAAGCAATTCCTGATAGGCAAGTTTAAACACAGTATTAAATTCGTCAAAATCGGGTTCAATTTGAGCCTCTGCAAAAAAGTAATCTGTTACCTGTTCCCAACTTTCGCCCATAACCGTTTTATAGGTATCAACACCTACCAACCCCCCAAAATGACTACAAGATTTTACCAGAGCAAGCCCCTTCAGTTTTTCGGAATCTACCAGGGTTCCATCCATGTCAAATAAATATGCTGAGTAGTTTTTCATTAAAATCTTTTTCAATTTTTTGGTTATACAGTTAATTTAATGGAGGTGAATATTTAAGTACAATTTTAAAACTTAAGTTATTTTTTATGAGAAAGCACCGCTTCCGAAATTTCCTGTTTTTCAAAACCGGGGCCTACCCAATTGACTTTAAAATCTTTTCCGCCACCGAGTTGAAAATAATTGATTTCAATTTTATGATATCCGGCTCTTAAAGAAGTGCTGGTGGATAATTCGAATGTACCATGTGCACCGTCATTATCAATAAGTTTTTCATCATTCAGAAACATTGTGCTTCCGTCATTCGATTCAAGATAAAAAGTATAAACTCCATCTTCCGGTATTTTTACAAATCCCGTAAAAGTGAATGCAAAGCTTGAATCACGGCGACTTTTTGCTGTGGAAAATTCGCTGATTATCCCTGTTTCCACAGGCTGAAACTTTTGTATTTCGCTCGTATTATTTATCTCACATTCATAATAATTATAAATCAAACCCGGCTCTGTTTTAGCCGAAAGTTGTTGTGCAGGCTGAAAAATACCTGTTCCAATTTGGGTAAAAACAATTCCGCTTGCAGTTTTTCCGGGCGAAAATGCCTGCATATACAAATTGCTTATTTTGCTTATAACAATTGGCTCTTTGTATAGAGTAGAATTTTCGGGCGTTGAAATCGTACCATCCAAAGTGTAATAGATTTCAGCATTATTATCCTCACAAGAGAGTGTTACCAAACCATTACTCTCAGAAACAACAGGGTTTGAAGTTGCCTCACTGTAAATCCAGTCTAAACTCAGGCGGGTAATTTGTGTTGTTGACAAACCATTATTTGTTCTTCTGTCTCCTGCGCAATGCCCAAGCAAAACATGTTTGTCGGTAAATTCAATGGCTGTATAACAATACCAACCTTCAGGGTCGCTTTCCACAGTTTTTATTTTCTCCCAGGTTTTTCCCTCATCTTTTGAAATTGCCAGATTATAGGGCGTTCGTTTCCCACCATCTCTGCCCGATTGGAAATTGTTATTCCACAACAAAAGCAAATCGCCGGTTTCAGGAATGCGTTCGATGGAGGCCGGAGATAAGGGCGATTTTATATTTCCCGGCTCAATTGGAGTCCAGTTTTCGCCCATATTACGGGAATAGGAGAAATACTGAACTCCCGCATCGGTACGGCAAAACATCATGAGTTGGCCATCTTTTAGTTCAACAATACCGGGTTCCTGCAATACTATATTATTGGTGTTTGAAACCAATTCCGACTGCGCCCAGCTTTTTCCATTATCATCAGAATAAGAACACAGCACTTTCCCGTTTGCCCAATCAGGCGATGCATGTTGCGCGGCGGGAAAAATAATCCGCCCGGTTTTTAACTGCACAAACCTGTCGTTGTTTACAACAAAATATCCTTCTCCTGAAATACATTTTATCGGTTCGCTCCACGTTTTTGCTTCGTCGCTTGAAGTTCGCATATATGGAATACAATCTGTTTCCGAATTTTTCCGCAAATAAAACAGGGCGATTTCCCCAGTATTTAATCGCAACAAGGAAACCGACATGATATTCATACCACCTTCATTTTGGAGAACCGGGGCATCGTTTTCCGACCAGGTTATTCCGTTGTCGGATGAATAACGACTGGCTAAAAAAGCACTGGCGTGGTCGCCTGAACCACTTGTAAAATGGGAGTAAATAAATAGTATCTCACCATTTTTAAGTTGAATAAAATCGCCTTCGCTGTTTCGCGGATTCCCTTCTCCGGGTTCCAGTCGCAAAACGATTTCTTTTCCTGATTCAGATGATACTGGTTTTTTCATTTTGCAAGATGAACTCCCAATAATAAGGAGTACGATTGCTAAAATAATCATCGATAATTCCGGGTTTTTAAATTTCATTTTTTCTATTTTACAGATTTTACTGTTATAATCAGTCATTTAAAATTTGCTAACTATTGTCCGCAACGATACATTTTTTGAAGTCGAATCTCCTGTAATTACATCCTCTTCGGAGAAAGTTGCCATTAAGATTTCTCTGTCATTTGTGCGGGAATAATCGTAAATAATATGAATTGTTCCATCCGCGCTTTGCTGGCCATCAGGATATGAAACACCCTCTCTTTCATCAAGTAATAAACCGCCCAGCCAGGTGTTGCCATCATCTTTCGAAATAAAAGCTGTTAAATGTGAGCGCCCGGTTTTTTCGTCAATTAATCCATGCTTTACGAGTAATAAATTACCGGAAATAAGTCGTCTGATAAAAAAACGTGCCGAAGGATGCGAAATTGAAGAGGGTTTTAAATCACTCCATGTTTCGCCTTTATCCTTGGAAATACTCTCTCCAATACCATATTTTGTTCGTACCAACATCCATAATGATTTATCATTTCGTTCGACAAACATGTGTTCATCGTAATTCCGAACTTCTTTTGGGACATTACATGCACCACGAAGCGTAAATGTTTTGCCCATATCGTTAGAAACTATAGCCCGTGCGCTATTGTCGGT
>JBFHJA010000455.1:0-3932 GCA_041596165.1 Draconibacterium sp. | reverse complement strand
GTAAAACTATGGCCAAATCCGGTTAGTGCCAAACTAAATATCCGTTATACAGGTAAAAATCAACCTGAAATGACAATTGAAATTTGTGATATAACGGGAAAACAGGTTTCTGTTGAAAACATTAAAAATGTTTCAAACAACCTTGAATTCAGCATGAATGTAGAATCGCTAAAAACAGGTATTTATATTTGCAGAATTTCTTCGTCAGGAAAGATTATTGATTCACAAAAATTTAGCCGAAAGTGATATCTGAAATTAACAGATGCGATTTTAAAAGATGAATTTTCCATCAATATAAAATTTTAAATTTTCTATTTATTCAAAAAAATAGAATCTGCCTGTAACATCCTTACTACTTGTTCGTCTTATCTTTTGAAATGTGTTCAGAAAACAAATGACAGTAAACGAATACAACAAATCGGTTGAACTTTTTTCTGACCGGGTTTACCGGTTTATTCTTAAGAGTATCAGGGATATTCATAAGGCTGAAGATATTGTGCAGGACAGCTACGAAAAGCTGTGGAAAAACGCGGAGAACGTAAGTTTCGAAAAAGTGAAATCGTACCTATTTACAACTGCCTATCACACAATGATCGACATTATCCGTAAAGATAAACGATCATCATACACTGAAGAATCTAAACTTCCTGAGCCAAGCCATGAAAACAATTATACCGATTTGGCTGAAATCTTAAAAGAAGCCGTTGACAGGTTACCCGAAGTACAAAAAATGGTGCTGCTGCTACGCGATTACGAAGGATATTCGTATGAAGAAATTGGTGAAATGGCAAATTTGAACGAATCGCAGGTAAAAGTTTACATTTACCGGGCGAGGGTATTTTTGAAGAAATACATTGGGACGGTGGAAGCAGTGGTATGAAGCCCCCTCCCAGCCTCCCCCAAGGGGGAGGAGTAAGAAGAAAAAGAGAAGAAAGGAATTTGAAATGAAGATTAACAGAAATAATTACGAAACGTTTTTTGTCGATTACCTGGAAGGTAAACTCGATGAAAAATTGGTAAATGATTTTATTGAATTCCTTCAGCAAAACCAGGATTTAAAAGAGGAATTATCACTTTTTGAGAACATTTCAATTGGACAGGAAGAAATAACTTTCAATAAAAAAGAATTGTTGCTGAAAGAAAAATACGACGGTGAACAAGAGTTTAATGAGGCCGCGATTGCTGTTCTTGAAAAAGAAATTTCGTCATCAGAAAAGGCTGAATTTGAAAAATATCTTTCCAGTCATCCTAAAAAACAAAAAGAAGCTGAACTTTTCAAACTTACAAAACTTCATCCGGATGAATCAATAGTTTTCAGCAAGAAGAATAAACTTTACAAAAAAGAATCAGGAAGAACAATATTTCTTTGGACGATGAGAGTAGCCGCAGCCTTTTTAATTTCGCTGTCGGTTTATATTTATATTGATAAAAATTCAGAAACAATAAATCCTGAAAACCAAATTGCAGCCATTGAAGGAGAAACCGAGAAAAAACCAAATTCAGAGGAAATCAGGGAATTACCGGTTACAACAGAAAAAAAGGAAATTGTACCAACAATAAATGAAGAGAAACCGACAATTAAAAAGGAGAAACCAAAACCTGAACCAGTCTATAATTTACGCGAAAACTCAAAGGGACAGCTTGGAAATGAAGATTTGGCAATGACTCGAACTGACGATGAAATCCCATCTAAACTCCAAAGTTTAAATCCTACCATTTATCCCGGCAACACCAAAATCGAATTGGTTCAGCTTAAATTAACCAAAACTGAAACTGTTGAAACTTTTAATGATGAAATACTTTTTGTAGATATTGTAAAGGAAAAAACCGGCATCGAAAAGATAAACTTCAACATGATTACAAAAGCCGGGCTTTCATTAGTTTCCAGCATTTCGAATGAAAAATTCAATTACGAAACCAATTCCGAAGGAAAAATCACAGAAGTAAAATACGATTCGCGGATTCTGGCCTTTTCAATCCCTACAAAAAACGAAATTGACGGAAAATAATTTCTAACATATTCCCTAATTCACGCATTTCCATCCATGTCCTGTAACATTTCAAAACACCAGTCCGTCATAGCATCAGAATTTAAAAAATGAAAAAAATGAAACGATTAATTACATTGGTATTTTGCAGTATAATTGCTGCAAATATCTGGGCTCAAACCGACTCAACAAATATACATGTAGGTAAGAAAAATGTTGTAACAGTTGTTGATGGAAACGACAAGGTACAAGTTGTATTAGGTGACAAAGAAAATGGAAAAGGCATTGAAGTGATCACCGATGATTGGGGCGATACAACTCATATTAGAATAGGGCGCAGGACTTTTAAAGTGATTGAAGGCAACAGCGGCACCTACGTTAAATATGAAAAAGAGGACAAATCACACAAATGGCACGGAAGCTTTAATCCGCACTGGGCAGGGTTGGAAGTTGGAATGAACATGATGAACAAAACAAACTATTCATTGTATTCGGAAGAAACCAATCCTGAGTTTTTTGAATTGAACCCCGGGAAATCACTTACCTGGAACCTTAATTTTGCCGAATGGGCTTTTAAAAACGAGCGCAAAACATTTGGCGTTGTAACCGGACTGGGAATTAGTTTTAATGATTATACTTTCGATATGCCCATTACAATTGAGAAAGAAAACAGTTTCGGAAAAATTGTGCCCGTGTATTTGTCGCAAGATGTAAAAAAATCAAAACTTCATGTTAATTATTTAACTGCACCGCTAATGCTTGAAATTAAAACTCCCCTTCGGATGGGCAGTTCAAGATTATATATTGGGGGCGGTGTAATTGGCGGACTGTATCTTGGTGCTCACACAAAATATAAACTGGAAAACGGGAACAAAGAAAAATCAAAAAGCAACTACCACATTAACCAATGGAAATACGACATTACCGGACGGATTGGTTTTGGCGACTTTTGCGTGTTTGCCAATTACAGCATGACTTCGCTTTTTAAAGAAAGTAAAGGTCCGGAACTTCATCCGCTGATGATAGGTATTTCATTCCCAAATATTTAAAATAGATATTCAGATTAACAGACACGAATCCTGACAATTGATTCGAAAAAATCCCTGGTTTTACCGGGGATTTTTTTTTGATTTGTTGCTGGATTTTTGGTTATTTTAAAATCTGAATTAATTACAGATGAGCGGATTTGAGGTTTTCCCTATTGCGAGTTTTCTTGTATTGATAATTCTAATTGCAGGTAGAATTATTTATCTGAAAAAAAAAGGAATTCATATTACTCCAGATAAACGAAAAACTGGCAAAATCAAGATTTTAATCAATACTGTTTTTGGTATTATTATGTTACTCTGGTTTTTTGAATTAGCCAAACCTTTTGTGTCCTCTTCGTTCTCTATTTTGCCTGAAAGCATCACAACACTTTTAACTAATTCCTTACCCACAAAAATTGCGGGCATTTCAATCATTACAGTTTCACTTGTACTACTTCTGTTTACACTGCTGCATTTTAACAAATCTCTTCGGTTTGGTCTTAGCGAAAAAAACCCCGGGAAGCTTGTTACAGAAGGTGTTTTTTCATTTTCCCGCAATCCGTTTTTTCTTTCAATCGATCTTTATTTTTTTGGAGTTGCAATTCTATTGCCTAATTACTTTTTCATAGGTTTTGCATTTTTAACCTTTGTAAGCATTCATTTTTTTATTCTGAAGGAAGAAAAATTTATGCGAAAAGTTTACGGCGGAGCATATGAAAATTACAAGCTAAAAGTGAGGAGGTATCTTGGAAATAATATCAAAGAGTAATGAATTCTATTTAGTGTCTCATAGAAAACTCCGCAAATTTGAAATAACAAATCACAAAAGCCAAAAAACAAATAAATCTCAAAATACCAAGTTTCAATATATAAAACAGTTTAAAAAAATTGACAGTTTGAATTTGGAATTTATTTG
>JBFHJA010000454.1:0-3941 GCA_041596165.1 Draconibacterium sp. | reverse complement strand
GGAATAATTCCACCTTATTCAAGCATAATATTCTCAACAAAACTAGAGGATATTAAATCAGCTACGGAATAATATAATCGAGTAATATTACCGTCAATAAGTATTGTAATAAAAGAAACTTCAACAGGCACCACTTTAAATGTTGAAAGATTCTTCACTTTACTGAACTTACCCGGAAAAAGATTCACATATAATGTTTTCTGTTGCTGCCAACCAGTTGAAATTAAAGTTGTTCTAAATAATATAAATGGTAGGTTGGAAAAAACAGGAGTAAAATACAATACTTAGGAAAGTATTCTTTTAAAGTTTATCGCATTAATCAGGAATATGCTGATTTATATGAAAACCTGGAGCAATATATACGCGGCCTGAACCAACAACTTACCAATATTAAAGGTGAATTAGGAATATTTAGTGCCGTCAATTGTAAAAACGTTTACTTTGAAATTACAAAGATTTGATTCATTTATAAATTCGTTTTACTGAAACATAAAACATAAAAACATGAAAATTTCTCACGTATTTTTATTAGTCGGAATACTGCTTCTTGTTTCATGCACCAAACTTCCGGTTTATGAAAGTAAAAGCTATAATCAGAATGCATCAACTGAGTTTCCGAATTCAATTGCCGACAACTACAATAAAAAAGCAAATGTACGCTACGGCTTTGCCAACGACAATACACACTTTTATCTTCAGGCTGTATTTTTAGATAAGGAAAGTCTGATGAAAATTATGCGCGGGGGACTTATCGTTTATTTCGACCCAAACGGAAAAAAAGGCAAAGATTATCAATTAAAAATTGACAAATCAGATCAGCAGCAAAATGATTATACAATGCTTTCAAATCAAAAACCAAATACTGAAAGCGGTGATCGACAAGGAGATCGACAAAGTATGCCTTCAACAATTGCAAAGGTTTTAAGCAAAGTAACATGGGATAAAAACGGAAAAGAATTTGTGTTTTATCACAATATGCAAAAGGAACCTATTTTGGTTGAATTATTACCGGCAGATCAAGAACAATTAACCCTTTCAGTTAAAATACCTTTGTCCGAAATTCCTTTATCAAAAGATAATTCTACATTTTCGCTTGGCATAGCTACAGGAAAAGATGCATTAAAAACAATGAATGGAAACCAATCAGGAAGTAGTGGAGGTGGAATGGGAGGCCCCGGAGGTGGAATGGGTCCCGGTGGCGGAATGGGTCCTGGTGGCGGAATGGGAGGCCCTGGTGGCGGTGGCATGGGTGGTGGCGGAGGTCGTCCTTCGGGAGCTCCATCTTCTTCGTCATCCGGAACGACACCAATAGAAATCTGGTGTAAAGTTCAGTTGTAATGCAATTTTATCACAATTACTAATTTCAATTTAATCAGTATCTACTATTAGAATTACTAAACATGTATTGTATTGATTTTGTGCAAACAACATCAGCATAACATGTAAAATCCAACCGAAACAAGCTTATTTAGCTTCGGACTAATTTGACTTATAACAATCAGAAAACCAATTTATTGTTACTTTTCGAAAACAAAAGGAAATTATAATTAACCTTTTTGAACAATCCATATTTACAGATACTTAAGAAAACCTGTTCTTATTAACTCGTTAAATGAACTCATTAATTTAGCATACCTAAATCAATCTTCGATGAATCCATCAAATACGGTTAAAATTGAAAGTACGTGAACCTCAGTAAAGTTTACTATTTTTGCGGCATGAAAGAGACATTCGAAGATTTAAAAATTGCCAAAGTTTTATTAAAGACATTAAACGATATTGGTTTTGTTGAGCCTACACCAGTTCAGCTGGAAGCCATTCCTAAAATAAACTCTGGGGAAAATGTTGTTGGTGTTGCGCAAACCGGCACAGGCAAAACCGCAGCATATTTACTTCCACTTTTAACAAAACTCAGAAAAGCCGAAGGAAAAGATCCACGTGTAATAATAATTGTACCTACACGGGAGCTTTCAATACAGGTTGGAGAAGATGTGGAAGAATTAACATCACTTTCCGATATTCGTCATGCTGCAGTTTTTGGAGGAATTGGATGGACAAAACACGCCGCACTCATAGAACCAGGAATCGATATTTTAGTTGCCACACCCGGTAGAATGTGGGAATTGTACAGCAGAGGTGCTCTGTCGTTGAAAAAAGTGAAACACCTTGTAATTGATGAAGCCGACAGAATGTTAGATATGGGTTTTATGCCACAATTGAAACAGCTTTTGGATGTGATTCCAGATAAAAGGCAGAACCTTCTATTCTCAGCTACTTTTAACGAAAATGTGGAACTTATGGCTGAGGAGTTTCTCGATCATTATGAAAAAGTAGAGGTAACTCCATCGGCAACAACGGTTGTGAAAGTTACCCAAAAAGCTTACAGAGTGCCGAATTACCGTACAAAGCTCAATCTTGTACAACATTTATTGGAAGATGAAGAAACATTCAACCGCGTAATAATTTTTGTAAAAACAAAAGAACACGCCGAAGAAGTTTTTAAGGTAATAAAACGGAAATCGGAAGGCGAAAAACGGATTTTACATTCGAACAAAGGACAAAACACCCGCATAAATGCGATAAACGCCTTTAAAAATGGGGAAATCAGGATATTGATTTCAACCGACGTTTCGGCTCGTGGATTGGATGCCAGCCTTGTAAGTCATGTTATCAATTTCGATTTACCAACAAATTACGAAGATTATGTGCACCGGATTGGGCGAACTGCACGGGCAGGAAATACCGGGGATGCAATTACATTGATTGACCCTGCCGATGAATGGCACTTAAAAAGAATTGAAGAGTTAATCAGAATGCCGCTTCCGCTGCTCGATCTGCCAAAAGAAGTGGTTGTTGTTGAAACCGAATTTAACGAAAATCAGAATTATTTACGCGAGATTGACAGGCAAAAGAAATTGGATGATCCAACATACCAGGGTGCTTTTCATGTCAAAAAACGTTTTTTGTCATCAAAAAAGAACTTTGATGATAAATTTCAACGGACAAGAGAAAGACAGAGAAAGGGAGCAAAAAAACGAAGGTCTTAAATTTCAGTTTTACACAGAAATTACTTCATCCAACCTACCAAACAAAACTTCTTTTTCTTCGAAAAGATTGTTGTATTTCTTTTTGCCGAATATTTTCAGGAATAATAACCTAATCCGTCCAATGGTTTTCCGGAATAATATATACCATAAAAAGGCGATTTTACCTGCAAAAGGCATGGCAAACAAAAATGCAAGTTTGAGCCAGATTCCTGTAATCAACCAGGAAACGGCAAAGAATTCAATTAAATAGAAAATTGGAAATAGTATAATTCCCAACGACAAATAGAAAGTACTCCAAAATCCTTTGTCTTTAATTTTTTTGCGTGTGATGGTGTCGATAATAAAAAATGGGGCAGCATTAAATACAAAACCAAAGAGAAAAATAGGCAAACCCAGCAGCAAAATCAATTTATTGAACCCGATTTTAACCCAATTCAAATCCGGTTTTTCAAGCAACCAACTCCTGATTTTTAGTTTCCTGATTCCCGAAACATATTGTTTTGTTGAATCCGTAATATTTCCAACAAGTTCTGAGTTACTTTCTTCAAGTGCATCGAGTTTTTTTACAAGCTTTTGGTCGGAGTAAAAAAGGTTCAGAACTGAATATTTTTTATTTTGTCGTTTTAAATAATGCTTTCCGTAAATCTCCCGAATCGTTTCAAAATCATCATAATACCTTGTACTTTTAATTTCGAGAACCACCGATTGCATCTCGTCTAAAATCCTTTGACGCAAAGAAAGAGTTGCCGCACTTTCACTTTGTTTAAATTCAGCAAGAAATTCATTGGCGCGAATTGGTTTGCCGAAATTGACAATTAAATTGCGGTTAAATTTCCAATAATGACTGTAATAAATTCCTGTCGGAATAATTTGAATATCGAGATTGTTTTGAGC
>JBFHJA010000453.1:0-3944 GCA_041596165.1 Draconibacterium sp. | reverse complement strand
GTACCGGGTTTGCTTTTTTTGCGGCTATTCATTACTGGTTTCCAAAAATTTATGGGCGGATGTATGACAAAACCTGGGCAAATACAGGATGGCTGATTTTCTTTATCGGTTTTCTTGCTTTATACACTCCGATGTTTTATTTGGGAATGATGGGAATGCCGCGCCGCTATTACGATTACATGAAAGAATTTCACAGCGGAAATATCCTCAGTACTTTTGGTTCATGGATTATGGTTACGGGATTCATTATTATTTTAATAAATCTTATCCGATCGGCCAGAAAAGGATCAGAAGCAGAAATGGATCCTTGGCATGGAAAAACACTTGAATGGACTGTATCTTCTCCACCTTCATTGGAAAACTTTGATGAACTTCCGGTAATTGCTGAAGACGACGGACCATATAACTATAAATAACCAAAACTGAATTTATGGAACAAAATGCGCATGCCGGGCACGATCACTATGATGCGGAAGGGTCAAAAATAGGAATGTGGCTCTTTATTTTTACCGAATTAATGCTCTTTGGAGGCTTATTCCTCATTTATTCGATATATCGGTATATGAATCCCGAAGCTTTTCATTTGGCAGCACATGAGCTAAATCGTACAATAGGTGCGGTAAACACAATTTTACTTTTAGTGAGTAGTATGACAATTGCAATGTCAACTACCACACTACAACTAAAAAAGAAAGGTGCAACATTGGGTTTACTTGCTATTACAACCCTTATCGGTGTAGTGTTTCTTGTAAATAAGTATTTCGAATGGGGTGTAAAATTCGAACATGGAATTTGGCCAGGATCGGAACATTTGTTAAACAATTTCAGTCAAGGCGAGATACTGTTTTTTGGACTTTACTTTGTTATGACTGGACTGCACGCACTTCATATAATAATCGGGTTGATATTTATCTTGTTTATAGTAGTCCGTGTCCAAAAAGGTACTATTAACGAAAACCGCGCCGCCTTGCTCGAAAACGCAGGATTGTACTGGCATTTGGTTGACCTTATTTGGATTTTCCTTTTCCCTTTATTTTATTTAATAACCTAATAACTAAAATAATATGTCTGAAGAAAAACACCATATTGTGCCATATCGGGTCTATATTTTCGTCCTTTTGGCTTTGATTGCACTTACATTGGCATCAATCGAAATAACGAGTATTGAATTGGGGGCATATACAGTTGCGGGTGCGTTGCTTTTTGCATGTATAAAATCGTACCTTGTTTTAACCTACTTCATGCACCTGAAATACGATAAAAAATACATTATGGCTATGGTAGCCTTTGTATTTACACTATTTCTTGTTGTGATAGTAATTACTTTTTTAGATTATTTATATAGATAACAGATATGTATAGTCCAGAACTTACGCAAGCATCCAATTTTGTAGAAGGAGTAGACAGAGCCTTTCTTGTAATTTTGGGTATATCATTCTTTTTTCTAATTGGGTTAACGGCTGTAATGATTTATTTCATTTATAAATACAACCGTAAACGGCATCCGGTAGCAACCCAAATCCATGGCAGTACAAAGCTCGAAATTATTTGGACAGTAATCCCGTTTCTTCTTACAATGGTAATGTTTTACTACGGTTGGGCTGGTTGGAAACCGATGACAAAAGCACCAAAAGACGCCATGGAAGTAACTGTAATTGGGCGGATGTGGAATTTCAGCTATATGTATGAAAACGGTAGGCAAACTGATACGCTGTATCTTCCAAAAGATCGGGCGGTAAAACTAAACCTGAAAGCAATGGATGTTTTGCACAGCTTATATATTCCGGCATTCCGTGTAAAACAGGACATGGTACCAAACATGGAAAATAATTTTATGTGGTTCATCCCGCAACGGGTTGGTGTTTATGAAATTTATTGTGCAGAATATTGCGGCCTTCAACATTCGTACATGTATTCGAGCGTTAAAGTAATGGAAGACAGTTTATTCCAGGCATGGATGACCGACACAACGCAGGTTGCTACAGCCGCAACTGCTGATAATCCTGGAGCGGTTGGTAAAAAGATTATGCAAAATATTGGCTGTTTCGCTTGCCACACCATTGATGGAACTAAATTGGTTGGCCCAAGTTTTAAAGGTATATGGGATGCTGAGCATACGGTAATTACTGGAAAAGAAACTAGAAAAGTTAAGGTTGACAAAGATTATATCACAAGCTCGATTTATGACCCCAATGCCGATGTGGTTGAAGGCTATATGAAAGGCTTGATGGTTTCGTACAATGGTCAACTTTCGGAGGACGACATTGCAAATATTATTGAATACCTAAAAACGGTAAAATAGAGGAAATCAGTTTTGAAACAACAATACAAATTTATACTTGAACTGGGCAAAGTACGCATTTCTTTGCCCATTGCTTTATCTGCCCTTACAGGTTTCGTAATGTTCACACGCGAATTGAATTCTCAGGGTTGGTTATTAGCACTCGGTGTTTTTTTTATGTCATGCAGTTCAAGCGCACTCAACCACTGGCAGGAAAGTGCAACAGATGCAAAAATGCCCCGCACGAAAAACCGACCAATTCCGTCAGGAAAAATCAGTCGGAACGGAGCATTAACTGTTGCAGTTGGTTTTGCTGTCATTGGTTCTGCAATATTAATTTCCTCTAATCCGATAATCGCCCTAATCCTGAGTTGGGTAACACTTTTCTTTTACAATGTTGTTTACACTCCACTGAAAAAGGTTTCAGCATTTGCCGTAATCCCCGGCTCAATGGTAGGTGCTTTACCGCCAATGATTGGCTGGGCCGGTGCAGGTGGAAGTTTGACTTCGGAAATTATTTTACTTGTGGCAACGTTCTTCTTTATCGGGCAAATTCCTCATTTTTGGCTGCTTCTTATGATGTTTGGCGATCAATATCAACTTGCAGGGATGCCAAGTTTAAACCAGATTTTCAACGATGTTCAATTAAAAAGAATTACTTACACCTGGATTTTAACAACAATTGCTTCGGCACTTTTAGTTATCTTTTTTGTGTTTACAAACCAAATACTAATGTTCCTCCTTTTGTTTTATGCGTTCTATTTACTTTTCTCGCTTTCAATTGCAGTTTTTACTCAAGATGAGTTTGCTGTTCGCCCCGCATTTTTAAAACTCAATATGCTTTACCTTTTTATGATGTTTTTTTTGATTGGTGATTCGCTGCTAAGCAGTTAAAAAAGTGCTTATAAAAGTCCATTTCCTGGGTGCATCAATTCAAAGAGAACGCCTTCGCGCAATGCAAAATCAGTTTGAATAATCTTTTTAATCCCTATTTCGGAAATAAGTAGATTGATTAAAATGACTGCCGGAACAATCAAATCTACACGTACATAATCCATTCCTTTCATCGCCATTCTTTCTTCCCGGGTTGAACGAATCAGTTTTTCATAAATTCTGTAAAAATCAGCAAGCAAAACTTCCTGTGTTTTTCTTTGTTTTTCGCCCGGGCTAACTTCGTCAATCATATCGACAATTGTATCAAACGCCCCAGAACAACCCACCAGGGTTTTTACATTTTCAATTTTACATTTTTCAAATGCATTTTTATGAGCATCGGCAAAGAAAGTTTGAAGACTTTCGATTTCTCTTTTCTTAACAGGATCAGAAAGGTTAAACTTATTGATAACCCTCGCCATCCCAGTTGCCTGACTTTCTTTCCAAAGCATTTCCTTTTTGTGAGCAACGATCAGTTCGTTGCTCCCTCCACCAATATCGAGTATTACAGCAGGTTCTCTAAGTTCTGAAAATGCAAGTAAAACACCTTTGAAAATAAGTTCGGCTTCTTTTTCCCCAGAAACAACTTTAACAAGCCAGCCAGAATTATCACCCAATGTTTCAAGAAATTGGATTTTGTTATTTGCAGTGCGGACTGCAGAAGTTGCAATTACACGTATTTTATTGGGTTGGTATTTTTCTATTATTTGCTTTTGGATTTGAAAAGATT
>JBFHJA010000452.1:0-3957 GCA_041596165.1 Draconibacterium sp. | reverse complement strand
TTGGAAAACACTGGCAATGTAATCGGCGGCCATGTATGCGCCCTTGGTACCCACTTCGCGCCCTTCGGTCCAGTCGGATGCGAGGAATTTCAACGGGGCTTCCACTGTTTCAACTGTAATTGCGTTCAGGCCTTTATCAACAGGTTCCTGTGCATTTGCTGAAAAAAGAAATACAATAAAAAAAACTGGAATAAAAATATATTTCATCTTATATGATTTTAATTATCTGTTACAACTTTGGCATCGGCCCAATTACCACTTACGCCTTTCCCTGTAAATTCGAGCAGGATAAAATCCAGCCCGTTCACGTCGATATCAACTACTACCGGTTCGTCATTCTTTTTTAACTTGCCGCTATCGAAAATTACACGGCCACCAAATTTATCTTCGTTTAATACCCTGAATTGTCCTGTTTCCTCATCGGGCGAAACATTATCCAAACCAATTGTTGCCTGGAAACGGTTCGCTTTACCATCAAGTTTATACATTACCATCGATTTGCTTTTGCAGCCCAAACCTTTTTGGTAAGTTGTTCCATTAAGTTGAAGGTTTTCGCCCAGGTAATTTTTATCGGCTACCGGATGGTTAAATTCTTTCATAATATAATAGAGGTCGCTTAAATAGGTAGTTCCGCTTTTGGAAACTGTGTATTTTTCGGGCGAAACAGGAGTTGGCCCCGGAAGTGGTTTTGAACCAACCGTTCCAACTTTAATTAACATGTGGCCGTGCTGACCCAGATTAGCCGCAGTAAACGAATCGTTAAACATTCCCAGTTCTTTTTGTTCCCACAAATCCCTGACTTTTTGCTGCCCTGATAACCCAATTTGCTCCCATTTAACCGTAATATCTGTATTCTTTTTCCCCTTATTTAAAAGTAAAACGGCAGTAGTTCCGTCGGCCAGCGGTTTGTTGTAAATTTCGATGCTGTCGGTTTGAAAGACTTTGTAGCCCTGTTGTGCGCGGGAATCCTGGTTGATGGCAATTACTTCAGGAGCAAGCAGAATATTTTTAATTGTGTCGGACCAGATGCGCAAATCGTTACCCGCCATTAAGGGCGCTGCAAGAATTGACCAGAGACTGAAATGCACCTTGTCTTCGGCGGCATTTTTCAGGTTGCCAATTTGCAGCATATCGGGGTCGTTCCAGTGATTGGGGCCGGCAAACTGCCACAAGCCGTTAAATGCAGGGTGAGTGGAACCGGCTCCTCCCGAAGTTTCGGCGCATTTATACACCGAATTTATATTCGGGTAAATGTCCATTGAAGTGCGCCAAAGCTGACCGTAATTTTTTCCGCCCCAGGCCCAGGCACCCTGTCCGAAATCGGAAATGCTAAAAACCATTGGGCGACCTGTATTTTTTATTGCGTCGCGATAAATGGCAAAATCTTCGGTGCTTAATCTCCCGTTTTTTGCAGCAAAACAGGCATCCATTTTTATGTAATCAACGCCCCAGGCTGCAAAGGAATTCATATCGGTTTGTTCGTGTCCGAAACTACCCGGCAGGTTTTGGCAGGTAAGGTGCCCGCGGCATTCGTAAATGCCATATTTTAAACCTTTGCTGTGAATGTAGTCGCCAATGGCTTTCATACCTCCCGGAAATTTTGTGGAATCGGCCACTAATTCACCGATTTCGTTTCTTTCGGCAGCCATCCACGCATCATCCAAAACAAGGTATTTATACCCGGCATCGCGCATCCCGGAGCTTACCATAATATCGGCAATGGTTTTTATTTTATTCTCGTCAATGTTTTTTTCGAAAGCATTCCAACTGTTCCATCCCATTGGAGGTGTTGGCAGCAAAATATTATCGTTTGAACGCGGGGCAGTCCTGATTTTTGGAGCTATTTTGTTTTTGGCATTTTCATTCAAAATACCAATCATGCTTTTTGCCAGCGCCTCACCAATCAAACAATATGATTCTGCATTTCGGTTCCAATGGTAATTTTGTTTTGCCGGCGAATCTTCAACTGAGCGCCAGAAATAGCGGGTGTCCACCACTTTTAGATTTCCCCTGAATTCATTGTAAGACGCGATTGCCAACTGTGCTTTTATCAACGATTGTTCCCTTTTGTCGTTTTCTAAATAGCTATTCATTCCGGTTGTGGCAAGAACGAAAGGCAGATTGGGCTCTCCCAAATCGCGGCGTACATTGTTGATAAAATGAACAAGGTTTTTTTCGTAAGCTGCATTGTGCCTGTCGTTTATTCTGTCGTTCCAACCCTGATGCCATGCAAATCCGGCAATTTCATAACCTTCGCCGGAATAGTTTGGAATATATTTCGAAAGATTATTTAACACGTTGTAAACAGTTGCCAGCATTTGAACATAATAGTAACCGGTATCTTTTGGAGCGTACGGAATCCGGACATAACCCGAGTCGCTCACCGCGCCCGGCGGACAGAAATCAACGGCAAGACTTTTGCCGCCCCAGCTGGTTTTTATCAGTAAAACAGTTTCATCATAAAAATCGCCAATTACATTTCCAAACTCAAGTTCGGGTCCGATTGTAGTTTCCAAAGCGCCAAAACCAACAGTTAATCCGCCGGTGTTGACTTTATCGAATTTATCAGTTGCATAAACAAATACGTCATTTCGTTTTTCCCAATTGCCATCTTCGTTTATCAGGTGTTTGTATTTTCCGTATTTGTCGTTGTTTACCAACCAGGTCAGGTTTCCCTTTTCGCCCTTTGTAATTTCGCCATGCCCCTGCATGTTCGATTGCCCGGCAAGTATGAAAACTTTTACCGGTTTTTGTGAAAAGGTATTTATTGCTGAAACAAATATTACCAGCAGAGTGAAAAATGTAAACTTAACTATCAACTTCAATTTATTATTCATTCAATTTTTTTTCTGACTAATTGGGAATAGTTGCTTCATTTCGGTTCACAAAGAAATACCGGATTCGGCAGGCCAACGTTTTTCCCTGTGCATCATCTGCTTGTTTCATGCGTATTTCCATTGTGTGTGTTTTATTTTCAAGGTCGGTGGCAATGGTGTAATATCGCGGAAGGTGAAGGGATTTGCCAGCCCGCGGACGCAAATCATATTCCTGCCAATCTTTTTTGTCAATCCGGTATTCAAGAATCCCGGCATCTGGTCCGGCAGCCACGGCGATACCAATCGTATTCCCTTCAAACTCTAATTTTATCTTTCCTTTTTCATTTGTACCAATCAGCATCGGAACCTTTGTGTAATTGGGGCGGGTAGGTACACCATCGCTGGGCTCCCAGTTATCTACAATCATCCAGTCTCCACTTCTTTTTGCGTTGGATATATCAACCAAAACTCCGTTACTGTAGTTTAAATCTTTAATCGGTTTGGGTAAACTGTGTTTTACTATGTTGTTTTCTTTGGCTGTGGCATCTTTCCAAACGTTTTCCAACATTGTTTTCATCGAGAGGTAGTAAATGTTTTGTCCAAACGGAGAAGGGTGCAGATTTTTAAAATCGTTTTCCCAGGTAAACTCGCCTGCATCAATTCGTTCGGTAACTTCTTTTGCCAGGTTTATTGTTGGAATATTATAATGAATTGCCACTTTTTCATGGTTTTGGATAACTTCCGGAATTCCACCTTCCCTGTAAATTTTCATTTTCCCCGGATCGACAAAATGCATTATTACAATATCGGTGGCCGGATTTCGCAACCGGGCATGGCGAACAATTCCTTCCATTGCCCTTATTTGCTCGGTTTCAGACCTGCCATTAGTGGCATCGTTTACTGCAGCTTCTTCAAACAATAAATCCACCGGCCCGTTGGCAAAAACATCACGTTCCATTCTGAATGCCGCCGGTGTTGAGCCCGTTGAAGGAATCCCTGCCGGAATAAAATCAAATTCAGTTTCGGGAAAGCGGTTTTGAAGGTAGTTGCAGATGCTGTCGCGCCAACCTCCGTTATGTGTAATCGAACCACCGAGGAATGCTACGCGCCCTTTCTTTTCAGTCTGAAATTTAATGAGGCT
>JBFHJA010000451.1:0-3976 GCA_041596165.1 Draconibacterium sp. | reverse complement strand
TGCCTTCCATCTTTTTTGGGTCGGCGCTTAAAACTCCAGGAACGTCTTTCCATATTGAAACACTTTCGGCATTTAAAATATTCCCGAGAATGGCTGCAGTAAAATCCGATCCTTCCCTTCCCAGAGTTGTTGTAAGGTTTGTTGTTGTAGAGCCTATAAAACCCTGCGTTATAAATAGCCTTTTAATATCGAAATGAAAAGTATCAGTAACAAGTTCTTCTGTCCATTCCCAATCCACAGTAGCATCCCGGAAAAGATCGTCTGTTTTAAGGCAGTTTCTAATATCAATCCATTGATTCTGGGTACCGGAATAATTAAGATAATCACTTACAATTTGTGTTGAAACCAATTCTCCAAAACATATAATCTGGTCATATTCATAGTTATAATCGAATGAAGGTGCTTTTTTAAGTTTCATTTCTAGTTCAGCAAACTGGGCAGAAATAGTTTCCGGAGTTCCGTTGCCATCAAAAAGCTGGTTAATAATTTCCAGATGATAGTCTTTAAATTGCGTGAATATTTCCCATTTCCTGTCTGCTTTTTCAAAATATGCTTTTATAAGTGTTTCGAGCAAATTTGTCATTTTGCCCATTGCCGAAATCACAACAACCAAATTACCGGACTCCTTGTTAATTATTTGTGCTACATTTTTTACCGAACTTGCATCTTTCACCGATGCGCCACCAAATTTGTAAACCTTCATATTGTTTTGTTTATCGAATTTAAGGGCAAAGATAATCAAGATCATAAACTTGCCCATTCGTTTTTTTGTGCCTGATAATATATTATTTTTGTTCTGAAGTGTGCTTCTCCTGATTTTACCGGAGTTGCAAAAAATAGCATACCATGGAAAAATCGTTAATTTCCCGCAAAGAACTGGATAATTTAAGCCGAAATGAGCTTATTGAAAGAGCAAAAGTTTTTGCCAAACAATACTATGTTGGCAACGGAGAAAACTTCAGATTGAAAGATTATCCGACCGATGATTATCCGAAGTTAAAGAAAAAAGAAAAGAAGATTTTTAAAGACTTGTTGCAGATGGGTGTTGAAACACTTGCTGCCATGCAGGATAAAATGTATGCACAGGATAAGTGGTCGTTACTACTTATTTTTCAGGCAATGGATGCTGCAGGAAAAGATGGCGCAATAAAACATGTTATGTCGGGCCTCAATCCGCAGGGTTGCCAGGTAAATTCCTTTAAAGCACCAAGTGCCGAAGAATTGGACCACGATTTTATGTGGCGCTGTGCAAAAAGATTGCCCGAGCGGGGAAGAATTGGGATTTTTAACCGTTCCTATTATGAAGAGGTTTTGGTAGTTAGAGTGCACAAACAGATTCTTCAGTCACAAAAAATTCCTCAAAAACTGATAACAGAAAATATATGGGATGAAAGATTTCAGGACATCAGAAACTTCGAGGAACACCTTCACCGCAACGGAACCATAATTGTTAAATTCTTTCTTAATCTTTCTCCCGGTGAACAGAAAAAGCGGTTTATTGAGCGCATTGACAACCCCGATAAAAACTGGAAATTCAGCGCTTCCGATGCTAAAGAACGAAAGTACTGGAACGATTATATGAATGCCTACGAGCAACTGATTATCAACACCTCAACCGAAAATTCCCCCTGGTACGCAATTCCGGCCGATGACAAACCGTATGCACGCATTGCAGTAGCCTCAGCAATAATCAGTGCAATGGATTCGATGGACCTTAAATATCCGGAAGTAAGCGATGAAAAAATTGCGGAATTAAAACAGATAAAAGCGGATTTACTCGCAGGAGATTAATCTAAACAAATATTACAATGAATATTACATCAACAGTAAAATTAAATAATGGGGTTGAAATGCCCATTTTTGGCTTGGGAGTTTTTATGTCCAAAGAAGGAACAGAAGTTGAAAACGCTGTAAAAGTTGCTTTGCAAAACGGATATCGACACATTGACACCGCAGCCATTTATAAGAACGAGCGTGGGGTTGGAAAAGCTATAAAAGCAAGCGGTGTTGCAAGGGAAGATATTTTTCTAACCTCGAAAGTATGGAACAGCGACCAGGGTTACGAAACCACTTTAGCAGCTTTTGATGAAAGTCTTGAAAAACTTCAAACCGATTATCTCGATTTATACCTAATTCACTGGCCAAAAGGAAAACGCTCGGTAGAAACATGGAAAGCCCTTGAAGAAATTTATAAAAAAGGCAGAGTAAAAGCGATTGGGGTAAGCAACTTTTTAGTACATCATCTCGAAGTATTCTTGCCCGAATGTAAGATTACACCAGCTGTAAACCAGTATGAATTTCATCCCGAATTACAGCAACCCGATTTGCTCGAATATTGTCGAAAACACGGAATTCAGCCCGAAGCCTGGAGTCCTATTATGAAAGGTCGCGTAAACGATGTTCCATTAATTCAGGAACTTGCAGATAAATATGGGAAAACTCCTGTGCAAATTACACTTCGTTGGGAAATTCAAAAAGGCATAGTTACAATTCCAAAATCGGTTACTCCGGAGCGAATAATTTCAAATGCCAATATTTTCGATTTTGAATTGAATGAAGATGATATTGCTAAAATAAATGGCCTCGACAAAAACGGCAGGATTGGTGGGCATCCTGATTTTATTACTTTTTAACTTTCACAAATATCAATGAAAACACTAATACTATCTTTTCTATCAATTTGTGTACTTTTTGCTTCAGCACAAACTCAAAAAAACAATAAAAGCGCGCTCACCATCGAAAAAATAATGCAGGATCCCGACAAATGGATTGGCACTTCACCCGAAAATATTTCGTGGAATGAGCAAAGCAGCAGCATTTATTTTGATTGGAATCCTGATAAAGACACACTTTCTTCACTCTATTCCTATAACTTGAAAACCAGGGAAACGACAAAAGTTTCGATTGAAGAAAAACGAATGTTGGCAGGCAGAAACAGTGATTACAATTCGGCAAAAACCAAAAAAGTTTATATCAGTAACGGAAATCTGTATATTTTGAATATTGAAAAAGGTACAACAACACAATTAACAGATTGGCTTGAACGGATTTCATCACCAAAGTTTGTTCTTGATGATACTGAAATTTCTTTTTTAAAAGATAATAACCTGTTTTGCATCAATCCTGAAACCCGACTAATTCGTCAAATTACAAATTTTGTTTCGGGCGAAGAAAAACCTGAAGCAAAAACAAAAGGGCAGGATTTGTTTCTCGAAAATCAGCAAACCGAACTTTTTGACGTGCTAAAAGAACGCGAGGCAAATGAAAAGGCGCGCAAATACAGGGAAGAATTAGAGGAAGTAAAAGAACCTTTGAAAATATATCTGGGAAAAAAACGACTTCGGAATTCAGAATTAAGCCCATCAGGCAAGTATGTTGTTTACAACACCTTTTTAAGTGGCCAGGGGAGTAAACAGACTTCGGTAACACATTTTGTAACCGAATCGGGTTACACCGAAGAAAAGGAAGGGCGCACAAAAGTTGGCAGCTCGCAGGCCGAAACTGAACTGGGGATTTTTGATGTGGACAGTAATAAAATCATTAAAATCAATACGGATGATATTCCCGGGTTGAAAGACTTGCCCGATTATATCAAAGATTATCCGGAACGACTGCCAAAAGACAGTACGGAAATTAAAAACCGGCCAATTAACTTAATGGGACCGGTGTGGAACGAAACATTGGATTTGGCGGTAATTGTAGCTTTATCGCAAGACAATAAAGACCGCTGGATATTATTGCTGAATCCTAAAACCGGCAATCTCGAAACCCTCGACCGCCAGCGCGATGAAGCATGGATTGATGGCCCCGGAATTGGAGGCTGGGGGATGTCTACCGGCGATTTGGGCTGGATGCCCGACGGAAAATCAGTTTGGTTTCAATCTGAAGTTTCGGGTTACTCCCATTTATATGCTGTTAATACCGAAACAAAAAAGAAAACAATTTTGACAAGTGGCGATTTTGAAGTTTCGGATGC
>JBFHJA010000450.1:0-3981 GCA_041596165.1 Draconibacterium sp. | reverse complement strand
GCATTTTTCTCCAATCGCAATTCAACCCCGGTTTTCAGCACGATACTACCTGTGAGAAAAGCTCCTGCAGGAACAAGCACTATTCCACCACCACTCTGGTTTGCTTTGTCAATTGCCGACTGGATAAAAGCCGTATTCATTGTTTTACCATCGGCAACGGCTCCAAAACTGAGAATATTAAACTCCCCGGCAACAGCATTCAAGCCTAACAATATCGAAAATATTGCAATAAAAATCGTCTTCATAACTTTGTATTTAATTGGTTTCTAATTTATTAATTTTTCAAATTGACAGAAGTTGCCACAGCAATCACCCGGCCTTCACTCCCTACTGCATTATAGAAATGATAAACAACACCATTCCATTTAATTACCCATGGTTTATGGGCATATTCCTTATCATAATTTTCTGACGGGGCAATTAAATCATCTCCCTGCCAATCCGTCCAGTTCACTAAATCATACGAACAGGCAAATCGTTCAAAAGCGCCGGGTTTCCAAAATGCGCCGAAGTAGAACATTACATAAACATCGCCGATTTTTGTAATTTGAGCATCGCCGCAAATGCCTTTTTTTCTTGTTATTACCGGATCAGTTCCTATTCGTTTCCAGTTTATTAAATCATTTGAAACGGCGATTCCAATACTTTCAAAATCAGCTTCATCTGATTTTTTTCCCTTGGCATTGTAGTACATTACAAACGGGAAACCTGTATGTTTCTGTTCATCAAAAATTATTGAGCTTTTGTAAATCTTTTCTTTCTCGAACCATCGTGCATCACTGTCATCAGGCAGCATAACAGGTTTGGCCAATCTGTTCCATTCTTTTGCAATTTCAAGAGATTCAGTATTTGCCATTCCAACACCTAAAACACCTTTTTCATATCCTTCGGAAGCTCCACCGAGATACGACATCCAATATTTATTTTCATGTTTCCTGACTTTATAAGTGCCACCCCATTCTATATCAACCAGGGCCATGTATCCGGCTTTTTGATTGGCATCCCATGTATTTTCAGTAAACGAAAGTATTCTACCTTTTGATTTCCAATCCAGCAGATTTTCACTTTCTGCCAGCCATGTTTCATATCCCTGCCCATCGAAAACAATATAAGTCATCAACCATTTTTCACCTTCCCTAAAAATGGTTGGACTGTCAATCATTTTTGTTGAATCGGGATGCTTGAATACAATACCATATTTGAATGGTGTTTTAATCTCCTCAAAAACCGCCTGCATTTGTTCCTGAGAAACGATTTTCTCTTTGTTTTCAGACTTTTTAGTCTGAGAGTAGGAATCGATAAATGCAAAAAGCAATAATATGATTACCGGAATTCTATTTTTTAAAATATTCATATTGACATTTTTTCTGAACTGATTATTTGAATCGATATTGTTAACAGATTATAATAAATACGCTTTATTCCAGAACCTTTGCTTTCTTTTAACTAATTCAAGAATCCTTCAAGTAGAGCTGTTTCGCCTGCTTTCAGCTTTAATTGTTTTGTTTTATCCATGTATCGAACAGTGAACAAACCTCCATGATCTGATTTAACGGAAACCTTAGTTAGTTTTCCGCTTTTCCAATCGATATCAACAGTACATGCTCCTCTTGCCCTCAAACCATGAATTGATCCTTCTTCCCATTGTGTCGGAAGAGCCGGCAAAAGGTGAATTTCTCCGTTTTGAGATTGCAAAAGCATTTCAGCAATTGCCGCAGCACCCCCAAAATTCCCATCGATTTGAAACGGAGGATGAGTGTCGAATAAATTGGGAAGTGTACTTTTTCGCAGCAAATCGTTCAGGTTTTCAATGGCTTTCTCCGGTTCAAGCAATCTTGCGTAAAGACTCACAATCCATGCCTTGCTCCATCCTGTATGCCCGCCCCCACTTGCCAACCGGCGTTCAAGTGATTTCCTTGCAGCTTCAAATACCTCAGGGTTTTCAGGTGAAATCAGATTCAATGGGTATAAACCCAACAAGTGCGATATGTGGCGATGCCCGGGTTCAACCTCTTCAAAATCCTGAAGCCATTCCTGCAAAGTTCCGTTGGCCGCTATTTGCAGCGGGGGCAATTGTTTTTGAGCTTCCTTCACCTGATTTACCAATTCAGCATCCACATTCAGTTTATGTGCAGCATTTGTGAAATTATTAAACAAGGCATTGATAATATGAATATCTACAGTTGGCATATAACACAATAGTGATTGTTCTTTTTTGTTTGTATTCGGCACAAAAAACACATTTTCGGGTGAATGGGAAGGATTGGTTACAAGGTAACCTTCCGGCGATTTCACAAGGTAATCCAATATAAATTGCACCGAACCTTTAATCAACGGATAAGCCTCATTTCGTAAAAAGCTGATATCTTCCGTAAATTCATAATGATCATAAAGCGGGAAAGTCATCCAGGGTCCATCCATCGGCGTAATTCCCCAAACACCGTCCATTACAGCGGTCACACCAAAAGGATCGGTCAGGTGGTGCATTGTCCATCCACTGGCGTTGTACATTTCTTTGGCGGTAACTGCTCCGGGAACTGTTAATTTGCTCATAAAACCTGACAGGGGAATTGCTGTTTCTGAAAGGTTTCCGGTTTCCGCAGGCCAGTAATTCATTTGCAGGTTGATATTTGTATGAAAATCGGCATTCCAGGGTGCATCATACAAATCATTCCAGATTCCCTGCAGGTTGGCAGGTAAACGCCCCGGCTTTCTGGAAGACCCCATTAACAGGTATCGGCCATACTGGTAATAAAGCACAATAAGCCCATTGTCGGTTTTGCCCTCTTTCATCCGGTTCAAACGTTCATCTGTTGCCATATTTTGAAATTCATCCTTGCCAAGTGAGAATTTCACCCGGTCAAAAAATAATTGATGATCTGAGGTGTGAAGTTCTTTTAATTCACTTAAATTAATTTTTTCTGCTTTTGAAATGATTGAATTACAAATTGCTAAAGGATCAATCTGAGTATCGGTATCCAGTTTTTCAATGTTATAATCTGTTGCTCCGGTAAGAACAAATACAATGTTTTTTACCGCCTGAAGTTGAAAACCCGTTGACTTGTCGGTAGAAAATGCTTCAGTTTTGCCATCGACAGATAAAATTTTCATTGTTGCGGCGTAACGCATGTGTTTACCGGCTGGACCTTTCAATGGCGATTCATGATCTATTATTTGTCCGCTGAAAAAAGCTGTACCATTTTCATTGCTGTAAATGTTTGTGCTTATAGGATTTACAGGTTCATCTGATTTTTTTCGCTTATCTTTATTTTCGTTCGAATTGTCAAACTCCCGTGAAAGCAATACCTCCGCGTTAAAAGCTTTTTCAGCAGAAATGCTAACTACCATAATATCTTGTGGTGCTGAAGCAAAAACTTCCTGCGTAACTTTATTCCCGTCGATGGTAAATTCAGTTTTTGCAATTCCGGTGCGCAGGTTTAAGGACCTTTTATACGAAGTTGGTTCACCCGTCCAATTGTAGTTTATAAACAGATTACCAAGTGGCTGGTACGACCTGATTTGAGGAGGAGTTCCCACTAAATATTTATTGGAAAGTTCCCATGCTTTTTTATATTCCTGGTTAAAAATAGCCTGCTGAATTTCGCCCAGATGAGCTTTGGCTTCCGGGTTGTTGTTGTTCATTTTTGTTCCAGCCCAAACACTTTCTTCGTTTAGCTGTATATTTTCGTGTTTGTAGTCACCATGAATCATGGCACCCACCCGTCCATTTCCAACAGGCAAAGCTTCTGTCCAGGTAGAGGCGGGTTTTTTGTACCAAAGTTCCAAATTTTCAGTTTGAGAAAATGCAGAGATTGTAAAAAAAATAAAGGCAAAAATCAGTACTGTTTTCATTTTGTATAATATTTATTTAAGATCTTCAAATTTAAATAATCGACGCCTTTTGAAAAGTAACAAAATCCAGAAATACCTGTGATTCCAAAGACAATTCTTTTTCTGCTAATTTTTGAAATAGACTCATGG
>JBFHJA010000449.1:0-3983 GCA_041596165.1 Draconibacterium sp. | reverse complement strand
GAATTAAACGTTCTACTTTTATACCGTAAATTGAAGTGATTTGAAAAAGGGATTTTCTATATTGATTTTTTGTTTTGTTTTGCAAACACTGAGTGCGCAAAAACCTGATTCATCGAAACTTGTTATGGGAATAATTCAGGGGGAAGATACTGTTATTACTGTTAGGATTAAGGAAATATGGGTTTTCCCTGAGCGCAAATTTTCGAGTAAACGGGAGCAACGGAATTATTCGCGATATGTTGCAAAGGTTAAAAAGGTGTATCCGCTGGCAGTTGAGGCACGTGTGCTTTTGCAGAAATACGAACCACAATATTACGCCCTTAACAATCAGCGCGATCGCCGCAAACTGATGAAAAAACTTGAAGAAGAGCTACTTGTCCAACACAAAGAAGAATTAAAAAAATGGTCGATATCTGATGGTAAAATGCTTTTAAAACTGATTAACCGTGAAACTGACCGAACTGCCTACACATTAATCAGGGATTTCAGAGGCGATGTCAGCGCTGTATTTTGGCAAGGAATTGCCCGGTTGTTCAAGAATAATTTAAAGGATGAATACAGCCCGGAAGACGAAGATAAATTACTTGAAGAAATTGTAAAAAAAATTGAATCGGGGTATTATTGAACTTATCTAATTCATCTTACTCCAAATTCCTCTTCATACCGATTAAAGAAAGGCAATATTTTATTTCTATCGGCTCTGTTCAACAAAAATGTTAATGAAACTTCATTTGTACCGCCCGAATCGGCTCGCAAACCTGAAATTGTAAAATCATAACTGTAGTTAAATTGCCAGCTTTTTTTCATAAATCCGACAACAAGAATAACTGCGTCATACCTCAATCCGAAATTCTGGCGAAACCAGGTTCCTGCTGTTAATCCGCGTTTTGTGGCGAAAATACCATAATTAAATTGTTGAAACTTACCTTGCAATTGTGCTATTACTTGTGGTGAAATATCAAATTTTTTGCGATTGTGACCAAATAAATAAACAGGCAAACGAGCACCAAAATGAGCCGTATATTTTCTGTCAAGTTTTGCAACATCATCGCCTCCGGTATAAAACGACTGATTTGGTTCGGTTAAATGGTGAACGGCAAGCCCGTAAAACAATTGTTTGCTGTACATCAAAAATCCCGTTGAAAAATCAACAAAGCTATAATTGGGATCTGCCAAAGTCGCTAATTCGTTTGAAACCCCATGATTTCCATAGTTTGCGTCGAGATTATCGGCAAAAACCAAACGACTTGTGTTTAATGAATTTTGATTGAACCCAGCCTGAAAACCGCCGTGTAACCTGTAATTTTCAGAAAGTTGAATAAAGACAGAATAAGAAAAATTAAGTTGTAATGTATTTATAATCCCGTCAGCCTGGGAATCATTTAAAACATATCCTCCGATTCCTCCCTGCAACTTTTCAACCGGCAAATCAAAAGCAGCACTGTAAGTAGTAAAAGCATTATTAAATCCCTGCCACTGGTTACGGTATTGCAATGCAACACGTGGGATTCCAACCGAACCTGAAAATGCAGGATTAAGATTTAACGGATTGGCAAAAAACTGTGAAAAAGTAACATCCTGAGAAAAACCAGTAACAAAGCACATTACAAAAAAAAGAGATACAGTATATTGTATTTTTGAACCCACTTGATTTCACCAATTGATTGAAACCAAATATAATTTAATATAATCAGCTTAACTAAAACAAATAACAAAAAAGAGGCTGCAAAATCTTGCAGCCTCCTAAAAATCTAACTAAACTAATCGCGTATAAACTAAACCTAATCTATTTCCAAATGTTGTTGTCTGTCATCCAGTTTTCAACATTCAATTCTGTTTCACAATTTATGGAATCCAAATCCCAGATTTTGTCATTCATCATCCAGTTTTCGAGAGACATACCAGTTTCTGTTTCTTCAACAAAATTGTAGCTTGAATTCCATAGTTCTGAGTTAGTCATCCAGTTTTCCAGTTCCAAACTCATTTCTGCTTCCTGCACAAAATCTGCGGTTTTCGTAGCGTTTGCATTCCAAACTGCATCGTTTGTCATCCAATTTTCAATCTGAAGTGTTGACTCAATGTTTTCATGGCCTGAGGCTAATACTTCTGTTCCTTTTGCTTTAACATTTCCGACTAATAATAAAAGTGCGATAAATGTTCCTGCTGCTAATTGTTTCATTGTTGTTTTCATATTTTCTGTTTTTTAAACGTTTCTGTTTCTTTGTTCGTTTGTCATAATAGACTTTAAACTTGTACAAAGGTTACACGGAAAAATTTCAAAAAAGAGTAAAATCTTGTTAATGAAACCTAAACATCGGTGAATGGCGAAATTCTAACGGTAAAGTAAAACACCTTCTGGTATTCTACTCTCAAAGTTTGTCGGTAAATGGCGAAAAATTCCAAAGATAGCGGAACCGCTGCCTGACATTGATACATAATTAGCTCCCAATTCGTAAAGAAGCTGTTTTAATTCTGCAATTTGAGGGTGTAAAAGGAAAACATTCTTTTCAAAATCGTTAACAATCAGGTTCTTCCAGTCTTCAACCGGAGTTTTTACGATTTCTGTCAACCTGTATTTTGGATTTCGTGGAATTACATTTCTATATGCTTCGGGTGTACTTACTGAAATATTAGGTTTTAGAATTACAATTTCATAATCAGACAGATCGATTTCGATGTCATGAAAAATATTGCCAATTCCGGTAGCAAACGTTGATTTATTCCGAATAAAAAACGGACAGTCGGCACCAATTTGGGATGCATAAGACTCTAACTGTTGTGTTTGCAACCCAAGATTATAATATTCATTCAGCATTTTGAGCGTAAAGGCAGCATCAGATGAACCACCTCCAAGTCCGGCACCAAAAGGAATAATCTTATGTAAATGGAATTGAACCGGTGGCAGATTAAAATCAGATTTTAAAAGTTGGTAAGCTTTCAAGATCAGATTATTTTCCGGAGCACCGTCAATTTGAATGCCTGAAATTGTGAGCCGGGTTTCCCCGGTCTCGGCAAATTCGAGTGCATCGGACAGTTTTACGGGATAGAATATGGTTTCCAGGTTATGGAATCCATCTTCGCGCCTGGAAACCACATTTAACCCGATATTTATTTTAGCATTCGGAAAATCAATCATTGAATAAAATTATTAGTTCGAAAACTCTTCATATTCCTCCGGTGAACCACAAGTACAAATTAAATTTCTGTCGCCCCAGGCATTATCCACCCGGCCTACCGAAACCCAATATTTATTATCACGAATCCATTCTAACGGATAAGCTGCTTTTTCCCTTGAGTAACTGTAATTCCAATTATCGGCAACTACTTTTTGTGCAGTGTGCGGCGCATTTTTTAAAACATTGTCGGTTTTATCAGCAACACCATTTTCAATCTCTTTTATTTCATTATAAATATTGTTTAACGCATCGATAAAACGATCAATTTCCTGTTTTGATTCACTTTCGGTTGGTTCAATCATAAGAGTTCCGTGTACAGGAAAAGATAAAGTTGGTGCGTGGAATCCATAATCCATCAACCGCTTGGCGATATCTTCCTCCGTAATTCCTGAAGTTGCTTTTAGATGTCGACATTCCAAAATCAATTCATGGGCAACTCTGCCGTTTTCCCCTTTATAAAGAATTCCGTAATTATTTTCCAACGCTTTTGCAATGTAGTTGGCATTTAAGATTGCAACTTTCGTCGCCTCCGTTAAACCACTGGCGCCCATCATCTTAATATAACCATAAGTAATTGGCAGTACTGAAGCACTTCCCCATGGAGCAGCCGAAACAGCATTAATTCCGACATGACCGTTGTTCATTATTGAGTGCGAAGGCAAAAACTCGATTAAATGGCTTGCAACGCAAATTGGCCCAACACCCGGACCGCCACCACCGTGCGGGATTGCAAAAGTTTTATGCAGGTTTAAGTGGCAAACATCGGCACCGATAATTCCGGGATTTGTTAACCCCACCTGAGCGTTC
>JBFHJA010000448.1:0-3985 GCA_041596165.1 Draconibacterium sp. | reverse complement strand
TTGTGGTGTGTTTACCAACTAAATGAAATGGGTGAGATGGGAGAAAAAGAGATGATGGACAATTTTGTAACATTTATGGCCGGAACTTTTCGTTCTGTTAGGTTTGGCGCAGCCAGTGCACATGGAAAATCAAATATGATGCGTTTTAATTATTTTCAGCAATCAGGTGCTTTCGAACGTGATGCAACAACTGGAACTTACAGGGTTAACTTCGACAAGATGAAAAATGCTATGCTTGCACTTTCCGAACAAATTCTGAGAATTCAAGGTGACGGTGATTATGCAACAGCAGTAAAATGGATTGAAGAACAGGGAATTATCAGCGAAGAGTTGCAAAAAGATTTAAACAGAATTGGTGAAGCAGGTATTCCCCGTGATATTGTTTTTAACCAGGGAGCAGAGTTTTGGGGGCTTTAAGTTTATTTGGGTTCCATCTTTAATCCACAGTTGCGATAAGATAGAATCCTTTTGTTTATTGGTTTAAAATTCCAGGATGTTTTTCTAAACTCGTATCGTACTTTACCCATTTCACTTCTGCCCCTTTAACAAATCAATAACAACCTTTCAATATCTATATTTGTTATATTTGCAGCGTGAAAACAGTAAATCAAATATTATCGGTGGTTATGGCAATGATTTTTATCGTTTCCTCTACAGGTATTTTTATTTACAAAACACACTGTTCATGCACAGGAACAGAGCAAGTAGGAATTTACTTAAAACCCGAATCCTGTGATGAGAATTTTCATGTTCATCACACACATGATGCTTTAGGAACCGAGAAATTAGCAAGTGAAAATGATTGCCACGAATGTTCACATCATAATCACGATTGTGGTTGCGCCTCTCCTGAAGTTAGTTTTTTCAAATTAAGCAATGATTTTACCCAGGATGAAGTAAGTTTTGAAAGAGCTCCTAGTGTTAAAGTTACCGATATTATATTAACTGCAATCCAATATTTTACAGAACCATCATTAATTGCAGAAACACTTAAAATTTATTTTGAACTTCCCCCTAAAATAAAATCCGCAAAGTTTTTATTAATCAAGATCAACCAGTTAAAAATCCCGTTCTCAGCTTAAATTTAGTTTGTTCAATTGCCTTGCATCGAGGTTATTGAAGTTTTAAATTCACTAAATTTTAAGTAATGAGAAAGATTATAATTATTATTTTAATACTGTTTCCTGTTTTATCGTTTGCAGATAATCTTAAAGGTGTTGTATTCGGAAATGAAAAAGACGGGAAAATTACTTTGCCTGGAGTAAATATTTACTGGCAAGGAACAAAAAGTGGTACCGCCACTGGGAATAAAGGCAAATTTGAAATCAAAAAAACGGAGAATCAGCATATGTTGGTTTTCAGTTTTGTGGGTTACGAAACAAAAGTTGTTCATGTGGACAATTTAGATTTCCTTGAAGTTGTTTTGGAACCAAATCTTGAAATTGAAGAAGTCACAGTTATCAAAAAAGATAGAGGGACTTATCTTTCGGCAATGGAAACCATTCATACCGAACGAATAGGAAGTGCTGAACTTCATAAAGCCGCCTGTTGCAACTTAGCTGAAAGTTTCGAAACAAATCCATCGGTTGACGTGAGTTACAGTGATGCTGTAACTGGTGCAAAGCAAATCAGATTGCTTGGTCTCGATGGAATATACTCGCAGTTACAGGTTGAAAATCTTCCCGATTTAAGGGGTTTGGCCACTACTTTCGGATTAAATTATATTCCTGGCCCCTGGATGGAATCAATCCAGGTTTCCAAAGGTGCATCTTCAGTGGTGAGTGGTTACGAATCAATTGCAGGACAGATAAATGCCGAAATAAAAAAACCTGATTCAGGCGAAAAATTATTTTTAAATGCTTATGCAAACGGGCATCAAAAGTGGGAATTTAACGGAAATACAAATTTGAAAGTTTATAAAGATATGGTTTCCACCGCTTTACTTGTTCATGCTTCAGGTTTAAATAATCGGATTGATGATAATGGAGATGGTTTTCTTGATGATCCGCTCACAAAACAATTTCAAATTTCAAACCGATGGAAATTCACTAATTATAAAGGTTTTATGACACAAGCCGGTGTAAACATTCTTAGCGAGGACAGGCTGGGTGGACAAGTTGGTTTTGAGGATGGGATGACTTCTTCTGTTTCAAATCCGTATGGAATAAGTATAAAAACAAACAGGGTTACAGGTTTTTTTAAATCAGGTATTGTTTCAAAGGACCAAAGAACTGCACTTGCCATTTTGAGCAATTTTACCGGTCATAAAACAAATTCATTTTATGGATTGACGGATTACGATGCCTCAGAAACAAGGTTTTACGGGAGCATGATTTTTACACGCGATTTAGATAAATATGCTGTTCATTCAATAAATGCCGGTGTAAGTTTTATTCACGACAAAATTGACGAAAGTTTGTATGGTGTCAACCTCGACCGTGTTGAAAATGTACCAGGCGTGTTTGCCGAATATACATTCAAACCCATAGAAAATATGACGTTAATGGTCGGTGTTCGCGCTGATTCGCATAATCTGTTCGGAAAATTTATTACACCACGAACTCATTTCAGGTATAAATTGAACGAACATATAACGTTTAGGGCAAACGCGGGAAAAGGTTACCGCACGGCAAATGTGATAACCGAAAACAACTATTTACTGGCAAGTTCCAGACAACTGTCCTGGCAAGACAAAAACATGTTTGAAGAAGCCTGGAATTATGGTGTAAGTCTAATTCAGGATTACACGCTTTGGGGGAAAGATTTGCAAATAAATACCGAGTTCTTTCGTACCGATTTTCAGTCGCAATTAGTTGTGGATCGTGAGTCTTCTTCAACGCATGTTATTCTATCTCCTTTGTCAGGAAAATCATATGCGAACAGCCTGCAGTTCGACGTGAGATATCAGCCCATCGAACGACTTGATGTATTGCTCGCCTATCGCATAAACGATACAAAACAAACTATTGCAGGGGAGTTAAAAGAAATGCCTTTGACAAGCCGTTACAAAGGATTGATAAATCTAAATTATTCAACAAACCTGAAAAAATGGATGTTTGATTATACTGTTCAGTTTAATGGTGGAGGCAGAATCCCAAGACCACCTTTTGAAGTAGGGCAGAGCCTGGCCGATATTTCTGGTGATTATTATGAATTTCAACCTTATACAGTAATGAACGCGCAGATTACTAAATATTTTAGGTACTGGAATATTTATCTGGGCTCCGAAAATATTACAAACTTTATGCAGCCAAATCCAGTTGAAGGTGCTGAAAATCCATTCGGTCAAGGTTTTGATGCAACAAATATCTGGGGACCGGTAATGGGCAGAAAAATTTATTTGGGAGTCCGTTTTCAATTGAGTTACAAATAATTAAAAAATTAATAAACATGAAAAAGTTAGCAGTTATATTGGTTTTTTTTCTGGGGATTACAATCGTTTCAGTTGCACAAAAAGCTGAAAATAAAGTGGTTTGTTTTAAATCGAATATGGATTGCGCGGATTGTGAAAAAACGCTCACTGAAAATCTTAAATTCGAAAAAGGAGTAAAAGATTTAAAAATAGATCACGTCTCGAATACGATTTATATTGAGTATAAGGAAGGCAAAAATAACGATGAAGGTTTTGTCAAAGCCATTGAAAAGAAAGGTTATTTGGCAGAAAAAATCACTCCGGAACAATACGTTGAGATTTTGGAAAAAGCTAAAGAAGAGGGTCACCAACATGGCGCTGAAATTCATAAAATAAGAAAATAAGTTCTTGAATATTTTGAGTTCAAGATAAAATGTCATCTGTATTAACGGGTGACATTTTTTTGTAAGAAAGAAATTGTTCGAAAACTATGTAAGTAATAGGAATAAAATAATGTCATATATTATTTGTCACTTTTGTTTAAACTCACCCCTCGCATCTGCGATGCTCTTCCCCTCTCTTTGCAAAGAGAGGGGGGAAGTCCGCTTGCGGGCTTGGGGTGAGTTCTGTTTA
>JBFHJA010000447.1:0-3990 GCA_041596165.1 Draconibacterium sp. | reverse complement strand
TCCTTCAGGGAAGGTTGGGGTAGGACTTTACTTTTCAATTGGCGTCATACCCAAAATTCTTCAGTTGTTTGTCTTTTTCGCGCCAGTCCTTTGCAACCTTTACAAACAATTCCATAAAAATTTTCTTGTCGAAAAATTCTTCTGCATCTTTTCTGGCTTCGGTTCCCACGCGTTTTATCATTTCGCCTTTGTGACCGATAATAATTCCTTTCTGGCTGTCGCGCTCCACATGGATTACGCACCTTACATTGATAATTTTTTCGGTTTCCTTAAATTCCTCAACTTCAACTTCCACCGAATATGGAATTTCTTTTTGGTAGTGAAGTAATATTTTTTCGCGGATGATTTCCTGGATAAAAAACCGTTCGTTTCGATCGGTCAGTTCATCTTTGTCGAAATAGGCCGGTGCTTCTGGTAGTAACTCCAAAATACGGTCGAAAATAGGTTCGATATTAAATTTTTCCTTTGCAGAAATCGGGAAAACATTGGCGCCTGGAAAAACATTTGTCCAGTAATCAAACAATTTCATAACATTTTCCTGGTTCGACAAATCGATTTTGTTGATTAAAACGATAACCGGCATGTTCGATTTGCGCACTTTTTCAATGTAATCCGGGTTTTTGCCGGGAGTTTCAATTACATCGGTGACAAACAAAATTACATCGGCATCAATCAGTGCCGAATCTACAAATTTCATCATCGTTTCCTGTAATTTGTAGTTTGGTTTTAAAATTCCGGGTGTGTCGGAATACACAATCTGAAAATCTTCACCACTCACAATCCCTTTAATCCTGTGCCGTGTAGTTTGCATTTTCTGTGTAATAATTGATATTTTTTCACCAACCAACGCGTTCATTATTGTTGATTTACCCACGTTGGGATTTCCTATAATATTTACAAAACCTGCTTTATGTGCCATATCTTAAAATAACTAAATACTGTCTGTCCTTAAAATTACATTGATTTTCTTTAGCGGAATTCCTCTTTTTGGGGAGGTCGAAAGTAAAACTTCTCCAATTCCTTAAAAATCAGCGCAAAGATAACCGTTTTGATTTAGGATTTAACTATCGGGGAATTATTTCAGTTTGAATACAAATAACAAGCTATTGTTCGGACGAGGTTTATTTGAAAAATCGTCAATTTCAATGCATTCCTTTTAAAATCTCTCTGGCAATCAAAACGCCGTTTACAGAGGCTTGCATCAATCCGCGGGTAATGCCGGCGCCATCGCCACCAACATACAGGTTTTTAATTGTATCGGTTTGAAATCCACTGTTCACTTTTATTTTGTTTGAATAGAATTTCACTTCAACACCGTAAAGCAAAGTTTCGTCGCTGGCCAATCCGGGGCTGACTTTATCCAATGCCTGAATCATTTCGATAATGTCGGTCATAATCCGGTAGGGTAGGACAAGGCTCAAATCGCCGGGGACTGCGTCTTTTAAAGTTGGAATGATATTATTTCTAAAAAGACGTTCGGGTGTTGTTCTCCGTCCGCGCACCAAATCGCCAAAACGTTGAACAAGTATTTTGTGTTGCGTTAACATGTTGGCCATGTCGGCAACGTGGCGGCCAAATTCAATTGGCGCATTAAACGGCTCGGTAAATTTCTGTGAAACAAGCAACGCGAAATTTGTGTTGTTGCTTTTCAGGTCTTTGTAACTGTGGCCGTTTACAACTGCTAAATTGTTGTCGTAATATTCAGATGAAACAAAACCGCCCGGGTTTGAGCAAAAAGTTCGCACTTTGTCATCAAAGGTTTTTGTGTAGTGAATCAGTTTCGCTTCATAGAAATTCTCGTTGATTTCATGCATAATTTCGTTGCGACATTCCACGCGAACACCAATATCGACAACTCCAACTTCCGTTTTTATGTGGTGGTGTTCACATTTTTTCAGTAGCCAATCGGAACCTTCACGACCAACTGTTACAACAACTTTATTGGCATAAAATTCATTGCCATTTACTTTAACCCCTGTTACCGAACTATTATCGAAAATAAAATCGGTTACCGGTTTCCGAAATAAAACTTCAACCCCTTTTTCGTTTATAAAATCGAAAAGCAATTTATAAAGTAACTGGGTTTTTTCAGTACCTAAATGTCGCACAGGACAATGAACCAAACGAAGATTTGCCTCGATAGATTTTTTCTGGATATCGCGCATGGCAGGTGTAATTTCTTCGCCATGGATGTTTGGTTCGCCGCCATATTCAAGATATATTTTATCGGTGTAATCAATAATTTCCTGTGTTGCCTCAACTCCAATGTAATCCGAAATTGTTCCGCCAACTTCGTGCGACAGCGATAATTTGCCGTCGGAATAAGCACCCGCACCTGCCCAGCCAGTAGTAATATTACAAGGTTTGCAGTGCACACAAGTACCGCCATTTGTGTGTTTTGGGCATTTTCGTTTGTAAATTCCGTTGCCCTTTTCGAGCATCAGAATTTTTAACTCAGGACTTGTTTTTATTAACTCGTAGGCAGTAAAAATGCCGGCAGGACCGGCACCAACTATAATAACATCGTATTGATTGCTCATTTTGAAAATGTATTGGTTTCCCAATGCGTAAAAATAGTTTTTTTTGAGTTGAGCTACTGTTTAATGTGGTTTGTTTTTATGATATTTAAGCCTTAAAACAGAAAAACAGATTTTTGGATATGAGAAACAAGACATTTATAATTAGCGTGATTCTATTTTCAGTTGTATTATTTTCCTGTAGCAAAGCAGATAAAGTAGATGTAAAAAGCCCGGATGGAAGAATTCAGGTTAGTTTTGGTATAAACGACTCTTCAGTTATTTATTATGCAGTAGAATTTGAAGATTCTGTAATTATCAAAAATTCAAATATGGGTTTTCAGTTTGAAGGAAATCAGGAATTTGGTAATAACCTTGAAATTGTTTCAGTTTCAGAAATGGAAGTAAATCAGAATTGGAACCCGGTTTATGGAGAGCGTTCTGAAATCAAAGACAATTATAATCAAACAACTATTCGGCTAAAAGAAAAAAAATCGACAGGGAAGGAGTTTGATATTACTTTCAGGGTTTATAATGAAGGAGTTGCATTCAATTACACATTTTTACCGCTTGCTGAAAATGAAACACTGCATATTCAAAAAGAAAACACAGAATTCAATTTTAGTGAAAATTATGACTGCTGGGTTTCTGAACGGGCTCAATCTGAAATCCATAAAATACAGGTCAATTCGATATCAAATCCTGTTGACAGGCCACTTGTTGTAGAAATTGGAAATTGCACAGTTGCATTGGGTGAGGCAAAACTTGTTGATTTTGCACGCATGAAATTTATTTCAGGTGAGAAAGATAATTCGCTGCAGGCAACATTGGAAGGCGATGCAATGGTTAAATTACCTTACACAACCCCGTGGCGAACTGTAATGATTGGGAAATCAGCCGGAGAATTATTGGCGAACAACTATTTTTATGAAAATCTAAATGACCCATGTGCCATCGAAAATGTGTCGTGGATAAAACCAGGGAAAGTAATCCGTGAAGTTACTTTAACAACGCAGGGAGGTTTGGCCTGTGTTGATTTTGCCGCTGCAAATGGTTTGCAATATGTTGAGTTTGATGCCGGTTGGTATGGATCTGAATACGATGAATCTTCAGATGCAACTACTGTTACTGTTGATCCGAAAAGATCTCCCGGCCCCCTTGATTTACAAAAGGTAATTGATTACGGAGAAACAAAAGGAATTGGAATTATTGTGTACGTCAACCGCCGGGCATTGGAAAATCAAATTGATGAAATTCTACCGCTCTATAAATCTTGGGGAATAAAAGGTGTGAAATATGGTTTTGTACAAGTTGGTTCGCAGGAATGGACAGCCTGGTTGCACGAGGCTGTTAAAAAGGCTGCCGAAAATGAATTGATGGTTGACATTCATGATGAATACCGTCCAACCGGATTTTCCAGGACTTACCCTAATTTACTTACCCAGGAAGGTATTCGGGGCGATGAAGAAAGCCC
>JBFHJA010000446.1:0-4009 GCA_041596165.1 Draconibacterium sp. | reverse complement strand
TCGAGGCTAACGCGATTAAACATTGAACTGTGCTCCTGCGTGTGGGCATCCTTCAACTGTTGCCCCGATTTGTCCTGAATGTTTGCTAAAATAGTTTCAGCTTTTACTCCCGGATTTATAGACGAATCAAAATTAAGTTTTGAAAGATTATAGTCGGTGGCAGCAGTAAAAACAAAAACAACTTCATCTGCATTTTCAATTACCAATTGATTTGAATTGGGTTGAAATGTGCCACCCAAAACTTTACTTTGAAGGCGGCTCGCAAAACGCATGTGTTTTCCGCCTTTGCCCGAACCACCTGCGTTATCGTCATAAGCATCCGGAGCTTCAATATCGAAAACCTGACCGTCCATGTTTAGTTTTCCACCTGGTAAAGCTGTAAAAACCGCATCTTTCTGTCGGGTCATTTCAATTTTGCACGTTATTTTATTCTCTCCTTTTGAAAAGAAACGTATGCACAGCGCATCGCCGACAGCCGAGATAAAGGATTCGCGAATAATTTCAGAATTACCCACTTTGTATGTGACCTTGCAAATTCCCGTCGATAAATCAAGTTCTCTTCTGTAATCCGAAATCGAATCGCTGTTTTCAAACTGAATGAGTAAATCGGCCAGGGGTTCGTATGAACGAAAGGAAGTTGGTCCGGCTGTCATATTTGCCAGTCCAAAATCGTTTGCTTTTTCAAATTCGCCTGCTAAAATCAAATGCTGCAGTTTTGTTAGTTTCTCCCTGAAATCATCGGCATACGGATTGTCCTGACATCCTGCCCACAAGCTTTCTTCGTTTAGCTGAAAACGTTCAGTTTCGGGTCCGCCGAAACACATGGCGCCCAGGCGTCCGTTTCCTATGGGAAAAGCATCTGTCCATTTTTTTGCAGGCGTTTCATACCACAATTTCAACTGTATGTTGTCAACTTCTTTTTTCGTATTTGAACAAGCTGAAAAAAACACAAGTATAAGACTCAATACAAAGATTATTTTGTTCATGTTTTTTATTTTACTGAATTATGCATTCAAGTGATATAATTACAAATGTGGCTAAAGCCCTCTTCCACAATAATTTATCAAAACCGTCAGCTAAAGCTGAAGGCAATAAAACTACAGAAGAGTTGGTTTTATTGCCGTTCACTTCAGTGAACAGTTTCTGTGATAGCAGATAATCAAGGGTTTAACCCCATTTCTAAATTCTTAGCCATATTGACAAAGTGCCTAATTCAATTATTTTATAAGCGGATTTCTAAATTATTTTCCAATGTCGTTTTGTTAAAGCTGACAGGTCTTAGGACGCTGTCAGGTTTTCCGCAACAAAGATTTTTCAACGCGGAAAGCACTTGACAACGTCAATCGAAAAGAAGCAATCAATTCAATTAACTATATAATATTTAATTACTTACTATTCTTTTTTCTCCCGCTTTTAAGGTCAAATCAACAGTTTTAGTGTCCATACGGACTTTGCAGGTTCCCCCATTTTCGGAAGAAATAGTAGCTGATTTTATTTGCCCATTTTCCCAATTCACATCCACAACAAAACCACCGCGGGCGCACAAGCCTTTAACACTTCCGTTTGGCCATGCCGCAGGGAGCGCAGGGATTAAATGTACAATGGGAATACCGTTTTCATCTTCATTCTGACTTTGAACCAACATTTCGGCAATGCCTGCTGTTCCTCCAAAGTTTCCATCAATCTGGAAAGGCGGGTGCATGTCGAAAAGGTTGTCGGCTGTAGATTTTTGCAGCAAAGCCTGAACATTTTCATAAGCTTTTTCGGAGTTCTGTAAGCGGGCGTAAAAATTTATTATCCAAACGCGGCTCCATCCGGTGTGTCCTCCGCCGTTTGCCAGCCGATGGGCAATACTTCGGTTAATAGCATCGATATAATAGGGCGTTTTGTTTTCACTAAATTGTCGCCCGGGGTGTAAACCATACAAATGACTAATGTGGCGATGACCTGCATCCACCTCATCAAATTCCTGCGACCATTCCATCAAACGTCCATCAGACCCAATTTTTGGAAGTGAAAGATTAGCCAGTGCCTCTTTTACTTTCAACACAAATTCGTCTTCTATTTTGAGAATTTTGGCAGCTTCAATCAGGTTGGTAAAGTTGTCCCAAATAATTTCCTGATCCATGGCATTTCCCATGTCGAGGTTTGCAAATTTTGATTTATCGGTATAACCAGGTTGAATAAATTTGTTCTCGGGAGAGGTGGAAGGACCGGATACAAGTTTTCCGGAGCGCGGGTCAATCGTCAGCCAGTCGAGCAGGAATTTAGAGGATTCTTTAAGAATTGGGTAGGCGTGTTCTTCCAAAAACTTTTTATCGCCGGTAAACCGGTAATGTTCCATAAAATGCTGGGTGCACCAGGCTCCACCCATGGGCCACATTCCGTATTGAACCTTCCCAAACGGAGCAGTTGGGTGCCAGACATCCGTGGCATGATGCACAACAAAACCATCGCAATTGTAAACTTCTTTTGCTGTTTGCTGACCTGCAGGTACCAGAGATTCAATAAACGTGAAAAAAGGCTCGTGACATTCAGAGAGATTGCAAATTTCCGCTGGCCAATAATTCATTTGCATGTTGATATTTGTATGATAATCGCTGTTCCAGGGAGCTGTCAAACTATTATTCCATATTCCCTGCAAATTGGCTGGCAAATTTCCCGGTCGCGACGAAGAAATCAGCAAATAACGTCCGTACTGGAAATATAAAGCTGTAAGTCCCGGATCTTCCGCGCCTAATTTCACTGCTTCAAGGCGTTTGTTGGTTGGTAGATTTTCTGCCTCAGTAGTTCCCAAATCAATTTCAACTCTTTTAAAAAGGCGCTGGTGTTCGGCAATATGCTGGGTTTTTACATTTTCAAATTTCTTTTTGGCAACAGCATTCAGCGTTTCAGAACACTTGTCTGACAGCTTATACTGTAAAGGCGTGGAAGGATTTTTGGCGTTGTAATCGGTAGCAGCCGATATATAAATCGTTACGGCATTTGCGTTTGCAATTGAAATAAATCCGTTTTCAGCTGTCATTTTTCCCCCATCAGGAATCGCCATAGTCTGGGTTTCGTATTTTACGCCAGGGTGTTTCCCCTCCTGGCTCGCCTGTCCCCACATTCTTATTTTATTTTTACCGATGGTAGCTACCTTAAAATCGGCAGGACGATCTAAGGCAAGATTAACGCTGACAGATTTGGGCTTGTCGGCAGAAAGTACGATAACAATTACCTGGTCTACGGGGCTCGTGAATACTTCCCTTGAATAATTTACTCCATTTAAAGTAAATGTTGTTTGGGCAATTGCCTTGTCGAGATTTAATTCTCTTCGGTAATTTTCCGGTTCTCCGTTTAGTTGAAAATCCAGAATCAAATCCCCAAGCGTTTGGTAACTTCTTGGAGAAATTCGGGGCGAAAGCACGTCGTTTTGCATGATGCTGTCGGATTCAAGATAGTTACCCTTAAAAATTGATTCACGCGCTTTCTCTATTGATTTCCACGCTCCCACGCGATTTTCAGGAATTGGAGGCCCTGCCCAAACCGATTCTTCGTTGAGTTGAATCGTTTCTTTTTCAACTCCACCAAAAACCATTGCACCTAATCGTCCATTTCCAACGGGTAAGGCTTCCATCCATTTTTCGGCAGGTTGGGTGTACCATAAAATATTCTCTTGTGTGTATGAGACACTGGTAATCAGACTCAATACAATGATAATTAGTGCAATTTTCCGTTTATTCATTTTTTAATTTTTTACTTGTTCCTGAATCAATTATTGTATTTAAAGTTTCTTCCATTGAATTCGCTAAATCCTGATTTTGTTCGATAATATCCGTTTTTTCTGAAATATCTTTTTCAAGATTAAACATTGTGTATGGTTTTTCCCAGGCTTTTCCACTTGGTTTCTCCCGTCCGCCGGAACCATTTCCCAACACAAGTTTGTAATCGCCATTGCGAATGGCAAACATTCCGGAAATGGAATGATTGACAACGGGAGCACGTGAAAAGGCTTCATCATTCTCCT
>JBFHJA010000445.1:0-4024 GCA_041596165.1 Draconibacterium sp. | reverse complement strand
GGTTGCTGCAAGAATTTGACCAAGAAAAATATGATGATCACGACCTAACGATTCAACCCACGGTTTATAAGTTGCCCGCTGAACGCCACCTTTTTCGGGGCATCGCTCTTTTGGCGGAACCCGTGAACCATCGGGACAAAACCACATGATTTGCTGATAAGGCCCTTTTGTGTCTTTTTTAAAGGCTTCAACCTTTGACCGAATTAATGCAAAATCGGGAGTTTGAGCATTGGAAACACCCAAAACAAAAAGAAACAAAATCAAATAAACCGTTTTTAACTTCAACATACTCAACTTTTTATTTTTATTGGGAAGATACAAATTATATTCATCATTTACAGAGATGAATTGACTCCATGCTAAACAATAACAAACTGATTTATTGTTGAAAGATAGCTTTCATGTTTTTAAACCAGTTCAACTAATGTTGTGTTTTGTCAACCCAATTCAGGAATTGATATTTTAAATTGTTTAAAAATTGGAATCGGTAAATAGCCCACTTTTTATGTACAAGACATTTTCCAAGCCTAATTTCAATCTTCAGATATTATTTAGGACTAAAAACGGAAAAAAATTGCACCATTTCCATACTTACTAGCCTTTACAACAAATAAAGTGTTGACTTATTAAACACTGATGATTTTTTAAACACTATCTGTATCTAACTGTTTTCCTGACTCTTAGGTGATTCTGGTCATTTAATTGCTTATTTATTCAACACTGCAAGGTGTTTCAAAACCACTCACTCAATCTCTTATACAGCTGATTATCTGCAATATAAACATACAATATCATTTTGGCACTCTATTTGGCTACATATAAATACAAATTCTATTATGCTATATATCAGAATGATACAGTTCACAAGAAAGTTTAACATTTAAAAATCAATATCATGAAAACCAAGATTTACACATTATTTTTAACCATGCTGTTATTTTTGTTTTGCACCAATATTTTAGCTGGAAGCGAAAAAAATGGCAGTCCTAATGGAGAGCCATCAGCAACTGTTGAAATGCAGACTTTACAAATTGTAACTTCTCCAGATTTAGTTAACCTTGCATCCGAATGGTTGGTTGGATATAAAAATTTACACCCTGAACAAAAGATTGTTTTAAGTTCCGAACCTGCTTCAAGCACTTTAAAAGAAGGGAATCTGTATTTATTTTCAAGCAATAATCCTGAATTGCCTGTTGAGAATTCAGCCTGGAAATTGGTTGTTGGACATGATTTGGTTGTCCCGATTATCAGTACAAAGAATCCACATTTTAATGAAATAGGCAAAAGAGGTTTTACTTCCGAAGAATTTGCCCAATTTCTTACCGGAGAATCAAATTGGGCGGCCGTAATAGATGGTGCGGCAAAAACTTCTATTCAATGCTACTCCACTGAAAACGAGAATATAACAAGCAAAGTTGCCAATTTTACAAATACAGAACAGGAATTGGTTTTAACAAAAAAAGTTAAGTCAGCAAGTGAATTGATCTCTGTCATTCAGCAAAACGTAAATGCAATTGGTTTTTGCAGACTCACAGAAGTTTTAAATCAAGGAAAAGATGGATTCACCGAACAAATCAGCATCATTCCCATTGATAAAAACAAGAATGGGCGAATTGACAGTTTCGAAAATATTTACTCAAATCCCGGAACGCTTACAAAAGGTGCCTGGATTGGCAAATATCCTCGCGAGCTTTGTGGCAAGATTTATGCGTTTTCAACTGTAAAACCTACAAATCAAACGGCACTTGATTTTATGACTTTTTTAACGACTGTTGGTCAGGATAATATCAAAAAATCAGGATACAGTGTACTTTCCAGTGCCGAAAAAACAGCAAATTTAATTGCCCTGGCTAATACTGTTGATTCATCGGAATCCGCAAAAAAAGCACCCATTTCAGCATTGGGATGGATTTTTATTTTTGGTGCACTTGGAGTAGTTATTTTGTTTATTGTTTTTTTCAGTTTTAAATACAGCAATAAGGAAATAATTGAAAGCGAAAATATTGAATTGGCTCAGGCGTTTAATGAGAATACTATTTCGGCACCTCACGGATTATTATACGACAAAACACATATATGGGCATTTATGGAACAGGATGGGTTAGTAAAAATCGGAATCGATGATTTTCTGAAACATGTAGTTGGAGCAATTACTCAGCTTAAAATGAAAGTTCCGGGAGAAAAGGTACGCAAAGGCGAAAAGATAGTGACAATTATCCGAGACGGAAAACAACTGAACCTTTATTCTCCTTTTACAGGAATCATCAGAAATCAAAACAAAACATTGTTATCAACACCTTTAAAAATAAACGACTCTGCATTTACCGATAATTGGATTTACCAAATTGAGCCAGCAAACTGGGCCAGAGATTTGAATTTTATGTTTATGATCGATAAATACAAAGAATGGTTGAAAGATGAATTTGTAAGATTAAAAGATTTCATGGCAAACTCAGCAAACTCAAATCAATCTGTATATCAGCACGTTGTTTTGCAAGATGGTGGAGAACTCAAAGAAAACATTCTGGCTGATCTTGGCCCAGAAATTTGGGAAGATTTCCAAACCCAATTTATTGACACTTCGAAATAAAAAAAACCAAAAACACTAATTATAAACCTTATAAAAATTAAAGTTGTGAGCATCAATCGACGTGATTTTCTCAAGACAATTGGAATTACCGGCATGACTATTATTGGGGTTAATGCCAGTGGGTCTCCTAAAGCAGGAGATGATGAAACTGAATTCCACGGGATTTTATACGATTCAAATTTGTGTGTGGGCTGTCTTACTTGTGAGTCAGCCTGCGCCGAAGCCCATGGTTTTCCAGTTCCAACAGATGAACTTGTGGCCGGAAAACTGAGGAAAACAAGCGAAACCCAGCGTTGTGCCATAAATGCGATAAGCACCGAAAATGGCGAAATTTATGTGCGAAACCAGTGTATGCACTGCAACGAACCTGCATGTGTTGCAGCCTGCCTCACTCAAGCCATGTTCAAAACCAAGGAAGGACCGGTAATTTGGAGGGAAGACAAATGTATGGGATGTCGCTATTGCATGATTTCATGCCCTTTCGACGTGCCGAAATTTGAATATAGCTCTACTAATCCAAAAATACAAAAGTGCGACATGTGTTACGACAGGATTATCAAGGGAGAGATACCTGTGTGCGTTGAGGCTTGCGGTGGTGCGTTGTTTTATGGCACACGCCACGAAATTGTAATAGAAGCAAGAAAACGGATTGCCGAAAATCCTGAGTTGTATGTTGACAAAGTTTATGGCGAAACAGTGGCTGGCGGAACCGGTTATTTATACCTCTCACCAGTTCCTCACGAACAACTTGGCTTCGACACAAGAATACAAAATTCGTCGTATCCCGCTTTAACAAAGGGATTCCTGTACAGTGTACCCTCGGTTTTCGTATTGGTGCCCACGTTATTGCTCGGAATTCATGAAGCCACAAAAAACAATAAATTAAAACAAACTAAAAACGAGGATTATGAATAGTTCAACATACACAGTATCAAAAAAGAAGGAAACTCAACCGATACTTAAATTTTTTCTGAAAGAATTAAAACCCAAAGGAAAATGGCTGACCCCTTTTAATATCATATCCCTTCCAATAATATTGGTTGGTTTGGTTTTAATCGTTTACCGATTTTGGAACGGGTTAGCTTCTGTTTCAAATGTTTCGCAAGAAATTCCCTGGGGATTATGGAAAGGGTTCAATGTAGTAACCGGAGTTGCATTTGCCGGTGGTGCTTATGTGCTTACTTTCATCGTTTACATTTTGAAAGTTGACAAATACCATTCGCTTGTGAGGGTAACAGTGCTGAATGGGTTTCTGGCATACATGTTTTATGCAGGTGCCCTGGTTCTTGACCTTGGAAAACCCTGGAATATTTTCAATCCGATAATTGGAAATAATTTTGGGGCAAATTCGGTACTATTTCTTGTTGCCTGGCATTTCCTGCTGTACATAGTTGCGCAACTTATTGAGTTTTCGCCTGCAATAGCAGAGTGGCT
>JBFHJA010000444.1:0-4054 GCA_041596165.1 Draconibacterium sp. | reverse complement strand
GTTCGAACAGAAAAATACAGGCTTACCAAATATTTTAGAGAAGCCGAACCCAATATAGAATTGTATGATCATGAAACCGACCCAAATGAAACAAGAAATATTGCGGCGGAAAATCCTGAAATTGTTGAAAGTTTAATGCCACTTTGGGAAAAAGGAAATACGGGATTATGGTAATTCTTTTGGTGTTTTTCTAACAATTTTGCGTTTTACTTTTCAGTTAAACGTTCTTTGTTAAACAACCTGCCCTGCCAGGTTTCCCGCTCCGCCAGCCGTTTCTCAACTTTGGCAACAAATTCGAAGTTTTTCAAACCCCACTTCGGTGCAACAACCATTTCTGCAGGTGCTTCGCTAACAAAACGTTCAACGATGATTTTGGGATTTAATAATTCCAGATAATCAATCACCAATTCAATGTATTCTTCAACTGTGAAAAGATGAAACTTTTCAGGGTTAACTGCAAATTGTTTTTCAAGAACAGTTTTTTTGTGAATCTGTAACTGATGTAATTTCAGATTTTTAACCGGTAGTTTTGAAATTACTTTCACCTGTTCCAGCCAATCTTCCCTTTTTTCACCTGGTAATCCTAAGATGAGATGCGCACAGTTGTTAATTCCTCTTCTGGCAGTTTCTTCCAATGCCCAAACGGAGTCGGCAAAAGTGTGTCCGCGATTTATCCGTTCAAGTGATTTGTCCATATGCGATTCAAGTCCAAACTCAACCATAACATAAACTTTCTTCTGAAGTTCTTCCAAATAATCCAGCAATTCGGGCGAAATGCAATCGGGCCTCGTCGAAATAACCAAACCTACAATTTTTGGGTGCTGAAGAGCTTCTTCATATAAACGCCTTAAATCATCAAAAGGCGCGTAGGTATTGGTAAAAGCCTGAAAGTAGGCAAGGAATTTCATTGATTTGTACTTCTTTGAGAAAAAGGCTACACCTTCATCTACCTGGTGCGAAACACTGTTTTCAAGATTAGTATATGAGGGCTTAAAAGTTTTGTTGTCACAGTATGTGCATCCACCTCTGCCTTTTGTGCCGTCGCGGTTGGGGCAGGTAAAACCCGCATCTACTGACACTTTTTGTACTCTTTCCGAAAACTTGCTTCTAAAATATGTTGAAAAATCGTTGTATCTTTTCGTATGCCCCCACTCAAATTCCATCTTCATCTTTTCTTTTTTTTGAGGTGCTAAAAGTAGGTAAAAATCAGTGGTTCAGGAAAACAGGGTTTCAATGTTGAAAAAATATTAAAACTTTAATCATTAACACCCCGTTTGACTATTTGATATTGAAATAAGATTTCTAATTTTAAAAACATCATAAAAATTACAATTCATGTTCTCGACAAAAGACAAAAAGCAGATCGAAAATCGTGGCAGTGAACTACATACAGTACTTGTTCAAATTGAAAGTTTTAAAACAGGATTTCCATATTTACAAATTGTAGATGCTGCAACCGTTGGAAATGGTATAATTCGTTTAAACGAAACTGATCTGAAAAAGACAGTTGATTTATATGAAGAAAAGGTAGTTCATGGAATAAGACCATTAAAGTTTATACCGGCATCGGGCGCAGCCAGTCGTATGTTTAAAGATTTGTACGAAGCACTCGATTCATTTGAAAAACAGGATGTCATAGATGTTTTAACCCAAAACAAAGGTGCAAAACAATATATTGATGGGTTTGAAAAATTTGCTTTTACGCATGATCTTACTTCAGTTATTGATGAAAATGGTGCTGAATTAAATGAAAAAAACAAAATCGGTTTTCTTTTAAACGAGAAAGGATTGAATTACGGTTCGCTTCCAAAAGGTCTTTTAAAATTTCATAAATATAAAGATGGTGAACGTACACCGTTTGAAGAACATCTTGCTGAAGGAGCTGCTTACGCAAAAGATGGAAATGGGAAAGTGAGACTGCACTTTACCGTTTCACCGGAGCATCAGCAAGGGTTTGAGAGTTTGTTAAAGGAAATTATGGCGAAATATGAAGAAGAATTAGAAGTAACTTTTGCCATCAACTTTAGTCAGCAAAAACCATCAACCGATACAATTGCTGTTGATATGAAAAACGAACCATTCAGGGAAAGTGATGGTAGTTTGCTTTTCAGACCGGCAGGACATGGTGCGCTGATTGAAAACCTCAATGATATTAATGCGGATATTATTTTTATAAAAAATATAGATAACGTTGTTCCCGACAGATTAAAAAAACCTACCATCGATTACAAAAAAGCTCTGGCTGGAGTACTATTAAAAACACAGGAGAAACTGTTTTTTTATCAGAAAGAGTTAAACGAAAAACATCCGGTGGCACTCGACAGTGCATTTTTAGCTGCTGCCTCTGATTTTCTTGAGAATACATTAAACACAAAACCCGAATCAAACCAATATTATACCGAAAAAGAACAGTTGTATCATTATTTGAAAGAAAAATTCAACCGGCCTTTGCGGGTTTGCGGAATGGTTAAAAATGAAGGTGAACCGGGTGGTGGACCATTTTGGGCAAAAAACAGCGATGGTACTGTTTCACTGCAAGTTGTTGAAAGTTCGCAGATTGACACGAACAGCGTACAGCAACAAACTATGGCAAGGCATGCAACGCATTTCAATCCGGTTGATTTGGTTTGTGCCGTTAAAAACTACAGGGGCGAAAAATATAACCTTACGGAATTTACCGACCCGGCAACAGGTTTTATTTCAAAAAAATCTAAAGACGGGAAAGAGTTGAAAGCACAGGAATTACCGGGTTTGTGGAATGGAGCCATGAGCAACTGGAACACGCTTTTTGTTGAAGTACCAATTGAAACTTTTAACCCTGTAAAAACAGTTAATGATTTATTGCGGGAACAACACTTGGGTTAGTTTTTCATTATATCAGTTGAATTGTTAATTTTGCAGACTGAATTTTTAGCGTATGATGGAGGAAAGAGATAATTACTGGGACGATGACACACTTGAAGCGGTGAACCGTTTTAAAAAGTCGCTCATTTCGGGAAATAACAAGTATTTTGATGTTTCTGAGTTTGAAGCTATTGTTGAGCAGTTGCTGGATGAAGGTGATTTGAATGGCTCTGAGATTGCCGCCAGACAAGGCATAAAAATACATCCGAATGCACTTCCTCTTCAACTAAAGTATGCACAGATTTTAATCAATAAAGGACATTACGCAAGGTCACTGAAATACCTTCAGACCGCTGAAAAAGTTGACTCCGGCAACCCTGAAGTTCACCTGTTGAAAGGATCTGCCCAATTGGTGATGGGCAAAGAATCTGAGGCACTCATGTCGTTTAGAAAAGCAGTGAAATTTGCCGGTTCCGAAATCGATGACATATTTTATCAAATCGGGTCAACGTATATTCAGATAGGTAATATTCCCAAAGCAATACATTATTTTGAAAGAACTATAAAAGTTAATCCTTTCAATGATTTGGCTCTGTACGATTTGGGTTTTTTCTACGATCAGGAAAATAAACTGAAAAAGAGTATTAAATATTACAATGAATACCTGGATATTGACCCATTCAATCAATATGTTTGGTTTAATCTCGGAACAGTTTACAATAAAATCGAAAACCACGAAAAGGCTATTGAAGCATACGAATTTGCTTATGCTTTAAACAGTGAATTTCACATGTCGCTGTTTAACATTGGAAATGCACTTGCCAATGCGGAAAAATACGAGGAAGCAATTTTTAAATACAAAGAATTTCTTGAAAGTGAGCCTAATAATGATGAAGCTTATTGTTATATCGGCGAGTGCTATTTAAATATTGAAGAATATCGTAAATCTCAGTTTTATTATAATCGGGCAATCGATATTAATAAAAACAATGATACAGCCTGGTTTGGAATTGGATTAATTTATTGGATTGAACAAAACTTTGAAGAAAGTATAAAATTCATTAACAAGGCTTTAAAACTTGATGAACTCAATTCGGAATACTGGCTTACTCTTGGAAAAATAAATAAAGATTTTAACAATAAACCAAATGCTGTTTCAGCTTTAAAGAAAGCTGCAAAAATTGAACCTGAAAATACAGAAATCTGGTTT
>JBFHJA010000443.1:0-4065 GCA_041596165.1 Draconibacterium sp. | reverse complement strand
TCCGGTGGAGTAGCTGCCGGTTCATCTTGTGCAACTACAACATTTGACGCCATAAAAAGTAGCATCCCAAATACTGCTATTAACGCGAATAGTCTTTTCATAATTGTTTTGAATTTTTAATTAATAATTCCCTAATTTGTTCGTATTGATTTTTATTTAAAAAAATTTCACTATCACAAAGCAAATAAAATTGCTTTTCATTTCACAATTCAAATGTACAATATTTTTTAGAACATGCCTTTTTTTGTTGTGGCGGAGAGAGAGGGATTCGAACCCTCGGTACCGTTTCGCAGTACACACGCTTTCCAGGCGTGCCAGTTCAGCCACTCCTGCACCTCTCCTTATTATTCAACTGGCATCCCCAAAATGAGGGGTGCAAATTAATAAAAAATTGCGAATAAAAAATAAGCTATTCACTAATTTCCCCCCGTAAGCTTTTATTCAAGTACATTTTAATTTCGTTATTACTTAAGGTTTGCCCTAACAGGAACATTAATTTTGTAATCGCCGCTTCTGTTGTCATATCCTTTCCGGAAACTACCCCAGCATTTAACAATTCCAAACTTGTTTCATACTGCCCCATATTTACCCTGCCACCTTCACATTGTGTTATATTTAATACTACAATTCCATTTATAATTGCTTTTTTAATACAATTTATTAGCCACTGAGATGTGGGAACATTTCCAGAACCAAATGTTTCCAGTACAATTCCTTTAAGTCCGGGTATATCAAGAATTGACTTAAAAACTTTTTCGCTGATGCCCGGAAACATTTTTAGAATTACAACATTGTCATCAAATCTTGTGTTGATTTTTAAGATTCCTTTATTTTCGGTACGATAGATAAACTCATCGCTGTAGCGAATATCGACTCCTGCAACAGCAAGTACCGGATAATTGACAGAATGAAATGCGCTAAACTGTTCTGAATCTCTTTTTACGGTTCTGTTTCCTCTGTATAATTTAAAGTCGAAATAAATACAAACCTCTGGTACTTTACTTTTTCCTCCATGTTTTGCTGCAGCAATTTCAACTGATGTAATCAGATTTTCTTTCCCATCAGTTCTTATTGTTCCAATTGGTAATTGCGACCCTGTTAAAATTATAGGTTTATCCAGATTTTCAAACATGAAACTCAATGCCGATGCAGTATATGCCATTGTATCGGTACCATGTAATATTACAAAACCATCGTATTCATTGTAATTCTTTTTTATAATGAGTGCAATTTTAACCCAAACATTAGGATTTATGTTGGAGGAGTCGATCACAGGATTAAGAACAACGGTTTGTATATGATAGTTGAATTTATTGAGTTCGGGGACTTCTTTTAGGATTTGATCAAATTTAACCGGTGATAAAGTGCCTGTTTCCAGGTGTTGTACCATCCCAATTGTTCCTCCGGTGTATATTATTAGTATAGATGTTTTTTTGCTTTTTTCAGGTGACATAGGAATGGTTTGATTTGAGTGCAAATTATTAAATATCAAACAATCTTCGCGAATTTTCGGTAGTTATTTCAGCGATTTCTTTAATAGGCATCTCATATATTTCTGACAATTTTTGTGCAACATAAACCAAATATGAACTTTCATTACGTTGACCTCTTTTTGGATTCGGTGACAAATAGGGTGCATCGGTTTCTAAAACCAGTTTATTTAATTCAATATTTTTGAGGATCTGGGTTAAATTGCTGTTTTTATATGTTACAACTCCACCAATTCCCAACAAAAATCCCAAATCAATTATTTTTTTTGCTTCAGTTTCTTCGCCCGAGAAACAATGAAAAATACCTTTTAAAGTACCATCCTGTTCTTCATTTACAATCTCATAAACTTCATTAAACGATTCTCTTACATGAATGACGATTGGGAGGTTACGTGTTTTAGCCAGTTTTATCTGGTGCCGAAAGGCGTCTTTCTGTTCTTCAATGTAAGTCCGATCCCAGTATAAATCGATTCCAATTTCACCAATACCATAAAATTTTTGTTTTTCGAGCCAATACTCAACAAGCGAAAGTTCTTCTTTATAATCATGCGAAACTGACGTGGGATGAAGTCCCATTAAGGGATAGCACACGTGGGGGTATGAATTACTTAAATCAAGCAACCTTTTAATTGTGCCTGAATCAATATTGGGCAGTACAATTTTTTTGACGTCATTATTATAGGCATTTTGAAGTACCTCTTCAATGTCGTCATTAAAATCCTCGGAATAAATATGTGAATGTGTATCAATCAGCATGTCAGAAAAAATTTCGACAAATGTATAAAAGCAATTTATCCTGGAATACAATTTAACTTTAACAAAAAATTAAGTTTTCATTGTATTTCAGGATAAAAGGAAAAAACGACTAATACTTTATGGTGAAGTTTACACAATTCCCTGTGCGATCATTGCATCGGCAACCTTAACAAATCCGCCAACATTTGCCCCTTTAACATAGTCTACCTTGTTACCATCTTTGCCGTATGTTACGCAAGTTTCGTGAATGTCTTTCATGATATGTTTAAGGCGCAAGTCAACCTCTTCACGCAACCAATTATACCTCATGCTGTTTTGTGACATTTCAAGACCTGAAACTGCAACACCTCCAGCATTAACAGCTTTCCCCGGGGCATAGTCAATATTTTCTGAAAGAATTTCTACCGCATCGGCTGTACAGCCCATGTTTGATGCTTCCGCAACCATTTTGCAACCATTTTTAATGAGTTCTTTTGCATCCTCAGTATTTAATTCATTTTCGGTAGCGCAGGGAATTGCCAGATCTACGGGTACTTCCCATGGATGTTTGCCGGAAATAAATTTAGCTCCAAATTCCTGCGCGTAGGGTTGTACAATATCGTTGTTCGTAGCCCGAAGTTCAAGAAGGTATTCAATTTTGTCTCCTTTAATTCCATCAGCATCGTAAATATAGCCGTCGGGACCGGAAATGGTAACAACTTTTCCTCCCAACTCGTTGATTTTTGTAATGGTACCCCAGGCTACATTACCAAAGCCAGAAACTGAAATAGTTTGACCTTCAATATCTCTGCCGATTCGTTGTAACATATGTTGAGCAAAATACACAGCTCCAAACCCTGTGGCTTCAGGACGGATCAAGCTGCCACCCCATGCAAGGCCCTTACCAGTTAAAACACCTGTAAATTCGTTTTTCAAGCGTTTATACTGTCCAAATAAGTAGCCAATTTCGCGGCCACCAACTCCAATATCGCCAGCCGGTACATCGGTATTAGGGCCAATATGCCGATAAAGTTCGCTCATAAACGACTGGCAAAAACGCATGATTTCACTGTCAGTTTTTCCTTTAGGGCTGAAATCAGAACCACCTTTTCCTCCTCCCATAGGTAAAGTAGTTAAGCTGTTTTTGAAAGTTTGTTCGAAACCAAGAAATTTCAAAATGCTTAGTGTAACGCTGGCATGAAAACGTAATCCACCTTTATATGGTCCTAAAGCTGAATTGAATTCAACCCGGTAGCCACGGTTAATTTGCACATCTCCCCGATCATCAACCCAGGGGACGCGAAACATGATAACGCGTTCAGGCTCTACCATTCTTTCAAGGATTTTTGCCTTAATATATTTTGGATTTTTGCTGTAATAATCCCAGACTGAATCAATAACTTCCTCAACTGCCTGATGAAATTCACTTTCTCCGGGCGTTCTTTTCTCTAAATCAACCATGAATTTATTTATGTCTGCGTTCATTTTAATAATAATTTTAAGTTGCTCTGTCAAAGATATAATACTTAGAATCGAAAATACAAGGTTTGTTGCCATATTGTGGTGTAGACAATGAGTTGATTAATAGTGAGTTGTTAGAAAAGAAAATGTGTTTAAGAACAGTTTGTGACAATTGTCAGATTTTTGAATATAAAAAAAGCTCTTTTCTGAAAAGAAAAGAGCTTTTTAAAAATATTGTGGTTCCGATTACATCATTCCACCCATTCCACCCATTCCGCCGGGACCACCCATTGGCATTGATGGTTTGTCTTCTTTTTCTTCAACAATTACTGCCTCAGTTGTTAAGAACATTCCGGCAATTGACGCAGCATTTTCAAGT
>JBFHJA010000442.1:0-4077 GCA_041596165.1 Draconibacterium sp. | reverse complement strand
GCTCCATATTTCAAACAAATAAATTTCTTACTGAAGCTCAATCATCACCACCGATTTGGCCGGAATTTTAACAATGGCTGAAGTTCCGTTCATTTTTACATCCGAGAATTCTTTTAAACTGATTTCTTCGGCTTTGCCAAAATCGTTGTACGAATTAATTTTTTGTCCGGTAACCACCTGCCCGCGAACAAACGAAATCTTTTGAACTCCACGTAAATCGCAAGTTACTTCTTTACCATTTACGGGGTCGAGATTTGAAATGGTAACATGTATTTTTCCTGAAGCATCTTTTGAAGCCGTTGCCGAGAGTGCCGGAATTGCTTCCTTTTCGCTGGTATAATTTTCACAGATTATATTCGAAGGCAATAATGTTGCATCATGATGTACAGTGTACATTTTGAAAACATAAAACGACGGTGTTTTTACAATTTTGTCATCTTTTGTAAGAATCATTGCCTGCAAAACATTTACGGTTTGAGCAATGTTTGCCATTTTTACGCGGCGCGCATGTTGGTTAAAAATATCGAGGTTTACTGAAGCCACCAACGCATCGCGCAACGTATTTTGCTGGTAAAGAAAACCTGGATTTGTTCCGGGTTCAACGTCGTGCCAGTTTCCCCATTCGTCAACCACCAAACCAACACGGTTTTGCGGATCATATTTGTCCATAATTGCAATGTGTTTGTCAAGCAATTCGTTCATGTGCAGTGTTTTTTTCATGGTTGTGAAATAGGTCTTTTCATCAAATTGAGTGGCACTCCCTTTATGGTTCCAGTCGTATGCAATTGTGTAATAATGCAATGAAACCCCCTGGAAATTACGACCCGGATTTCCATCTTTCATCAAAGTTTCCATCCAGTGATAATCATCGCTGTTTGGACCACCTGCAATTTTGTATAAACGGTTGTCGCCATAATTTTTTGTAAAAGTTGAATAACGGCGCATTTCATTTGTGTAATATTCGGCGGTCATGTTTCCACCGCAGCCCCAATTTTCGTTGCCAACGCCCCAGAATTTCACACCCCAGGGTTCTTCCCTTCCATTTGATTTCCGTATATCTGTCATCGGGCTCACATTGTTTGAGTTCAGGTATTCAACCCACTGCGACATTTCCTGAACCGAGCCACTGCCAAGGTTTCCGCAAATAACGGGTTCGCAATCCAACTGGTTGCACAGTTCAAGGAACTCATGCGTACCAAAAGCATTGTTTTCGGTTACGCCTCCCCAATGTGTATTGATCATTGTAGGACGTTCATTTCGTGGTCCAATTCCGTCCATCCAATGATACTCATCGGCAAAACAACCGCCAGGCCATCGCAAATTGGGAATTCCAATTTCCTTTAAAGCACTCACAACATCGTTTCTGATTCCGGCTGTATTCGGGATTTTCGAATCTTCGCCAACCCAGTAACCGCCATAAATACAGGTTCCCAAATGTTCGGAAAAATGACCATAAATGTGTTTATCGATCTTTTCCTTTCCTAAATCGGTATTGATAACAATTTTGTTTTGAGCCGTTGCAGCAACGGCAACAAATGCAAATAATACGAATGCAAAAATCCTTGTTTTCATAGTTTTTTTTGTTTTAGTCAGTGATTCAAATTTATAAGTGCTAAACTAACACTTAATAATTTAAAAACAATATTGAACTCACTCCAAAATATGTTTTTTTGCAACAAAAACTTCAAAACTCAAAGAACAAATAAGTTTATATAATTCACAATGAACACTTTGCGTGTTTTCCCATCTTTGTGTCTCAGTAGCAATTCTTTATTTCCAACTTTTCGGAAGAGCCTCTATTTTGTAGTACTTTTGCTGAGAATAGAAAAAAGGTATGAAATACAAATGTATAATTTTCGATTGCGATGGCGTGTTAGTTGATAGCGAGGCAATTTCGGCCAAAATATTCCAGGAAATGGCAGCAGAAATTGGGTTTGAAGTCGATTTTGAAACTGTTTTGGAACAAATCACAGGTACTTCGATGAAAGAAAATTTAAATTTTTTCAGGAACAATATAAAAGGAGATTTACCTGCTAATTTTGAAACCGAATTCAGAAAACGTTCCTACCAAGCATTTAAAACCGAACTTCAACCTATAAAAGGAATTCACAATTTACTTGAAAAGATAAAAGTACCCATTGGCGTGGCTTCCAGCGGACCGGTTGAAAAAATAAAACTAAATCTTACCACAACCAATTTGATTGATTATTTTGATAACAATATATTTAGTTGTTACGACATTGGAAACTGGAAGCCTGAACCTGGAATCTATTTGCATGCGGCCAAAAAAATGGGATTCAAACCGTGTGAATGTGCGGTTATCGAAGACAGTCTGGCAGGTATTCAGGCCGCAAAAGCAGGCGGGGTTAAGGTATTTGGATTTGCAAATAGTAGAAACAAAAATACTTATAAAGAGCTCGGTGCAACAGTTTTTTCATCCATGATAGAATTAGGTAAGCTGCTGGATTTGGACTAATTTGGCATTTATTTTAAAGTTGTGGTTAAAAGATATTTTTTGCAGTGAAATGAAAAAATCGCGTACAACAATAACAGAAATTGCCAGGGAACTAAACATTTCTCCATCAACGGTTTCAAGGGCATTAAACAACCACCCTGCAATTAGTGCAAAAACCCGCGAAGCTGTTATTGAACTGGCAAAAAAACGCAATTATCTACCCAATTTACTGGCATTAAATCTTTTAAAAAAACGGACAAACACAATCGGCGTTATTGTTCCTGAAATTACGAGTTACTTTTTTTCATCCATCATCAGCGGAATTCAGGATCTTTTAAATCCGCAGGGAGTAAATATGATCATCGGTCAATCAAATGAATCGTTTGAAGAGGAAAAATCATTGGTCCGCACATTTGCTTCTATCAGGGTCGATGGGTTCCTTATTTCTCCCTCATCCAAAACTAAAACTTTCGATCACCTGAAAATACTGACCGAAAACAACATTCCGCTTGTAATTTTCGACCGCGATTGCGAAGGAATTGAAGTGGATAAAGTTTTTGTAGATGAATATAAAGGTGCTTTTCAGGCAGTTGAACACCTGATAAAATCGGGATGCCGGCGAATTGCCCATATTGCAGGCCCTTCTTCACTTTCAACGGCACGCCACCGGTTAAACGGGTATGAAGACGCTTTAAAATTGCATGGCCTATCAGTCAACAAAGAATATATTATTGAAAGCAAAGGATTTACACCCAAACATGGGATAAGACCAACCAAACAGTTGTTGGCACTTCCGAACCCACCTGATGCCATTTTTACCATAAACGACGGGGTTGCCATTGGTGCCATGTTTGTGCTAAAAGAAGCAGGCATTGTAATACCCGATCAAATTTCTGTAATTGGTTTTGATGACGATCCACATTCATCCTATTTTAAACCTTCTCTTTCAACGGTTTGGCAGCCCACTTACGAATTGGGAATGTTGTCAGCCCGCATCCTGATGAAACGGGTAAATACAAATAATGACCTTTCTAAAATCAGGGTTGAAAAACTATATCCCGAGCTGATAATCAGGGGGTCATCTAAATAAACCAAACTTATTTTCGAGAAATAATCTAATTTATTCTAACCTGTCACCACTTCGTAGTTTTGCATTTTACTTTAATTCTATTCCTATAATCATTGCATCCTTTCAGGATTAGAAACCCAAGCCCAAAGGGCTGAAAAGATTGTAGAAATATACGTGTCGCGATACCCAAAACCCGGAACGGGTGACAAACTTCTTTTAACATATTTCTTTACCCTCCACTTTCTATTTATGCAAACCTTTGCATAAAAATTCAATGCTCATTATTTGGAAACCATATAAATAAAGATGTAACTTCAACAGAAATTACGACACTAACTATTTGATTTTCAATAAATGATTGTTTCTACCAGTAAAATATTCAAAAACTGCTATGGACGTTATGGTATTGCTTCGGTGAATGTTTGGCACATGGAACAGGTGCTCGGTTTATTTAGTGCTGCGCAAAAAGCAAACGCCCCATTCATTATTCAAACCACACCGGTTGCCCGCAATTATGCAAGTCCCGAAATGCTTTTATCGATGATTTCAGCAG
>JBFHJA010000441.1:0-4108 GCA_041596165.1 Draconibacterium sp. | reverse complement strand
GCCATTAATTAACAGCAGTGTTCTGTATTCTTATGTCGGCAATACGGCAAAAGCAGAGGAAAACCTGAAAAAAGTACTTGTTGTGGATCCTGAAAACGAAGCTGCCAACCTGAATTTGGGATTATTACTGGCAGAGCAAGGGAAAATGAATGAAGCAGAACAAGCTTTGCGGACAGCCTTAAAAGTAAACCCAAATCAAGCTGTTGCTGCCTATAATATAAGCGTAATTTCAGCTCAACGAAGTATAAAAGAAGCAGTGGATTTTGCTAAAATTGCTGCCGAATCTGCGCCCGAAGAACCAAAGTATGCATATACTTTAGCATTTTATCAAAATCAAAACAATGAAAAAGTAGCTGCAATTAAAACTTTAAATGGTTTGTTGAAATCGCACCCGCAATATTTAACTGCAGTTAGCTTTTTGGCTGATATTTATATGAAAGATGGGAAAACCCAGGACGCATTGAAAGTTTACCAGCAGGCGTTAAAAGCTGAAGGGATTTCAGAGCAGGATAAAGCTTCAATTCAACAGGCAATTGTTTCGTTGCAACGTGGAATTTAAAAGTTTATAAAATTTTATTGACTAAAAATGCTAATAGTAATATCTCCCGCCAAATCGCTTGATTTTAAAACTCCACCTGTAATTTCTGAATTTACAATACCTGAATTGTTGATTGAATCAGAAAAACTGATTGGCCGACTAAAAACATACAGTCCCAAAAAAATTTCAGCATTAATGGGTATTTCAGCTGATTTAGGTGAATTGAATTTTAAACGTTTTCAGGAATGGCATTTACCATTTACAGCTGATAATTCGAAACAGGCAATTTTAGCTTTCAGTGGTGATGTTTATCAAGGGTTAAATGCAACGACGCTTTCAAAAGAAAATCTGGAACTTGCACAAAGCAAATTGCGCATTCTTTCTGGTTTATACGGAGTGCTAAAACCGCTCGATTTAATGCAGCCCTACCGTTTGGAAATGGGTACAAAACTCAGATATTATAAATCGAAAGATTTGTATTCGTTTTGGAATCCCATGATCACAAAAAAAATAAATGAAGCGGTTTCAGAGTCGGGGAGCAATGTTTTAATTAACCTTGCGTCAAACGAGTATTTTAAAAGTATTGATAAGAAAAAGCTGAAAGCTGAAATTATAACACCCGATTTTAAGGAATTTAAAAATGGAAAGTACTCAATGATTTCATTTTTTGCCAAACGGGCCCGTGGATTAATGTCTCGTTTTATTATTGAGAATAATATTTCTGATCCGTCTGATTTGTTGGCTTTTGATGCTGAAGGATATTCTTTTAATTCGCGCTTGTCAAAGTCGGGCAACCCTGTTTTTACGAGGGAATTATAATTCAAAAAAATATCCAATAAAGAACTTTCAACAACCAATTTTCAATTTAGAATTAGAAATTCTTTTTACAATCGAAAATTGGCAATTGATTATTTATTATTGGATATTTCCCTGATTGTTTAAAAAGGTAAATCACCAGCATCTTCATCCGGTTCCGGCGGAATATCCGTCATGCTGTATTCTGGTGGCCCGTCGGGACTTTGATTTGCAGATACTTTATCTATTTTCCAAGCATTGATATTGTGGAACCATTTGCCATTATATTCGCGTGATTCTAAGTTGAACGCAACTTCGACTTCTTCTCCGGCAGAAATTCCATTCATCAACGAAGTTTTATCACCAAATAGAGTGAAGCAAACTTTTCTCGGAAATTGTTCCTCGGTTTCAATTACAAACTCTTGTTTACTCCATTCTTTTCCGGCTTTACTAACACCTGTTTCGGGTTTTAATATTTGGTTAATCCGGCCTTTTACACTTAATGCCATAGTATGAATTTTTTTGATGTTCAGTTTTTTATTTAACTGGTTAAAAATAAAAAAGAAACCCTTTGCAAAAAAAATCTGCAAAGGGTTTTTTTATAATCTTATTAACGATTATTTTGTTGCCTTAGGCTTTTACAATTTCGAGTAATTCAACTTCGAAAATAAGCGCAGCATTTGGGCCAATATCGCCACCTGCACCGCGTTCGCCGTAACCAATTGCTGCTGGAATGTAAATTTTCCATTTCGATCCAACAGGCATTAATTGTAAAGCTTCTGTCCAACCCGGAATAACCTGGCTAACACCAAATACAACTGGTTCGCCACGGTCAACAGAACTGTCGAATACTTTACCATCGATTAAAGTGCCGTGATAATTTACACGTACCTGATCTTCTGCTGTTGGCATTGGGCCAGTTCCTGCTGTTAAAATTTCATACTGTAAACCACTTTCAGTTGTTGTTACACCTTCACGTGCTTTATTTTTTTCCAGGAAAGCATTTCCTTCTTCAAGGTTTTTTTGTGATTGTCTTTCACCTGCGCCTTCAAAGAATTTCTGTACCAGTGCATTAGCTTCTTCCGGAGTTATTGCCGCTTCTTCACCAACCGATGATACACGGAAAGCTGCTGCCATTGCCTCTTTATTAATTTCGCCGCCACCTGGTGCCGCTTCAAGTTGTTTTTGATTGTTTGAACCAACCAATACACCAATTGCGTAACTAACTGAATCAATATTCGATTCAAGTTTTACTGATTTTACTCCCTGTTGGCACGAAGCGCTAAGCGCTAAAACGACTACCAATCCATAAATGAAACTGTTTTTCATGTTGTCAAAATATTTAAGTAATTTTTAATAATTCCACTTCGAAAATAAGTGCTGAGTTTGGCCCTATAACACCTCCTGCACCGTTACTGCCATAAGCAAGTTCTGATGGTATAAATAATCTCCATTTTGAGCCGGTTGACATTAATTGCAATGCTTCAACCCAACCCTGAATTACTCCGTTAACCGGAAAAACTGCTGGCTGCCCACGTTTAACAGAACTGTCGAAAACCGTACCGTCAATTAAAGTGCCGTGATAGTGGCATTCTACCTGGTCATTTAAAGTTGGGATCTCACCGCTACCTTCAGTTAAAACTTCAAATTGTAATCCACTTGGTAGTTCAGTAACTCCTTGTTTTTTCTTGTTTTCTGCTAAAAACTTTATTCCTTCTTCAAGGTTTCCTGCACCTTTGTTTTCATTTAATTTTCCAATAAATTCTTCAAGAATTGCATTGGCTTCTTCAGGTTGAAGCATTGTTTCTCCACCTTTGAAAACATCTTTAAAGCCGTTCAAAAATAGCTCAGGATTTACTGTTTTAACGCCTGTTTGAATCAGGTTTCCGGCAATACTCATACCAAGTGCATAACTAAAATTCTCGAGTTCGCCGGTCATTTTTTTATCGGTCATTTATACTTTTTTAATAAAGCGTGCGAATATAATGCAATTTTTTGGCAATTAAATCTTTGCATCTCTTTTTATTCCTCTTAACATTTGATTTTTCCCGGGTGGTCCCTGGAGTCTTTCCATTTCAAATCCACTAGCCATTAATTGTCTTCTTACTTCCCCTTTTGCGCTGTAAGTTACTAAAACACCATCAATTGCCGTTGCGAATGAAATTTTATTGAAAATCAGTGGTGTCCACATTTCCGGTTGTTTATCGGGACCAAAAGCATCGTAATAAATGACGTCGAATTTTTCTGTTCCTTCAAAATCAAAATTTGTTAAATCTGCATTAATTTTTTTTAATCTAAAATATTCTGAAATCTGCACCACCTCGTCCCAATTACAATTGTGGATTTTATTGAAAAGTTCTTGTTCTGCATCAGATGATTGCTGTACAAAGTTAAGTTGTTTGATAATACTTTTGTCCAGTGGAAATTTTTCCAAAGAAAAATATAAAGTCGGCCTTTTTTCTTTTTCGGCCATTATTGCAGTTAATAAACAATTCAACCCAGTTCCAAATCCCACTTCGAAAACAGTAGGGTTTGTAGCTGCATGGAAATTGAATCCTTTTTCGATGTAAACATATTTCGATTCGGTAATTGCCCCATTTACCGAATGGTATTGTTCATCCATTTCGGGAAGATAAATTGTATTAGAACCGTCAGAAGTGATAATGATTTGCATTATAAATATAAATGTTGTTTCTAATGAAAAGTAAAAGTACTTTTGATGGGCAAAAGTAAATATAATATGTTGGTAAAATTGTTTAATGAAAATCCAAACCT
>JBFHJA010000440.1:0-4114 GCA_041596165.1 Draconibacterium sp. | reverse complement strand
TGCGATACACATCCGCGATCAAGCAACAACGGTAAAATGGTATGTATTGATTGCCCGGTTGGAAATAATGGCAGGCAATTGGTTTTAATGGATATTTCGAAAATTGTTGACTAGATTTAGAATTTCAGTTATTCACCGCACTGCAAAGAAAAGGTTGCCAGATATTTTGCAACGCTGTTTCCTGTCTGCGTATCATTTTTAAATTAAAAAACTATAAAAAGTGCTTGCCCTTTAACATCAATATCGCAACAAAAATATCATTTCATTTAAAGATTTTGGTAAACACTAAAATTATTTCATTTTTTATTTTCCACATAAACACCTCTATTTAAACACATTGATAAATTATCGTGAAATTATTTTCGACAAATACACTACTATGTATTGCATGGTATTATTTTTTATTCATATATTTGCATAACATATTTCAGTGCATATTACAGTACGATTTTAAATATAGTTCTAAGATAATGTAACGAAATAAAAAAGTAATCGTCATATGTACGAAAACAACAAACAAAAACATTTAAATAGAAAACATCAAAACGAAGGGAACAAGTCATGAAAACAACAAACAAAATTCAGAAAACAGCTTTAACAGCAGCATTAGCAGTAGGTTTCTCAATTCTTGGTTTTTCAATCGATGCACAAATTGAGAACAAACTACTGCCTGAAAACAATTCAGCCAATAATTTGGCAATGGTAAGCGAAAAAAATGTCGATCATTTTAACAAATCCAGCAACTTAACTTCAGAAAGTACGTTTGCCACCTACCTTGAAAAAGAAACCGAATCAGCAATGGATTTAGAAAAATGGATGTTGGATGATTCCAATTTTTCTTTTGCAATTTCAGTTGAAGCAGAAATTGAAACTCCTATGCAAATTGAAGACTGGATGATAAATGAAAAAACTTTTAACGTAAATTCAGTAACTATTGAAACAGCAACAGACGAACGAATTGAATTGGAAGATTGGATGCTGGAGGAGAACAAGTTTGAAGCAAAAAACCATGATGAACGCAATGCTTCGGTACAAACTGAAAAATACATATATATCAACAACATATGTTTTCCGGCAGTTATAACAGAAAAAAATCTCCAGCTTGAAGATTGGATGACGGATCCTAAAATCTGGGAATAATAAAATCAGGGAAAATAAAACAGAACTAAGCGTAGGTAATGTATTACCTGCGCTTTTTATGTAATGGGATATTCATTATGAATATCTGTCAGCACTTCATAACCGGTATCGGTAATCAAAATAGTATGTTCAAATTGTGCCGAAAGTTTATTGTCAACCGAGCGGGCAGTCCAGCCGTCATGTTTGTCAACTTTTGTTCCGGCTCGACCTTGATTTATCATCGGTTCGATAGTAAAAATCATCCCAGGTTTCATCTTTGGCCCTGTATTTCGCCGAGCTGCATGATCAACCTGTGGTTCTTCATGAAAATCAACTCCTACTCCATGCCCGCAAAACTCATAAACCACGCTATAACCTTTTGCTTTTGCAAATCTGTTAATGGCAAAACCGATATTCCCAAAATAATTTCCAGGAATAACTTGCTGAATACCAAGATTCAGGCAATGTTTTGTTACTTCTATCAATTTTTCGGCAGCTGGAGAAATCTCACCAACTGAATACATACGAGAAGTATCACCATAATATCCATCCAAAATAGTTGTAACGTCAATATTTAAAATGTCGCCATCTTTTAAAATGGTTTGTTCCGATGGAATTCCATGACAAACAACTTCATTGAGCGAAATACACGAAGATTTTGGATAACCATTATACCCTTTTGTTGCAGGAATAGCTCCATGTGATAAAATAAACTCCTCAATTTTATCATCAATAAAACCTGTTGAAACTCCAGCTTGCACAAATTGACCGGCTAAATCGAGTGCTTTTGCGGCCAACTGGCTGCTTTTTCGGATTCCATCAATCTGTTCAGGTGTTTTTATTATTATTTCGCTCATGTTGTTTTTGATAAATTTTGTGCAAAAATGGTTAAATCGTGTAGTATTTCAAAACCGAACAATAAATTTGAGGAAAAGTTTAATAGAAATACAGAAGACACAAAATGAAACACAAAAACCAACTCAATACAAAATCTTATTTTATTAATAGGTTTGGAAAATTATCCACTTCGTACCTGTTTTACCAAATGCAGGACATTGCCTGGGAACACGCGAGTATTTTGGGTTTTGGGTATGATAACCTTAAAAAAGATCTGCAATTTTGGGTGCTTTCGCGTTTGCTGGTAAAGATTGATCGCCGCCCGGTTTGGGGCGAAAACTTTACACTCGAAACCTGGTCGCGTGGCACCGATGGTTTTTATGGCTACCGCGATTTTAATTTTGTCGATGAATCGGGCAAAAATATTGTGCAGGCAACAAGTAGCTGGTTAGTTGTGAACGCTGAAACAAAAAAGATAGTTCGGCTAACTGAGTTCAACAATTTTCCCAAGTACGAAGAGAGTGTTTTTGGCAAAAACTCGGGCAAAGTCAATTCTCCTAAAAGTGATGCAGAACTTCAATTTACACCTGTCCTTTTTAACGAAATCGATATAAACCAGCATTTTAATACAGGCCGTTACATCGAACGAATTATCGACAGTTACGATTTTGAGTTTCATGAAAAACATGAATTGCTTGAATTTGAAATTAACTTTTTAAAAGAAGGTTTACCCACCGACAGGCTTGCGGTTAAAAAGCAATTCGTGAATAAAGAAAATCATTTATGCAGTGTTGTACGCGAAAGTGATGGAGTTGATTTGATAAAGTCGAGGTTAGTTTGGAAGGGAGTTTGAGTTTCCTAATTCAAACAAATAAAAAGGACTTAGGAAAGTTCATTTCCCACTAATTTTAAAATCTCTCCCACTTTTTCCTCCATTCTTAAATGCCCGTCAATCCAGTGAATTTTACTTCCCCTTTTTTCCATGCCACGAAACCATGTCATTTGCCGTTTGGCAAACTGGTGGATAGCAATTTCGAGTTGGCGGAACATTTCATCAAAAGAGAGTTTACCTATTAAATGCAACGTTAAAAATTTATATTCTAAACCGTAATAAATCAGTTGATCCGGCGTTAATCCGGAATCCAAAAGTTTCTGAACTTCATCCAGCATTCCTTCTTCGAGCCGCTGTTTCAGGCGGGTTGTAATACGCTGACGACGCAAGTCGCGGTCGAAATCTATTCCAATATTTAAGCTGTTAATTTTGGGGTACGAAGTATCGAATTCCGGATTTTCAGCATAATATTTTTCAATTTCGATGGCGCGGATGGCGCGACGGTCGGTTTCCACGTCGGTGTGATTGTGGAGTTTTGGTTTCAGGTTTTTAAGTATTTCAGTCAATTCTGCCAATGTTTTTCCTTCCAGTTCTTTTCGCAAAACTTTATTTGGCGGAACTTCAATTAAACGGTAGTTTTTCAACACTGCCTCAATATACAATCCGCTGCCACCGCACAAAACAGGAAATTTTTCGCGTGCTTCGATTTCATTAAAAACCCTTATAAAATCGGTCTGAAAACGATAAACATTGTAATGCACTCCGGCATCTTCAATATCAACCAAATGAGATGGGATTTCAATACCGTTAACAAAATAATCGGCATAATCTTTTCCTGTCCCCAAATCCATTCCGCGATATATTTGCCTTGAATCGGCAGAGATTATTTCTCCATTAATACGGGCTGCCAAATGTGCTGCCAAACCAGTTTTCCCGGTTGCAGTGGGGCCAAGTATTGTTATAAGGTTATATTTCATTTTCGATTTTCTTCAAAACAAAATAAGGAATAATTCGGCAAACGAGGATATTTTTTCGAAATTGCGACACATTTAAAATTTCAATTTTCAACAAAAAAATGATAAAGGAAGCTTGTGTAGAATCATTTGAAGAAGCTGTTATTGCCGAAAAAAGAGGCGCAAACCGGATTGAACTTTGCTCTGATTTGGCAAACGACGGATTGTTCCCAACTTTTGAATTGATGCAAAAAACAATTTCAAACCTGAAAATCCCTGTAATGACAATGATCCGTCCACGAGCAGGGAACTTTGTTTATTCCGATGATGAAATCAATGAAATGAAATCGGAAATCGATCTGGCAAAAAAAGC
>JBFHJA010000439.1:0-4120 GCA_041596165.1 Draconibacterium sp. | reverse complement strand
AGATAATTGGCATCAATACCTTCCGAAACCGCAGTTTTTCCCAGATTATCTTCTATTTGCTTGGTGCGCTTTATTTTCATCAAAATTAAATCGGTGTACGAACTGATACGCATATTTCGCCATGCTTCGCCATAATCGTGGTTTTTGTCCTGCATCAATGTTTTTGCCTGATTGAAATGCTTGTCGTACAATAGCAGGGTTTCTTTCGAATTCAATTCAACGTCTGATGGACCTAATTCAAGCTGAATTAAACCCATAATTGCATAATTGATAATTCCGATAAATTCAGGCCGAACGCCTTCATCCACTTTTGTTACTCCCTTTTCTTCTATGCTTCTGATTCTTTGGGCTTTAATGTAAATTTGGTCGGTAACGGAAGTGAGGCGAAGTATGCGCCAGGCAGTTCCGTAATCGTCCATTTTTTTCAAAAAAAGGTTGCGGCAAATTGAAATTACCTTATCATATTGTTGATTTGTCTTTTCCATTCGTATTTTTTAATGAGGCATAAAAGTATTAAAAAATGAGAAATTTGAACCGTTTTGTTTTACATTTGTGTTCTTTCAATTGTATAACTATAAAGCATCAAGCGCATGTTGATTAGCCAGTCGGCGGGCAAGTTCCTAAAACGGAAAAACAAAATAACCATTGGCAGTGAAGAGATTGATTTCACTATCCCAATTGTGATGGGTATAGTAAATGTCACACCTGATTCGTTTTATGATGGTGGAAAAATGGAAAACGAAAAGGTTTTATTATCCGCTGTTGAAAAGATGGTAAAAGACGGGGTTACAATTCTCGATATTGGCGGTGTTTCTACAAAACCGGGTGCCTTGCAGGTTTCAACAAAAACTGAATTAGAAAGATTATTGCCGGCAGTTAGTGCCATCAGAAAAAACTTTCCGGGGATTCCTTTCTCCATTGATACCTTTCGTTCATGGGTCGCCGTGCGCATTATCGATGAAATTGGACCGGTAATCGTAAATGATATTTCAGGTGGTTCACTTGACTCGACAATGTTCGAAACTGTTGGTAGATTGAAAGTACCGTATATTCTGTCGCACATCCAGGGAACTCCTGCCAATATGCAGGAAGATCCTCAATATGAGGATATAATTAAGGAAATTTCAAGCTATTTTAGTGAAAGGATTAAGCGGTTGACAAAACTGGGAGTGGAAGATATTATTATCGACCCGGGTTTTGGATTTGGTAAAAATCTGGACCATAACTATGAACTTCTCAATCGGCTGGATTCTTTTAAAGTCTTTCAACTGCCTGTATTAGCGGGACTTAGCCGAAAATCTATGATTTGGAGAGCGCTTGAAACAACTCCCGAAACTGCATTAAATGGTACTACTGTTGCAAATACTCTGGCATTAATGGGGGGAGCCGATATTTTACGTGTTCACGATGTAATGGAGGCAGTTGAAGTGGTGAAGATTTTTTGTGAAATTAAAGCTTCAATAAAATAATGTTGACATTTATTACAATCCGGTTTCTCGATATTCTTGATATATTATTGGTGACATTGTTGCTGTACCAAATGTACAGGTTGTTAAAGGGTACAGTTGCTTTTAATATTATCGTCGGGTTGTTTTCACTTTATCTTTTTTGGCTTGTTGTAAAATTGCTGAACATGGAACTGATTGGTTCAATTATGGGGCAGTTTATTGGCGTAGGTGTTATCGCATTAATAATTGTTTTTCATCCTGAAATCAGGAAATTCCTTGTTTTTATTGGTACTCATTATAATCTGAATAAAGTTCTTGCTCTGGATAAACTACTTGGTTCAAATAAGAAAAGAACGATTAACCAGGAACAAATTGATATTTTGGTCGATGCCTGCATTTCCATGTCGAAGTCGCACACAGGTGCGTTAATTGTAATTGCGCGAACGTTGGAGTTGAATGAACAGATAAACACAGGAGAACGACTAAATGCAAAAATTTCTTCATCGCTTTTAAGAACAATATTTTTTAAAAATTCGCCACTACATGATGGCGCTGTAATAATTCGCGGAAACCGAATTGCAGCGGCGGGTTGTATTTTACCATTAACTCAAAAGGAAATTGACAAAAGTATGGGGCTTCGCCATCGGGCAGCCATTGGTATTACTGAAAATACTGATGCTGTTTGTATTATTGTCTCCGAAGAAAGAGGAACAATTTCAATGGCTAAGGAAGGAGAAATTACAAGAAGACTTACAAAAGATAGACTTACTGCATTTTTGGAAGAGAATATTACTTTGGTCGATTAAAAATCACACTCATTATCAATAAATAGAGTTACACAATGAATAGAGTTTGTACATTGTTTAATATTGAATTTCCTGTTATTCAGGGCGGAATGGTTTGGTGTTCAGGCTGGAAACTTGCTTCAGCAGTAAGTAATGCCGGCGGGTTGGGATTAATTGGTGCAGGTTCTATGCACCCCGAAATTTTGGAAGAACATATTATTAAAACAAAAAATGCTACACAAAAACCTTTTGGGGTGAATGTTCCGTTAATGTATCCTGAATTGGAAAAAATAATGAAAATTATTGTTGATCAGAAAGTTGAAATAGTTTTTACTTCCGCCGGAAGCCCAAAATTGTGGACGGGTTGGCTAAAAGAGAGAGGTGTTACAGTTGTTCATGTTGTTTCCAGTTCAATGTTTGCCGAAAAGTGTGAATCAGCAGGAGTCGATGCCATTGTGGCCGAAGGATTTGAGGCTGGCGGACACAACGGGCGTGATGAAACAACAACATTGACGCTTATCCCCTCAGTGCGCAAAGCTACAGGTTTGCCTTTACTTGCAGCAGGTGGAGTTTCTTCGGGAGAATCAATGCTGGCTTGTATGGCCTTGGGGGCTGAAGGTGTTCAAATGGGTTCACGGTTTGCAATTTCTGATGAATCATCCGCACATCCCGATTTCAAAAGGTTAATTACTGAATTGGAAGAAGGGGGAACAAAATTGTCACTTAAAAAATTGGCTCCTGTTCGACTTGTGAAAAATCATTTCTTTGAACAGGTAAATGCTATGGAGCAAAGTGGAGCAACTGCGGCCGAATTGAAGGAGCTTTTAGGAAAAGGCCGAGCCAAACGGGGTATGTTTGAAGGCGATTTGGAGAATGGTGAACTGGAAATCGGACAAGTTTCCGCTCAAATTAAAAATGTTCTTTCGGTAAAGCAGATAATGAAAAATATCATTTCAGAATATCAGTCAGCAAAAAATGCAATCGCTGAAGGTGGAAAATATAGTTTCTAATTTGATTAAAATCAAAGGCTTAACGCTGTGTTTGTGTTGTGCTTATGTAGTTAAAGTCTTTGTTTCCTCATCTAAATTAAAATACTGAAATGCAAGAAATGTATAGGGAATAATATACAAAACGGACGAAATAATTGTTGAAACAGCAATCAATACCCAGTACCAATCGGGATATTCAACCGGTGCCAAATCAGGATTAAAAATACTTTTTGTCAAACCCGTTATCATAGTTGGAATCGACATGATTAAACCAACGGTCCAAATAATAATTATCCCTACAATATTGATTAGCAAAGTATTCCACCATTGGGTTTTTATAAGCAATGAGGAGCGGTAAAAAGCACTTGAAAATCCTTTTTTCTCGAAAATTAAAATGAAAAATATGAGTGAATAGGTGTTGGCAAAATAAATCCCTGGAATAATACAAAGTATAACGCCTATCATCACAATAAAGAACAAAATAAAACTGCCGCCAATTGCCAGCAAACCATTTGAGAAAAGCTGCGGCGTAATTTCCGAAAGATCAAAGTTCCCTTTTCCTTTTTTGATGTAAACTTCAATATAAGAGTAGTAGGCTGCTATTAACAGCGATTGAACAAAAAGCCCAAATAGCGAAAAAAGGAACATATTCAGGTACATAGGACCAATATTCTCGAGCAAAGTATCGGGATTGGAAAAATCAAACTGACTGATTACATTTTTTTGAAGATAAACCTGTACTAGTCCGTAAAGTATCATAAAAGGGAGTACATAAATCCCAATCAACTTTGAAACTGGGTTAAACTCTTGCTTAATAAATTCAAAGGAATCCGTAAAAATATCGCTGATTTCCCTTTTATTTCTGAATTGAATCTCTTTTTCGATCATTGAAATGTTT
>JBFHJA010000438.1:0-4134 GCA_041596165.1 Draconibacterium sp. | reverse complement strand
TCCAACTCTGCATCATTAATTGCTGATTCATATTTAAAAGGAATTCGCGGATACGATATCGAAACATTGTATGAAGCCATCATTAAAAACACAAATGGTTATAATGAAGAAGTTACTTCTGTGGGGCGCTTGGGTGCAAAAGAATACAACGAATTGGGGTACATTCCATATGATATCGGCATTCGTGAAAACACCGCACGCACACTTGAATATGCTTATGCCGATTATTGCGTTTGGAAACTGGCGCAGGAATTAAAAAAGCCGCAGGAGCAAATTGACCTTTTCAAAAAACGGGCACGGAATTATGTAAATGTCTATGATTCGGAATCAAAACTGATGCGCGGCAAAAATGAAAACGGGGAATTTCAATCACCGTTCAGCCCATATAAATGGGGCGATGCATTTACTGAAGGAAATAGCTGGCACTATACCTGGAGCGTTTTTCAGGATATTGAAGGACTGAAAAACCTGATGGGCGGCAACGAACAATTTGCCGGAATGCTCGACTCGGTTTTTGTTGTACCACCAATTTTCGATGCATCGTATTACGGCGGAGTAATCCACGAAATCCGTGAAATGCAGATTGCCGGAATGGGAAATTATGCCCACGGAAACCAGCCCATCCAGCACATGATTTATTTATATAACTACGCCGGGCAGCCATGGAAAACACAGAAATGGATACGCGAAGTTTTGACAAAATTATACACCTCGCAAGCTGATGGATATTGCGGTGACGAGGACAACGGACAAACTTCGGCATGGTATGTTTTCAGTTCAATGGGATTTTACCCTGTTACACCCGGTACCGATGAATATGTTTTTGGCGCTCCACTATTCGATAAAATTACACTGCAATTGGAAAACGGGAATGAATTTGTTGTTCATGCCCCGAACAATTCAAAAGAGAATTTATATGTGGATGACATTCAACTTAATGGAAAACCATACGACAAAAACTTCATCAAACATTCAGCGATTTTGGATGGCGGCGAAATTAGTTTTTCAATGACGAATTCGCCAAATAAGAAATTAGGAAGTTCGAAAGAAGCTTTTCCGTATTCGATGACAAACGAGGATGAGTAGTTTCGAGTTTTGATTTCATTGTTGAGTTAGTAAGCTACAGTTTAAATACCTGTTTAGCAACTAAAAAAAAAGATTCCAACCTTATAAAATTTTATTATAAAGTTGGAATCTTTTTTTTCAATTTGCAGATCAATACCCAGTAGATCAAAGTTTTAATCCACGTCAAAATAGAAATCCAAAATTTAAAGAAGCAGTTTTGTTTTGTGAATCCACTCCATCCGCAATATCGCTGAATCCCATGTCATAATTTAAAGAAACTTGTAAGGCCTTGGTTTTCACAACCGGAAATTCAAAACCAAGTTCAAAATTCCAACCAAAATCAGCATCATTCAAACCACTCAAGTCGGTGGTGTTTCCCGAAATCGTTTGTTTGGCATCAAGCAAATATGCAAAATATGGTCCGGTGGCAAAAAATAAACGCCGTCCATCTTTCAAACCTGCCTTTTCACCTGCCGAAAACTCAGCTTTTACAGGTAAAACCAAATAACTTAATGAAGTTTCTATTTCATAATCTGTTACTGCTTCATCAATTTTTTCGCCTTTCTGTTGATAATTCATACCCGATTTGAAAGCCAGCCAGTCATTGAATCGATACCTCGTAATTACTCCTGAATTAAACCCGATTTTTAAGGCGCTGTCATCGCCCAAATTTCCCAATGCCGACAAGGTAGAAGCATTTGTACCTGCATTTAAACCCCATTCAAACTGGGCATTTGCATGTCCTGCTGCACTTAAAAGTACAATCATTGCAATTACTACTGTTTTCAGGAAGTTAAATCCGAAAAGACTTTTATCAATACTCAATTTTTTTTCATTTTCAGAAGCAAAGGACACAATCATTTTTTTGTGCCTATCCTGTTTTAAAATGTGTTTCTGTTTCATTTCTTTCTTGTTTTACTGTGAACTACTAAATTTATTTTAAGTGTTTTTACAATTTCAAATATGTATTTTTCGACGTTTTACGTTTTTTGGTCGAACAAAATGCAAAATTTTTTACCGGCAAATACCATGAAATAAAATTTCAAGCATATCTGAAATTTCTTTTCTTAAGTTCCCACCAGCTATATCAGCTGATAGAAGTGGTATTTCCAAACCCTTCATCGCAATTACAATTGTTTTGGCAGTTAAATCTGCATTCATGTTCTTGAACTCTTTGTTTTCAATACCCTCATGAATAATTTGCTTTATTGAATCGATTTCATTTTTGTCATATTTTTCTCTTATTTTCTCAATGAAATCGAGGTTCGACAAATAATCATCCTTTAATGCCACATAAAAATTGCCCCAATTCCTAAAGCCTTCCATTCTTGTGGTAATATAAACCTGTAACTTTTCAACCGCTGAGTTACATTTGCCTACATTCTGATTGATTTCCGAACGCAGCAATGCCGCCTCCTTTTCTACAACTGCCTGAAAAACCTCTTCCTTGCTTTTAAAATAATAGTACAGAGAACTTTTCCCTTTGCGCGCTTCATGGGCAATTTCATCCATTGTTGTTTTGCGGAATCCATAACGCTGAAAAATTCTTTGCGCAACAGATACTATTTTTTCTTTTACATCCAATTTCATGTTAATTATTTTCGACTATTTCGGTTCAAAAGTACAACTTTTCATGAATTATGCCCATCAGAAATAAAAATGTTTCTAGTTTTGCACGGAAATTTAATGAATGAACGTTCATTTATTAATCTAAGTGGATTATGGCGCGAATTACAGATCAAAACAGGATTGAAAGGTTGAAATTATCGACAATGAAATTAGTTGTCCAGCACGGATTTGGAGGAGCTTCCGCTTCGTTAATTGCCAAGGATGCAGAAGTAGCATCGGGCTATTTTTATATGCACTACAAAGGAAAATATGAAATGGTGAACGCACTTCTTCATGATGTTTATCAGGAAGTAGTATGCAAATTTGAAGAGCTAACAAATAATGAGTTAACCTTTAGCGAGATCGTAGAAAACATGATTCGTCATTTTTTTACCCTTGCCAATGCAGAACCAATAAAACTAAAGTTTTTGTATGTGCTCATTAACGATTACAGTTTTGTTATTGCCAGTGAAATGCGTGAAAACATTTTCAAAATAATTAATGTGCTTGTATTTGATGGCTATTCATCAGGTCAGCTTGATAAAAAAGTTACCGAATCGGATTTATACTTATTTGTAATTATCAATACCATTCAATACATCAATTTATGCTACAAAAATGCAGGTGACAACATTACTTTTAAAAAGAAAGACGAAGACCACCTGATTTATTTAACCAATAAGATTTTAAGATAAAGAATATAATGAAAACAAGCTTACAAATTTACCTTACTGTTATAATGCTGTTCTGTGGAATTGAATTCACAAATGCCCAGAAAAATGCTCAATTGCTGACATTTGGCGAAGCATTAAATATAGTTTATGAACAAAATCCGGCTCTCTTACAGGCTAAACAGCAAATAAAACAGAAGGAGTTCGAGTTAAAATCCAAACGGGGTTTATACATGCCCATTGTTTCGTTAAGTGCAAATGCTGTATCTATGTCGGATCCGCTGCACCTTGATTTAACTCCGGTTAAAGATGCAATCACACCACTTTACAGCGCACTTGGAAATTATGGTGTTTTTAGCGGAGTACCTAATCCCGATCCTAATACAAATCAGCTGGTACCCGTTTTGCCCGATGATGTAAGCACATCTGCCATACGTGAGAAGTTACTTGAAGGCGGCGAGGAGATTGCAAATGCCAATTGGGATGAGATAATTCAGGAGAAAAATTTCGCAACAGTTTCGGCGGATGTAATTTGGCCACTATTCACAGGTGGTAAAATAAAGGGAGCAAACGATGCTGCTGAAGTTAACATTAACATTAGTCGTGAAGAACTGCGCGAAACTGAGGGCAACCTGCTTTCCGAATTGGTCACCCGATACTACGGACTTTCGCTTGGCACCCAGGTTTTAAAAGTTCGGCAACAAATGATGGAAGCAACTACCCGTCACTATTCTGACGCTCAAAAATTGTTTGATAACGGAATGATTGCCAAAGTTGAACTTCTACATGC
>JBFHJA010000437.1:0-4139 GCA_041596165.1 Draconibacterium sp. | reverse complement strand
TAATTCCGATGTGGTCGCGGGCAATCAAAAAAGCATCTTCTTCTTCATCGTAAAGCGCGAAACCAAAAATCCCGTTCATGTCGTCAAGGAATTTTTCCTTCTTATCGCGATAGAGCGCTAAAATGACTTCACAGTCCGATCCAGTCAGAAAGTCATATTTCCCTGCATATTGATTTCGAATTTCACGATGGTTATAAATCTCACCATTAACTGCCAAAACCAGTTTTTTATCTTTACTATACAAAGGTTGTCCACCCGATTCCGGGTCAACAATTGAGAGTCTTTCGTGGGCCATTACAGCTTTTTCTCCACAATATACCCCAGACCAGTCGGGTCCGCGATGCCTAATTTTCTTCGACATTTTCAAAACTTTAGGCCTCAACTCCTGCGCACTTGTCTTTAAATCAAAAACACAAACAATTCCACACATACCTTATAATTATAATCTTTAAAATCTTTTTCAAATAATAGAGCGACAAAAATAATCAATATGCTTACACTTGCAAATATTTTCTGTCATTTTTCTACTATACCTAACCGTTGCATTACATTAATAAACATATTCTGTCGATTTACAGTCATTTGTTAAATAAATAATATAATTTCAACCCCTGATTTATTACATATAATAATCAATTTATTGTCTTTTACTGCAAATACCCCCTTAAAACAATTGCCTTTCTGTTAAAAACATAGCTTTTCTGGCAAAAATCGAAAAATGACAAGTGTATGAAATAAAAAATAAATAATGCTCCAATACAGATAATAATAATTTAACGCTACTTCATTTTCTAAAAAGCTCACAAAAAAATCATTCCTAACATACCAGCTTAAATGTTGATAAATTCGCAAACTTATACCCATTTATTCTACCTTTTGTTTCTTATTTTAGCCAAATGCTGACAATGCACAAACCATTTTTAGTATAATCATAAAACTTATGAAATTTTGTGTTTAACTCAGGGCAAAACCCGCAATTAATTCATTTTGCTCAAAATTGAATAGGTTTATTAACAAAAAGAAAACAAAAACAATGGATGGCAAATCACTGAATATAACAGAAGACCTCATTTCAAAATTAAAGCAAATCATTCCGGGCGCTTTTTCAGAAAACCAAATTAATATCGACCAATTAAAACAGCTTTTAGGCGAAAATATTAATACAGATTCCGAACGTTACCAAATTTCATGGGCAGGCAAAAACGAAGCTTACAAAAAACTTCAAATGCCCAGTACATGCACTTTAAATCCTAAAATTGAACTTTCGAAAAACTGGGAATCAACAAAAAATATTTTCATTGAAGGAGAAAACTTAGAGGTATTAAAAGTCCTGCAAAAGTCCTACTTTGGAAAGATAAAGATGATTACGATTGATCCTCCATACAACACAGGAAACGACAGTTTTATTTACCCCGATAATTTTTCGGAAACCAAAACCGAATACCTAAAAAAGCTGGGAAACAAAGACGCGGAAGGATTTTTAACAAAAGAGGGATTATTCAAATCAAACAAAAAAGAAAGCGGTCATTTTCACTCAAACTGGTTGTCGATGATGCTTCCCCGTTTATTTATTGCCAGAAACTTACTCCGCGAAGATGGTGTATTTTTCGTTTCGATTGATGACAATGAGGCATATACATTAAAACTGTTACTTGATGAAATTTTTGGAGAGGAAAATTTTCTTGGTAATATTATCTGGAACTCAACCAAATCAGTAACCAACACAGCTCTACTTTCAGTAAGCCACACCCACAATCTTGTATATTTTAAAAACTTAGAATATCACAGGAAAAACAGGTTTGATTTCAGGTTGCCCGATACGCCCGTTGGTTTTGAAAACCCGGACAATGATCCGCGCGGACCGTGGAAAGCAGACCCATTTCAAGTGGAAGGAGAAAGACCAAACCAGTTGTATATAATTACAAATCCTAAAACGGGAAAGGAATATGTCCCAAATCCAGGTTGCAGCTGGAAAAATGATTACAACAAATTTCAGGAATTGTTATCAGAAAACAGAATCGTATTTGGCACAACAGGAGAAGCTGGCCCGCAGCGCAAAAGATTTTGGGTTGAAGCTCAGGAGAGAGGAAGAGTAGCCAAATCTTTGTGGATTGACGTTGACACAACCTCAAATGCTACCTCGTATTTGGAATCATTGGTAGGTGCAAAGGTTTTTACGAATCCAAAACCTGTTGATTTAATACAGCGCTTTATTCAGCTCGGGACAATTAATGAGGGCGATATTGTACTTGATTTTTTTGGCGGATCAGGTACAACTGCGGAGGCCGTTCTGAGGCAAAATCTTGTCGACAACAAGAAACGCTCATTTATTTTTGTAACACTTCCGGAAATTATTGACGAAACAACACAAGCAGGGAAAAACGCCAAATCACTTGGTTGTGCAACAATTTCAGAAGTTGCCCGGCTAAGAATTACAAAGGCCATCGAAAAAATTATAAAAGATAATCTTTCAGCGAAATCCATAAATAAAACAATTGAAAATATAAAACATGATTTGGGCTTCAAATTTTTTTCATGCAGTCCATCCAACTTCAAAATATGGAGAGGCGATGAAATAGAAAATGAAACTGATTTGCTTAAGCAACTTTCATATTTTGACAAGACAGAAAAGGACAAGGTAAAAGACCTTGATTTAATTTATGAAATCATCATAAAAAATGGTTTTGACCTGAATACAAAGATTGACAAAATTGAATTTGGTAAAACGATTGTGTACAATATTAATTCTTTTGAACTTTTGATAGCGACAAACGGAATGGATATTGAAATAGCACAACGACTTCGGGAATTTCAACCAAAATCAATTATTTGCCTCGATTCAATATTTAAAAATCAGGATAGCATCAAAACAAATGTGCAACTCATTTTTGAAGATTCCGGAACAACTTTTAAAACCCTTTAATAATGTCACAGGAATCGAAATCAATAAAAAAAACTGACGATAGCGCAATGTCGCTGTTGTTTGATATACTTGGCGATGAAGCTACGAAAGTTGCTGATATTGACAGTTATTACCGACTCAAAAAAGGATACATATTTCTGGAGTTTCTGAAAGTGGAAACAAATATTGAAACTTTCGAACCAAATGAAACATGGCAACAACTGAAAGATAAAATTGGATTTGTTTGGGAATTTGCATTGAAAGCCGAAGGATTTTTATGGCTTGTTGCCTATAATCCCGAAAAATCTGTGTTCAAACTGTTCAAAGTATTTTCGGCAGATTCAGAAAATATAACATTTTCAAAGAAATTGAATTACAGTTTGGCTGAGTTTAAAACATGGTTTCAATTGCTAAATGCAGAAGTGCTAAAAAGTTAAGCGATGGCGGAAAATGAAACATTGATATTTGACGACGAGGTAAAAGCCCTGATCATTGAAACTTTGGACGACAGCAAAACCGGCGGTGGCGATATTGATGCATTATTCAAAACAAAAGATGGATTTGTTATAGTCGAATTTTTGAGATGTATAAAAGTAAGGCCTTATGAAAGTCATCCAAACAGGTATTGGAATTACGGAATGGCAAAAACCGGCAATAAAAACAAGTTTCTTGCTTTGTGGAATCTGGCGCAAAAAACAGGCAGCAAACTAATTCTCATCAACTATGAAGACAGCAGGGAGCAGTTTAAAATAATAGAAGTAAAGGGTTTGAGCGATTCAAAACAAATTTATGATGAAGTATCAACCAAAATGAATTTTGAGCAATTTAAAACGTGGTTTAAAATTTTGGCTGCGAAAGCTGAAAAATAGAAAAGAATGCAATTACAATTCGATAAAAATCAGGAATATCAGCTTCAGGCAATTCAATCAATTGTGAATCTTTTTGAAGGTCAGCCGTTAAGCAATTCCGATTTTGAAGTCTCAATTTCCGACAATCAAAACGGGAGCATCCAATTTACCGATGCCGGTGTTGGAAACAAACTCCGGCTCAGCGAAAAGGAATTACTGATTAACCTAAACAAAGTACAGGCTGAAAACGAACTTCGGGAAGATGAAATTTCAACTTCGATTGAAAAACTTTGGTACAACGATGACAATTCACTTAAAGAAAAAGTTGGCGAAAAACGGATTACTGGCGGGTTTCCGAACTATTCAATAGAAATGGAAACAGGAACCGG
>JBFHJA010000436.1:0-4142 GCA_041596165.1 Draconibacterium sp. | reverse complement strand
GTTGATAAAGGCCTGAACGCAATTACAGTTGAAACAGTGGAAGCCCCGTTGAAATTCCTCGCATCCGACTGGACCGAAGGGCGCGAAGTGGGTACCAAGGGCGCATACATGGCCGCCGATTACATTGCCAGTGTTTTCCAAATGTATGGCATAAAACCCCTGGGCGATATCGAAGAAAAACGGGTAAGCCGCGAGTTCAGGCTAAAGGGTGAAAAACCACAATCGTACCGGGGTTACTTCCAGAATTTCGACCTGATTACGGAAACAAGGAATAAAACGAGTGAGCTTCGGTGGGTAAAATCAACAGGTTTTTCAACACAGGGCAATAAACTTGTAGAAGGCTCAGATTATCAGTTACAGGGACGGTTTGGCGCTGTAGAATTTGATGCTCCTGTTATATTCCTCGGTTACGGAGTAAAAAACGAAGACTTAAAATGCGACCCGTTTAAGGGTGTTGATTTGAAAGGGAAAATAGCTTTTATCATTTCAGGCTTTGCCGGAATAAACGAAAAGCAATCGGAAAATTATAAGACGCTGAACAAAGACAATCAGTTTTCAATAAACAAATTAGAGAGCGAGAAAATTGAAAATGCCCGTAAAGCGGGAGCAATTGCTGTAATTAAATACAATCCCGGTTCCGTTTTCAAGGCAGCAAAACCTGCCAACCTGCCAATGTTTACCGACAATGAGTTTTATGAAGGTGACGAAATTCAGGATGATTTCTATTTGAAAAAAATCAGCCTTCCCAACTGGGAAAACACTCAGGAAATTCCGGTAATTCAGCTAAATAAAAACATTGCCGAACTGGTTTTGGCCGATGAAAACGCAAATCTGCTTGCGATGCAAAAACCTGATTTTAATATGTCGACATTTAAAAGCAGGGAACTTCCCGGCTCTCGTTTTCAGTTTAAAGTCGATAACGACAAGAAAGTAATCAGGGCAAGGAATGTGCTTGGCTATATTGAGGGCGAGAACACAAATGAAGTTGTTGTGATTGGCGGACATTACGATCATGTTGGGAAATACAACGGTTTTATTTTTAACGGCGCCGACGACAATGCTTCGGGTACTGTGGGCATGCTAACCCTCGCAAGGGCATATAAGGAAAGTGGTAAAAAACCTGCCAAAACTATTGTGTTTGCAGCATGGACAGGAGAAGAACAGGGTTTGTGGGGCTCAAAATATTTTGTGAAAAATATTCCGGACAGCATGAATGTAGTTTTGAATATTAATTTGGATATGATTGGCCGGACTTCGATACAAGATGATTCGGAAAGATATCTAAAAGTGCAATACACAAAAAAACATAAGAATTTTGAAGAAATCTTTCAGAAACAAAATGAAGTAAACAAACTGAATCTTGATATCCGTTTTCAGCCCGATGAACTACCAAAAGGAGGAAGTGATTTTGTGCCATTTGCTGCGGAAGGAATTCCTGTAATTTCACTTTTTACCGGATTGCACCGCCATTACCATTACCCAAACGATGAACTCGAATTTATCGACATGGAAAAAATGACCAATATAATTAAACTCACCTATTTGGGCTTAAACGATATTTTTGAAACAGAATAAGTATTTAAATAACCGCAAAACAGAATATAAAATTTAAACAAAACCATATGAAAGCAGGTATAAAAATGATTCTCTTTTTTGCAATGACAGTGTTTTGCATTGCACCCATGAATATTTATTCACAGGAAAAAGCCGGCCCGTTTACAAAATTTGACAATCGTCTGCAATGGGAAGACGAAGGTGAATTGTACTGGATTGATGCTTTTGGCCCAAATGCTTTGCGTTTTCGCGGCTCGAAAAGTTTGCGGATTACCAACGAAGATTGGAACCTTTTGCCACAGCCGGAAGTGAAGCTCGAAATTACAATTGAAGCTACAAAAGCAGTTGTAAAAAATGGTAAAATTCGTGCTGAAATTCAGGCGCGAAGAGGGAGGATTACTTACCTCAATGATAAAGATGAAGTTTTGCTTCAGGAAGCCATTCACCCGCACCATCCGCAATTTGCCAGGCAATGGGAAAGCAAAGGAAGCGACCGCTTTAAAACAAAAGTGACTTTCGATGCCGAAAAAGACGAGCATTTATATGGTATGGGTCAATATCCAAACGATTGCCTCGACCTGAAAGGAACGGTTTTGGAGCTGGCACAAAAGAATACACAAATTTCAATCCCATTTCTTCTTTCAAGTAAAGGATATGGTTTTATCTGGAACAACCCTGCCGTTGGTCGTGCGGAATTATCGTTGACCCACACAAGCTTTTTTGCCGAATACACAAAACAAATCGACTATGTTATTTTTCCGGGAGATACACCTTCGGAGCTTGTTTCGCACTACGCCGATTTAACAGGAAAATCGCCAAAGATGCCGGAACATGGAACCGGTTTCTGGCAGTCGAAACTACGGTACTATTCGCAGGAAGATTTGCTCTCGGTAGCACGGGAATACAAAAAACGCAACCTGCCGATTTCTGTAATTGTTGCCGATTTTTACCACTGGCCGGTTACCGGCGATTGGAAATTCAACGAAGAATTGTGGCCCGACCCCGCAGCAATGATTCGTGAATTGGATAGTATGAATATAAAATTACTGGTTTCGGTGTGGCCAACGCTCGCAAAAAAAAGCGAAAATTATACTGAATTCAAAAAAAGCAATTTTACCATTCGACCGGAACACGGAGTAAATCTGTTTCTCCAGGCAAATGACGACCTTACCTATGTTGACGTAACCCATCCTGATGCACGAAAAGCACTCTGGGAAATACTCAAAAAAAATTACTGGGATTTGGGTGTGCGCAATTTTTGGATGGATGAAGCCGAACCCGAAATTGAACCACTCGAATACAACAATATCAGGTATCACATGGGAAATGGAGAAGAAGTGTCGTGCCTCTACCCCTACTATTTTGCCAAAACAATTTACGATGGCCAGATTGCCAGCGGACAAACCGAAATCATCAACCTTATCCGTTGCGGTTGGATTGGAAGTCAGCGCTTTGGAACACTATTATGGTCGGGCGATATAAGCGGCGACTTCCCAACATTAAGAAAACAGGTAAAAGCAGGTTTAAATATTGGTTTGTGTGGAATTCCATGGTGGAATACAGATATCGGTGGTTTTTGGGGAAAGTCAGACTCTGAAGAATATAGGGAACTGTTGCTACGCTGGTTTCAATTTGGGGCATTTTCTCCGGTGATGCGCATTCATGGCGTAAATTCGCCAATGACAAAACTGGTAAATCAAGTTACCGGTACCGGAGGTCCAAACGAAGTATGGAGCTTTGGCGACGAGGCATTTAAAATTATGACACACTATTTACACGTTCGTGAGAAACTTCGCCCGTACATTCAAAAGCACATGGATATCGCGACCGAAAATGGCACACCAGTAATGCGCCCGCTTTTCTTCGATTTTCCAAAAGATGAAATTTGTTATTCAATAGAAGACCAGTATATGTTTGGCCCCGATATTTTGGTTGCCCCGGTATTGGAAGCCGCTGCAACTTCACGCTTAATATATTTACCCGAAGGTGTAAAATGGAAAGATGCTTTAACGGGCAAAACTTACAAAGGAGGACAATCAATTGATTACAAGGTTTCCATTGAAAATATTCCTGTTTTTACAAGAGAGGATTTCAATTTTCAACTGAACTAAATAATTTAAAAGAAAAAAACAATGAATAGAAGAATTTTAGCAGCATTTCTCCTGATAATGGGAATTTCTGCAAACCTGTTTGCACAGGAAACAGATATTCCCGCACAGATTGACCAAAAAAAGTTTGACCCGGCAACTTTGTTGTGGTACAATACTCCTGCCCAAGTATGGGAAGAAGCACTACCGGTTGGAAATGGTCGGCTGGGAGCCATGATTTATGGGAAATATGGCCAGGAAACTATCCAGTTAAACGAAGAAACTTTATGGTCGGGTGGCCCATATTCCACAGTTGTAAAAGGCGGTGCCGAAGCCTTGCCACAAATTCAGAAATATATCTTTGAAGGAGAACCCATAAAAGGCCATAAATTATTTGGTCGGGAAACAATGGGTTACCCGGTTGAACAACAAAAATACCAGCCACTGGCCAACCTTATTTTATTTTTAAATAACGAAACGGACGAAACAATAAGCGGGTAC
>JBFHJA010000435.1:0-4158 GCA_041596165.1 Draconibacterium sp. | reverse complement strand
TTTATCTTGTTGTAAGATATATAACTATAAAATCAATTCAAAAACAATCATTGTTGCAATAGTTGTAATGTGAAATTGGTTTTTCATACCATATTTAGTTTTCTTAATACTGTTGAATTTAATTATAAAGTGAAGGAGATTTTTTATTTAATCCACTTCATATTTACTACGAATTGAAAATTCGCTAAAAATAATTTAATCAATTAACCACTCGGAGATTATTGTCCCACTATGAAACAAAATATTAAGCTAGGTAAAGTTTTAAATAGTTGTAGTACAGTGTTATATGTTGTTGGGTATGATAGTTGTCATATGTTGTAAGCTTGCTAGGTGTGAAATAAAAATGAACATAAACCAGTATATAAATTATTTGTTTTTTATTTGATTAAGCCATAATTTGCATAACAGTTGAGATCAACTTGAAAGTTTAAGTCGCTTAAAATAATTATGATGCATATTAATTTCTCCGGTTCTCGATTTCATAAAAACATAAATGGTAATAAATATTGGATTGACGTTTTTAGCAAAATAAAAATATGAAACACTTTACATATTATTTCTCAAAAAATTACGTACCGAGATGGACAGTATTACTCCTTGATTTAGGCGTGGTATTTTTTTCATGGTACACTGCAATTCTGCTCAGATTAAATTTTGACCTTTCAAGCATGGAAGAAATTATTAATTCGATGCATTTGATAATTGTATTCCCTGTTATGATTTTATGTTTTTGGAGGTCAAAATCCTATTCCGGTATTCTGCGACATAGTACCAGTCAAGATATATTACGCATACTTCTGGCAACTATTTGTGGAGGTGTGTTACTTAGCTTTACTTCATTGACTGCAAGATTTATTAATGATTCTTCGTTCCTGAACATGCCAATTTCTGTTATTGTAATTTTTGCCATGTTGCTCTCGACTTTGTTAATTTTATCCAGACTTTTTGCAAAGATGATTTTCCAGTATTGGTTTGTTGCTAAGAAAGATGTTAAAAATTTAATGATTTTTGGTGCAGGAACTTTGGGACAGGCTACTCTGAACGCACTTCTGTCAGACACTTCGGTGAATATTAAAATAATTGGATTTATTGATGATAACGCTACACTTCATAACAAATATTTGTTGGGTGTTCCAATCTATTCTGTTAATAGCGCTTTTAATAAAATCATACCCGAAAACAAAGTTGTCGAAATTATTTTTGCTTTTGGTAATTCTGAAATATCCAATAAAAGGAAAAGAGAGATAACAGATAAATGTTTGGAATTACATCTTGTGTTAAAAGAAGTACCTCCAGTAAAAAACTGGATAAAAGGAGAATTGCATGCAAAGACCATTCGACCAATTAAAATTGAAGATTTGTTGGGAAGAAACTCGATTCAACTGGATAGAAAAAAAATTGAACAAGGATTAAAAGAATCTGTGGTTTTTGTAACTGGTGCAGCAGGATCAATAGGTTCTGAAATTGTACGGCAATTGATTAATTTCAAAGTTCAGAAAATAATTTTACTTGATAAAGCAGAATCTGATTTATATAATTTACAGCAGGAAATTAAGGCAAACAGTGAGCATACCAATTTTGAAGTAATTGTAGGCGATGTTACCAATAAATCAAAATTGAGAAAAATATTTGCTGAATATTCACCAACAATTGTGTTTAATGCAGCAGCATATAAACATGTGCCGCTTATGGAAGAGTTTCCTAGTGAAGCATTGCGTGTAAATGTTGGCGGAAATAAAATTATGGCGGATTTATCGATTGAATTTGGTGTTGAGAAATTTGTTTTTATCTCATCAGATAAAGCGGTAAACCCAACAAATGTTATGGGTACAACCAAACGAATAAGTGAAATGTACATTCAGTCACTTGCTCAATCAGGGAAATTTTCTACTCAGTTTATTATTACCCGTTTTGGAAACGTTTTGGGGTCAAATGGTTCGGTAGTTCCTCTATTTAAAAAACAAATTGAGAGAGGTGGTCCAGTTACAATCACTCATAAGGATATTACACGTTATTTTATGACCATCCCGGAAGCTTGTCAGTTAGTTCTGGAGGCAGGATTTATGGGTAGAGGAGGTGAAATATTTGTTTTTGATATGGGAGAACCGGTTAGAATATATGATCTTGCGGCTAAAATGATCTCATTGTCTGGATTTGTTCCTAATCAAGATATTGAAATAAAGATTACGGGACTGAGGCCCGGTGAAAAACTTTATGAAGAACTGCTTGACAATAAAGAAGAGGTGCTAACGAATACCTACAACGAAAAAATTATGATCGGGAAAGATCGGAAACATGATTTTGAGGATATGAATGACAAAATTATCGATTTACTAACTGGTATGGATAGCTTGACCCGGAATAAACTCGTGGAAAAAATGATGTATATCGTCCCCGAATTTATATCAATGAATTCGTATTATGGAAATGTAAAAAATGTGAAGTCTGTTAAAAAGCTCAATTTTACGGAGCCAATTTTAAATACGCACTCAATAAAAAACAAGGAAATTGATTCAGTTAATAAAGAAGTCAACGAACAGGAACTACACCTTAAATAATCGGCTGTTTTGTTGTAACTAATTTCCCAATCACAAAAATTTCACCTCCAGATATTGATATCCTCAAATTATTTTTACTTTTTAAAATTCAATCATAAAAAGTTTTGATTTTTAAAATTCAAAGTATTATTTGATGATTCAAAGTTTTATGATTATTAAATATCTTTTCAAGACCCATTTCGAATTATTTTAGAGTGGTATTAATGTAGAATAATTGATTTGTTTTAATTCATAATATAATCAAACAAAAAAATATATGATTATTGCTGTTGATTTTGACGGAACTATTGTAAAGCACAAATTCCCGGCTATTGGGAAGGAGATTCCTTATGCTATAAAAACGTTAAAGCTTATTCAACAAAAAGGGCACAAGCTCATACTATGGACTTATCGTTCAGGAAAAGAATTGGAAGAAGCAGTGAATTTTTGCGAAAAAAGAGGTCTGTTTTTTCATGCGGTGAATAATGATTTTGAAGGTGAAGAATTTGATAACACCTATAGTAGGAAGATATATGCTGATATGTATATTGATGATAGAAATATATTGGGAATTCCTGATTGGGAAAAAATTTATGAACTAATATCGAATAACGAGAAGAAATAATCCCATTTCATAAATAAATGAAGCAACACTAATAATATCAAAATGGCAAAAAAAATAGCACTTATTACCGGAATTACAGGACAGGATGGAGCTTATTTGGCTGAATACCTGATTAAAAAGGATTACGTTGTTCATGGTATAAAACGAAGGGCTTCGATGTTTAATACTGAAAGGATAGATCATATTTATCAGGATCCTCATGTTGATAACCGGAACTTAATTTTGCACTATGGTGATATGACCGACAGTATGAATCTCACACGGATTATCCAGGAAGCTCAACCGGATGAAATTTATAACCTGGCAGCAATGAGCCACGTAAAAGTTAGTTTCGATACGCCGGAATATACTGCAAATGCCGATGGAATTGGAACCCTGCGTATTTTGGAGGCTATCCGGTTATTGGGATTGGTTGATAAAACCCGTATTTACCAAGCTTCTACTTCTGAGTTGTATGGTCTTGTGCAGCAGGTTCCTCAAACTGAAAGTACACCTTTTTATCCGCGTTCACCATATGGTGTTGCAAAACTTTATGCTTACTGGATAACAGTGAACTATCGAGAGGCATATAAAATGCACGCATCAAACGGAATTTTATTTAATCATGAATCACCAATAAGGGGCGAAACGTTTGTTACACGAAAAATTACGCGTGCATTGGCGCGTATTGTTTTGGGAATGCAAAAAACTCTTTTCCTTGGAAATTTATCATCACGGAGAGATTGGGGGCATGCAAAAGACTACATCAGAGCAATGCATTTAGTTCTTCAACAAGAAGTTCCCGATGATTATGTTATCGCAACTGGCATAACTACTTCAATAAGAGATTTTATTTTAATGGCCGCAGAAGAGTTAGGATTGGAAATAACTTTTGTAGGAGAAGGTTCTGATGAGAAAGGGCATCTCACTGCTATAGATGAAAAGGTGTTTATATCGAAAATCGGGGAACAATATTTTGAACATTTTAAAAGTCGTATCCAAAGCAATACTACTTCA
>JBFHJA010000434.1:0-4171 GCA_041596165.1 Draconibacterium sp. | reverse complement strand
TCAGCCGGGAGGATTTGTCGTCATTGTTTAGCAAATACCTGAAAAATGGAATTCATGGGATTTGTTTTAGTTCCTATTTGGATGGTCAGTCGCCGGGTTCGGTTATTACCGCGGAACAAATTAAAAACCGCATCGATATCATTAAGCCACATGTAAAATGGGTGCGCACTTTTTCGTGTACCGACGGAAATGAATTGATTCCGGCCATTGCAAAGCAAAATGGACTTAAAACAATAGTTGGCGCCTGGTTAAGCGATAACAAAGAGCTGAACGAGGAAGAAATTGAAAACCTGATAAAAGTTGCCAAAGCCGGAAATGCCGATTTGGTTGCTGTGGGAAATGAAGTGCTGTACCGCGAAGAATTGACCGAGGAGGAATTGCTCGAAACTATTGCCCGCGTAAAAAAAGAATTACCGGGAATTCAGGTTGGCTATGTGGATGCTTATTATGAATTCTGCAACCGCCCGGCAATTACCGAAATGTGCGACGTAATTTTTGCCAATTGTTACCCCTTTTGGGAAGGATGCCACATTGACTATTCGCTGCTTTATATGAAAGACATGTACCACCGGGCTGTTGGCGCTGCCAAAGGCAAGAAAGTAATTATCAGCGAAACCGGATGGCCAAACAAAGGCTCTACATTTGAGGCTTCACAGCCTTCTTTTAAAAATGCTGTCACATATTTTATTAATGCTCAGAAATGGAGTGCTGAAGAAAATATTGACATGTTTTATTTCGCCAGTTTCGATGAATTATGGAAAATAAACGATGAAGGCGATGTAGGCGCTTTCTGGGGACTTTGGGATAAAGACGGAAATCCGAAATACGGCAAATAGCAGTAAAAGGAAACGATATGAACGGATTTAAAAAATTAGGTATTCAACCCGGAAATGCAATATGCTATTCGGGATACAGAGATGGTCAAAGCCCCGACCAAATGATTTATCCTTCATATAATCAGGTAAAAGAAGACCTGTTAATTCTGCATAAACATTGGAAATATATTCGCCTGTACGATTGCAGCACACATGCCGAAATTGTGCTGGAAGTTATTCAGAAGGAAAAACTCGATTTTAAGGTAATGCTTGGAGCATACATTGGTGCCGAGTTGAATAATTTTGCTTGTCCGTGGGGGAAAATTTATACGCAGGAAGAGTTGAAGCTAAACCGAAAAAGGAATTTGGCAGAAATTAAAAGATTAATAAAACTTGCCAATCAATATCCTGAAATTATATTCTCCCTTTCTGCCGGAAATGAAGCAACAGTTGACTGGACCGACCATTTTGTACCTGTTGAAAAGGTAATTGAATATGTGCGGATGATTAAAAAGGAAACCAAACAACCGCTTACATTTTGCGAAAATTATGTGCCGTGGCTTACCAAGTTGGCACCGTTGGCTGAAGAGCTTGATTTTATATCCATCCATACTTACCCTGTTTGGGAATACAAACACATTCACGAGGCACTGGAATATACAAAGCAAAATTATTTTGGCGTAGCTGAAAAATACCCTGATAAACCTGTAATAATAACCGAAGCTGGCTGGGCTACCAATTCAAACGGAAGGGGGATTGATCCCGGAAATGTGAGCGAGGAGTTTCAGGAAATCTATTACAACGATTTGGTAAACTGGAGCAATGCGGAGGGAATCCTGACTTTTGTTTTTGAAGCTTTCGATGAATCCTGGAAAGGTTCGCCCGAAGAACTTGAACCCGAAAAACACTGGGGGCTTTACACCCACGACCGGAAACCAAAGCTTGTAATGCAGAATGAAAAATAATCAATAATCAATCATAATTAATCAATAAAACTAACTAATGGCACATTACAAAACGGCTCAGGAGGACATTGTCCCTTTCGGACAAAAATTAGCATTCGGATCGGGACATTTGGCGAACCAGTTATTTCCCGCTGCACTCGGGGTTTTTATGGTTGTGTTGGTAATGTCATTAAATATGAACCCAGTATTAGCCGGTATTCTGGGAGCACTTCCAAGATTAATAGATGCCCTGACCGACCCGATTATGGGATTTATCTCCGACAATACAAAATCGAAATGGGGACGCAGAAAGCCCTACATTTTGCTCGGGAGCGTGATAACCGGTGTAGCTTTTATGGTAATGTGGCAGTTAAATCCCGAAGCATCCCAAACTTATAATTTCATCTATTTTTTAATTGTTTCCATTTTCTTTTATATCGGTTATACCATTTTCGCAACGCCGTTAATTGGTTTGGGTTACGAAATGACGCCCGATTACAACGAACGTACACGCTTAATGGCCGTTTCGCAGTGGATGGGTCAAATTGCCTGGATGATTGCTCCCTGGTTTTGGGTAATTATTTATGAACCATCAATTTTTGAAACAGCTCCCCAGGGGGCAAAAACACTGTCGATTTGGGTGGGGGCAATTTGCATGGTCCTCGGTATAATGCCGGCTCTGTTTAATAAGGAAATTATTGTTCCCGATAAAGATAAAATGGCCAATTTGTCGATGAAAGAGCTGGCTGTCAATACAAAAGAATTTCTCAGGGGGATTAAACTCACGCTAAAGAATAAACCATTTATCAAGCTGTGCGGGGCCACCTTCCTGATTTTTAACGGATTTCAAACCATTGCACAATTCGCCATGTTTATCATTGTCTACTATTTGTTTCAGGGCGATAAGGTGGCCGCAGGTTCGTGGCCGGCATGGTTTGGTACCGTAAGTGCCATGGCTACTGCTTTTTTGGTTATCCCTGTCATTACAAAAATATCCGAAAAAGTGGGCAAAAAGAATGCATTTGTTATTGCAACCCTCATTTCAATAATAGGTTATGGACTAAAATGGTGGGGATTTAATCCAGCCAATCCCTGGTTGATGTTTATGCCTATCCCATTTCTTTCGTTCGGTATCGGAGGTTTATTTACCCTTATGATGTCGATGACTGCCGATGTGTGCGATTTAGACGAACTGAATAACGGCGAGCGCAGGGAAGGAATGTTTGGCGCCGTTTACTGGTGGATGGTAAAACTAGGTACAGCTTTGGCTTTGCTCACAAGTGGAATTGTTTTGTCGATGGTTGGCTTCAACCAAAATGTTGATGTGCAAACAGTTGAAACTCTTACAAATCTTAGGATTGCTGATATTTTGATTCCCGTTATCACAGCACTAATGGCTATATTAATTGTATGGAAATATGATATTACCGAAACAAAAGCCCATGAAATTAGGGAGGCCTTGGTAATACGCAGAGGAAAAGTAAAACACCAGGGAGAAAATTAAAAAGGTGGTTTAAGAATGAATAATTAAGTTGATATGACTAAGCAAATATTACTAATTCTGATAGTCGCGTTTTTTCTTGTTTCATGCAAAAGTATCGATTCAACAAATAAAGTAAAAACTTCAGGCAGGCAATTGCTTGTAAACGATTCGCAATACACCATAAAAGGAATTTGTTATCATCCTGTTCCAAAAGGCAGCAATAATAGGAGTTTTGACAATTTGACCGGAGACCTCGCTTTAATGAAGGAAGCCGGGATAAATACGATTCGTGTTTACGAACCCATTACAGAAGTTTCTGTCCTCGATGAAATTGATGCCGCCGGAATTAAAGTAATTATAGGGTTTGGATACAATCAAAATGGGAACAACGATATTCTTTCAGGCTCATTTATTAATTATGTAAACACGTTCAAAAACCACAATGCAATTTTGTTTTGGGAACTTGGGAATGAATATAATTATCATCCTGAATGGTTTGATGGCGATTTACAGAATTGGTACAGCGCATTAAACAATGCAGCCGGACTTATCCACAGTGCAGATTCTTCGCATCCGGTTTCGACTGCACATGGTGAATTACCCGATTCTGCAGCTCTTGCAGCATGCCCGAATATCGATGTTTGGGGGATGAATGTCTATCGCTGGGATAATCCTGAGCCGATTTTTGGCGAATGGAAAGCCGTGAGCACCAAGCCCATGTACCTATCCGAAGCTGGTGCCGATAGTTACATGACCATTTCAAAAGATGGTTATGACGAGGGGGAAAACGTAAAAGCACAAGCTGATGCCATAGCAAATATTTTGGACGCTACTTTCCGAAATCAGGAAGTTTGCGCCGGGCTTACTTTATTTGCTTTTGTCGATGAACTCTGGAAAGCCGGAAACAATGAACAATTAGACCCCGGCGG
>JBFHJA010000433.1:0-4199 GCA_041596165.1 Draconibacterium sp. | reverse complement strand
TCGAATATTATAGAACTGCTTAGAAATAAGGTAATCATCCCGAAAACGAATAAGACTGCTGCCAATAAATATGTAATAAACCTTTGCATAACCATTTATTTACTAAGAATTTTATTTAATATTTCAATCAGGTTTTTACCCTCCTTCTGCAAACTATAATTGTGGTTTTGCAATTCCCACTTTTTTACCATCAGCCTAAAAGAACCCATTGCAATCAGCGCAAGATTTTTAGCATCGATATCAGTCCTGATATTATTTTCTTGTTGTCCTTTTGAAATAATACCCTCAATTGTTTGCGTATGAAGATTTACAATCTCAATTATCTTCATTTTCAATACCTCTTCATTCTTAAATATTTCTTCAGAAAAAATTACCGAAACCATTGAAGGTGTTTCAGTAAATAACTCAAGCATCCTCGAGAACAGAAAATTTATTTTTTCTGGTGCAGTTGCTTTGTAGTTTGTCATCATTTCAGAAAGCATTTCTGCCATATCCTTAAAATTACTTAGGATTCCTATCAGGATATCAGTTTTACTTTCAAAATGCCTGTAGATTGCCGGTTCCGAAATACCAACTTTTTTTGAAATGTTTTTTATGGTCAGCCCTTGAATTCCCAAAGTATTGATAATTTCTAAAGCCGCCTTTATTATTTCAGTTTGTCTATCTGTCTGATTATTCATGATTCATTAATTTTTGTCAAAGTTAGTGAATATTTACTAACCAGCAAATTATATTCTTATTTTTTTTATTTTAAAATGAAACTAAAAGATAAAGTTCGAATTTATGTTGTTGATTTACAGAAGTTTTATTTTCAAAATTTTAACCGGGTCAATCAAATACTGGCTTGTGTTTTTTTGGGTTTGAATTTTTTGCACAACATCCATTGCTTTAATTACTTTACCAAACGCCGCAAAACCTTGTCCGTCGGGATTTCTTGTGCCACCAAAATCAAGTTCGGGTTGGTTGCCAACACAAATAAAAAACTCGGTTGATGCGCTTCCCGGTTCATTGCGTGCCATGGATATTGTTCCGTTTAAATGCTTTAATCCTGTCATTTTTGTGCTTTCATGAGCGATTGGTTTAATTTTGTCAATTTCTTCATCAGCAAACAATCCACCCTGAATTACTTCGATTTTTGTTTTACTGTAAGGTTGATTGTTTGGCCTAACAACTCTATAGAAAACGGCATTTTTGTAAGTATCCATTTGAACATGATTTAGAAAATTAAGTGCAGTAAGCGGTGCATGAATTGTGTCGATTTCACACACTATTTCCCCCAAAGATGTTGCCACTGAAACTACCGGCAACTTCTGCGAAAAGCTATTTATCGCCAGCGCAATTATTGTAGTGGTAAGCATTATTTTCAATTTCATCCTGAAATTTGTTTTGTTCATTCCCGAAAATCTTTTCTATTTTCGCCAAAATTAAAAAAACCACCCTTTTAAAACTAATTGTATGATAAAGCTGCAACTACTTTTTATTTCCCTGCTTATTTCATTTGTTTCAGTCGCCCAGTTGCAACAATTTTTACAATCACAGTCAGGAGTAATAGAAATTGAAAAGATTCAGGGAAACGATTTCTTTAATGGAACTTATAAGATTATGGTTCGTCAGCCATTGGATCATGCCGATACTGCGAAAGGATTTTTTTTACAGCGTGTATTTGTTGCCGACAAAGGAAAAGAAAATGCAGTTTTGTTGATTACCGAAGGATATGGAGCAGACTATGCTGCCAACCCTCGTTATATTAACGAACTGAGTCCAATGTTAAATTCAAACCAGATTTGTGTTGAACACCGCTATTTTGGTGAATCATGGCCAGATCCTGTAATCTGGGACTATTTAACAGTAAAAAATGCGGAAGCCGATCATCATGCCATTGTTGAATTGTTTAAAAAATATTACTCAGGAAAATGGATAAACACTGGAATCAGTAAAGGTGGGCAAACTGCGGTTTATCACCGGGCATTTTATCCTGACGATGTTGATGTAACCGTGGCTTATGTTGCACCGCTCAATTTTGGTGTTGAAGATGGCCGCCATGAACCTTTTATCAAAAATAAACCAGGCACTGCCGAAGCCAGACAAAAAATAGTAGATTTTCAACTTCGGATTTTGAAAAACCGTGAGTTTATGATTCCTAAGTTGGTTAATTATTCAAAAGAAAAAGGATTTGAATACCGCATTTCTATGAATGAAGTATTGGATTATACTGTACTTGAATTCCCATTCGCTTTTTGGCAATGGGGAAAATCGCCCAATGAAATCCCTTCAGAAAACGCAATTATTATTGAATGTTTTGATTTTTTAATGTCTGTTCCCGGCTCATCGTATTTTTCGATTAGTGGAATGGAAACGACTAAATCGTTTTTTGTGCAGGCAGCTCGCGAGTTAGGCTACTACGGTTACGATATAAAACCGTTTAAAAAATATCTTTCCATAAAAAGTTCTAAAAACTATTTGAGCAAAATTTTCCTTCCTGACGGTTTGAAAATCAAATATGAAAAATCGGCTGCTAAACAAGTGAAACGATTTATGAAAACCACTGATTCCAAAATTCTCTTCATATATGGTGAATTCGACCCGTGGTCAGCATCTGGATTTGAAGTGCAGAAAAAAAGCAACCTGCTGAAAATCGTAAAACCCGAAGGCAGTCATTCAACCCGAATTAACAACCTGCCTCCCGAACAGAAAAAACAGGTAAAAGATAAGTTGGAAGAATGGTTGGAAATACCGATTTATATAAATTAAAAATGCCCCGTTTCCGGAGCATTTTTAAACCTATGTTTATTTTATTTTATACTTTGTCGGATACAACAAATCCATCGCGATAATTGCGTGTAAGCAATTTGTCGGCTTCCGGGTCATTCACAAATCTTTCAGCCTGCGGATCGAAAGTTAAAACCCTGCCTGTGCGATAGGCAATATTGCCTAAATGCGCCAGTCCTGAAGACAAATGTGCTGTTTCAACCGGTCCGTTCAAAATAGTTTTGTCGTGTGCACGAACAGCCTGGATCCAGTTTTTAAAGTGGCCGTCAGTACCTCCATCGCCACGATCCATTTCCGATTTTGCTATTGAACCGTCATCTCCTCCTTTTGCTTTTTCACGTTTCTGGCCCATGTAAAACTGGTATTTATCGTAACCATCAACAACAAGGATTCCCTTTTCACCATAGAAAATATTACCAACTGTTACACCATCTTCCGTATTTGTACACCATGGGCGAACTTCGAACTGAATAATCTTATCTTCTTCAGGATAATGATAAATAGAAGAAAGTACTTCGGGAGTTTCTTTGGCATCATTAAACAGAAACTTTCCGCCCATAGAAGTGATTTTTGTTGGAAGCCCAACATTTAAACCCCACATACACAAGTCGGTTTCGTGGATACCCTGGTTGCCAACATCACCATTTCCATATTCAAAAGTCCAGTGCCAGTTGTAGTGAACTATGTTGCGGCTAAATGGCCTTTTTGCGGCTGGACCAACCCATAAATCGTAGTCAAGTCCTTCAGGGACAGGTTCAAAACCTTTGTTGCCAATATCAGCCCTCCAGCGGAAAACAAGCCCACGAGCCATATAAACTTTCCCTATATAACCTTCGTGCATCATTTTCACAGCTTCACGAACTGAAGGTGAACTTCGTAATTGTACACCGTGCTGAACGATCCTGTCATATTTCTCGGCCGCTTCTACCATTTTGCGTCCTTCGTAAATATTATGCGAGCCTGGTTTTTCAACGTAACAGTCTTTTCCTGCCTGGCAAGCCCAAATTACAGCAAGTGAATGCCAATGGTTCGGAGTGGCAATACTTACAACATCAATATCTTTGTTGTCGTATATCTTGCGGAGATCTTGTTCAAGGGCAACGTCTTTTTTATACTTTTCCTTAAAATCTTTTTGGCGCTCTTTTAACACATTCATATCCGGGTCACATAAATGTGTAATTTCCACATTGTCCTGCACCATAAGACTTGAAATATGACTTTTCCCCCGTCCGTTAACTCCCAGAACAGCAGCATTTATGCGGTCGTTGGCACCAAAAGCATGAGCTGGGATAATGCTCGGAATCGAAATAACTGCAGTAGCTACCGCGGTATTCTTAATAAAATTCCTTCGTGATTGATTTTTGTTCATCTTACTTTCTTTTTTGTTTGAAATTCTATATTTTATTGATACAAATAACTTTACGACTTTA
>JBFHJA010000432.1:0-4224 GCA_041596165.1 Draconibacterium sp. | reverse complement strand
ATTGATAAATTCAATCAAATCAAATTTCGATATATTTAGTTTAATTTGACCTTTCTCGACCTTTCTGAGATCCATGATTTGATTGATTAGCAGAAGTAAACGGTTTGTATTTCTTTTTATCGTATTTAATTGTTTATGCTGCTCTTCATTCAGGTTTTTTGCTTCTAAAAGTGTATTAACTGGCCAGTTTATTAAAGTTAAAGGAGTTCTGAATTCATGCGAAATATTAGTAAAAAACTTTAATTTCATTTCATGAAGTTCTTCTTCATGCTCACGTTTAATTTTTTCTATGGCAAGCTTTTTTTTCAGTTTTAAACGTTCCAAATGAAACCGAACAAAAATGGCGACAACAGACAAAATAAGTAAAATATAAAAAACGATTGCCAAATCAGATTTATACCAATAATTTCTAATTTCGATTGCAATTCTGGCTGGATTCTCATTCCAAACGCCATCATTGTTTCCGGCTTTAACTTCAAAAATATGTTTTCCGGGCGGGAGGTTAATAAAAGTTGCATTGCCCCGATAATCTTCTTCTACCCACTGATCAGAATAATTAAGTAATCGGAATTTAAATCTGTTTTTTTCGGGTAATAAGTAATTGTCAGAGGAAAAATGGAAACTTAACGTAGTTTCACCAGGTTGCAGTATGATTTTTTCAAATGTATTAATCCCGGTTTGATTGGGAATTATTTTCTTATTGTTTACGTCAATTTGGTTAATAAATACATCAGGGCGCCTGCGATTTAGTTTTATATGATTAGAAGCCAGCATGCTAAATCCATTTGTTCCGCCAAAATATAAATTTGCATTAGAATCTTTAAAAATTGCATTCGGGTTAAATAAATTTCCCTGAATTCTATCTGAAATATCAAATTTTCTGGAACTATTTTTTCGTGTGTTATGCAGTATTAATCCGTCGTTGGAAGTAATCCAAATATTGTTTTCAGTACTTTCAATTATTCCGTAAACATCTTTCTCTTTAAGCAATCCATGTGCATCAAAATAATTTATCTCATCGGTTTTTGGATTATAAATATTTATACCTCCGGCTTTGGTTCCAATCCAGATTTTGCCATCTGATAACTCGGTAACAAAATAATATGCTGAACCTAATGTTTTTTGATTTTTCGAAGAATTGTAGTTGAACTGCGTCAATTTGCCCGAAGGTAAATAAATCCTGTACAAACCATTTAAACTTCCAACCCATAAGTTATTGTTTGAGTCGAGGGTCATGGTTCGAATATTTTCATTCTTCAGTTTTGAAAAAGGATATGTTTTTGATTTGTTATGTATCTGTTTCGTTTTGAAACTATAAAAATTTATACCACCAAAGCCTGTACCAATCCAAATTCCTGAATCAGAAGCACACAATGTGTAAATACCCTTTGACGAAATATGCGTTCCATTATCTTTACCTCTGACAAAATGTATGAATTTTTCAGTTCCCTTTGGGCGGTAATACAATCCGTTAAAGGCAGTTCCAACCCAAAGTCCATCCTGTTTATCGTTGCAAAGTGCTTTAATGTTCAATATTCTTTCCGATTCGGATAGTTTTATTTTTTGAAATTTCCGGGTTTTAACGTCAAATTTATTTAATCCATCTGTTTCTGTGCCCACAAAGAAATCTCCATTTTGTGTTTGAACAAACGAACTTACCATATTACTCGATAAAGTTTCCGGGGCTTTCGAATGTTGAAAATTGACAAATTTGTTATCAGAATGATGTAAATAGGCTACACCTCCCGACCAGGTTCCTATCCATATTCCTCCATGTTTATCTTCAAAAATTGTGTGTATCGAATTATGCGGTAATCCTTCGCAAACATCAGGATCGAAACGAATTAATTGATTTCCAAAACTTACATAAAGTCCAAGATAGGATGCGATCCAGATTCTACCCCGGGTATCTCTCAAAATTTTTCGGATACTTGTGTTTTTAAAATCACTTTCAGATTCAGAGGTATAATGTGTAATTAATTTTCCATCCAAATCATATAAGCGGACTCCATGATCTTCATAGCCAACCCAAATTCTGTTATTATTTGTAAATATTGTTTTTGCAAAAGAACCCGGACCTTTAATTTTCTTTACAACTCTTTTTTCAAGAGGCGATACCAAAAAAACAGTTCCGTTATTTGTCCCGACCCACATTCGGTTGTTTTGGTCATTATACAAAAGTCGCGGAGAACCAGTTAATCCTTCTGTTACGCGTATAAGTTGATTTTTATCCCGATCCAGGTATCCAAAGAATTTGGCATCGGCAATCCAAAGCTTTCCATTTCCATCGAGTTCCATCGAGTATATTTTTTTATTGGCTTCCTTTCCATCTTCATAAAAATAATTTACCCTTTCAAATTGCTGTTTTTGCCTGTTGAACATGCAAATACCCTGGTCGGTACTTACCCACACATTATTTTGGTTGTCAATAACTATTGATGAAGTTCTGTCGCTTGGAAGCCCCGTAATATTTTCAGGATTGTGCGTAAAATGTACTGTTTTCTTTGAGTCGTACCTGATAACACCATCAAATGTCCCCATCCATATATAACCAAATAGATCCTGTTTGATGATATGCACGGACTGAAAACTAAATCCACCGGGAGGCGATACCTGTCGAAATGTAATGTCATCAATTTGGGAATATAAACGAGCAGTGCAGAATAATAAAAGTATGGCTAAAAAAATGTGTCTGAAATTCATACCATTTTTTTTAATTAGGTTCTGTTGGTTTTAATTAATGGCATAAATATTACAAATATGTATAATTCACAAATTTATGCAACAATATTTCCAAAAATAGCTACCAGACTTCTAATTTGAAAATCGCCAAACCTGTATTTTTGAGGTATAACATAAAACCGCAAAACCTTTGCTAATGAGAAAACTTAACTTTTTGCACTGTTATTTCAACTGCCCAACATCTATAAAACAATACTGCTTTTAATTAAAAGAATTTAAATTGGAATAACTGATAAAAAATGGAAACTGTACCAGTTTAAAGTAATAATACTTTGCTAAAAGTCTTTCCTTATTTGCAAATGAAAGATTTGAATTACAAGATACAAGCTACTATAACCTAAATCTAAATGAATAAAGTTTTTGCACTTTTCTTATTTTTTCTGTTTCATGGATGCTCCAATGAAAAGCCCAATGATTTAAATGAGATTGTAAAACATTGCGATCTTCAGCTTGAATATGCGCTTGATGAAATTGCTACTATTCATACCTCAGAATTGGTTTCCCCAAGATCAATCCAGGAGGGCCATTTAAAATTAGTGCCAGCTCGTGACTGGACCAGCGGTTTCTTTGCCGGTAATCTTTGGATGATGTTTGAATTAACAGGAAATGAAAAATGGAAAACTCAGGCACTTGCATTTACACTTCCATTGGAAAACGAAAAGTGGGATGGCAGTACACACGATTTGGGCTTTAAAATGTTTTGCAGTTTTGGGAAAGCATATGAAGCTACCGGGAATGAAGAATATAAAAACATTTTAATTCAGTCGGCAAAAACACTTGCCACACGTTTTAACCCCATTGTTGGCTGTATCCGTTCGTGGGATCATAATACAGATAAATGGGATTTTCCTGTAATTATTGATAATATGATGAACCTCGAATTGTTGATGTGGGTAGCCAAAGAAACAGGCAATGACAACTTTAAGGAAATTGCTGTTAAACATGCTCAAACAACTGCGAAAAATCATTTCCGCGATGATTACTCATCTTACCATGTAATTGATTACAATCCAGAAACCGGAGAAGTGGAAAACCGGAATACGCACCAGGGATATGCTGATGAAAGTGCCTGGGCTCGTGGTCAGGCCTGGGGTTTATACGGATTTACAATGATGTACCGCGAAACAGGAATAGAAGAATTTTTGGTTCAGGCCGAAAAAATTGCCGATTTCATTTTAAGCCAACCCGGAATCCTGGATGGCAAAATTCCTTACTGGGATTTTAATGCGCCCAATATACCCGATGAACCTTACGATGCATCAGCCGGGGCAATTATTGCGGCGGCATTATTTGAGCTGGCAGATTATTCAACAAATACAATATTATTTAATAATGTAGCCAATAAATTACTGGCAACACTTTCTTCGCCTGATTTCCTCTCACCAATTGGCGAAAACAACGGGTTTTTACTGAAACACTCTACCGGGCATCTTCCACACAATTCGGAAATTGATGTTCCGATAGTTTATGCGGATTATTACT
>JBFHJA010000431.1:0-4230 GCA_041596165.1 Draconibacterium sp. | reverse complement strand
TTCTTCGATTATAAAATAAAGCGGATCGGTAACAAGATGCATGTTCTTGTTGTTTTCCTGCATGTAAAAATTCTCCGTTTTTTGAAGAAGCGCTTTCATTCCTTCTTCACTCAGGTATTTTATTATCGACTTGTTTTTAGGCAAACCTTTGTAAGCCCTTAGCAGTAATAATCCACCTTCTTTAGTCTCATCGGAAGTCGCATTTTCTTTTGAAAGCAACTTTTTTGCATCTATAAAAACCTGATTAACAAGCTCGCGCTGAGCCCTGTATAATTTTTCAACATAACCTTTTAGTTCTTCAAATTGCTGGTTTTCGCCTTTTGGTACAGGCCCCGAAATAATTAAAGGGGTTCGCGCATCGTCAACCAAAACCGAGTCAACCTCATCCACAATTGCATAATGATGTTTTCTCTGAACTAAATCTTCAGGGTTGATGGCCATGTTGTCACGCAGATAATCGAACCCAAATTCATTGTTTGTACCAAAAGTAATATCGGCGTTATAAGCTTTTCTTCGGGCTTCAGAGTTGGGTTGGTGTTTGTCTATACAATCTACCGTCAATCCGTGGAATTCATAAATTGGTCCCATCCACTCGGCATCACGTTTCGAAAGGTAATCGTTTACAGTAACGATATGAACGCCGCGCCTGGCCAGAGCATTCAGGAATACAGGTAAAGTGGCCACAAGGGTTTTTCCTTCGCCAGTTGCCATCTCTGCAATATTTCCACGATGCAATACAATACCACCAATTAATTGAACATCATAATGCACCATGTTCCACACAATTTCACTACCCCCGGCAAGCCAACGGTTTTTCCAAACTGCTTTGTCGCCATTAATGATAATACTTTTGCGGGCAGCGGCTAAATCGCGATCGTAATCGCGGGCTGTAACTTCCACATTTTCATTTTCAACGAAACGGCGGGCTGTTTCCTTAACCAATGCAAATGCTGCGGGAAGTACTTCTTCCAAAACCTCTTCGAGCTTCTCAACAATTTTTTCCTCCAACTTGTCGATTTTCTCATAAATTTTTTCGCTTGCCTGGATATCGGCTTCTTCGCCTTCCACTTTTAGTTGAGCAATCTCATCTTCTTCAGGTTTAATTCTTTCGTCGATAATTTTTTTGATTTTATCCGATTCTTCCCTTAAACCGTCATTCGAAAGTTGAACTATACGATTGTATTCAACCTTTATTTTTTCAATAACCGGATTAACTTCCTTGATATCCCTTTCCGACTTGTTGCCGAAAATTTTTCCGAGTAAACTATTTATAAAAGCCATGTATTCAATTTATTTAAAAACTGCGCAAAGGTAATGATTTGAACAGGCGAAAAAAAACTGCTTATTCTTTTTTATTTGTACAATCATAATTTAACCGATAATTAACTGAAAACCAGAATTACCACTGTAGACTGAACACAACGAAAGAAAACCAAAACTCCGTATTTTTTTTCAGATTAAAAACACTATAACAATTGTGCCAACAGAAAAACAACAGGATTTGGATGACAGAATTTCTGCTTTTTTGTCAATTCAATCAAAACTGAATTGATGACAATGAGTTATTTATGAAAAACCGGTAATTAAAGCGTTTTGCTATTTTTGCAAAAAAGTAAAAAATGGAAGGTCTTCACAAACGTTGTTTTGTATGCAACATTGAGGTAAATAATGAAAATTCGGAGTTGAACCAGGAAGTGAATTTGCCGGTTTGCAAAAAGTGCAGAAACACACCTTCTGAAAAAGAAAAAATAGCAGAATTGCTCGACAGCCTGGCGGATGGATTGGTGTGCGGGTGTATATAAAAAGAAAGACCGTCCCCAAATTTTGTTTTGAGACGGCCTATTTTTGCGGTGCGGACGGGACTCGAACCCGCGACCCTCGGCGTGACAGGCCGATATTCTAACCAACTGAACTACCGCACCATTTTTTTAATCATTACCTCAATGAATTTCCCTTTTCTAAAGGTGTTGCAAATATATACTTTCTTTTTTTTCCGGCAATACAAATATTATTTTTTTTAAATATCATATTATTCGCTGAAATACAAACACTTACGACCAAATATCATTTCTTGACTTGAATTAAATTATTTGATTCAAGCACCTTCTCGCCATTCCACTGATAGGCAGTTAGTGTTTTTGTGCCGGCAACACATGAGTCAACACAACAAATATTCGGTTTTACGATATATGGTCCGTTATGACGACAATAGTGACCAACAAATACAATTGGTGCATCCTCAGGATATGCATCATTCTGAATCATAATCTGTTTAGGTATCTCATACTGAGGCAATACAAATTTACTTTCAAACGAGATATCTTCAAAAGTTTTTCCAGTTGGATCTTCCCACCACCTCATTCGAAACGATCGTGGTGAAACCCCTTTATTATTTATAACTTTTAAATCGCCGGGCATTTTAAAATCAATTCCTTTTGTTAAAATCGAGACACTTTTACTTATTGAAGATTTTGATTTTTTATACGCTTTCCGAAAAATTGATTTCCGGGAATGCCCTTCTGCTTCAGCTAATTTTAGCGTTTCAATTGCCGTCTCCGACCAACAGGCATGCACTATCCGGATATCTCCCAGATCAAGATAAAGTGGCAATTCCTGCATCCAGTCGCGGTGACTTTTCCACTCATCTGAGTAGGCAGAAAATTGATTGATTGTTTTATAAAGTGATAAAAAATTCTTCCCTGGTGACTTAATCAGCGGCGAACCATCTTTGTCCTTTAAGTAATAAACTATTGTATTAATCTCATGATTTCCAAGTATTGCCAAAGCATTTCCATTTTCAACCATTTTGCGGACAATGCGGATTGTTTTTCTGATTTCAGGTCCCCGATTTACAAAATCGCCTACAAATATAGCTTTACGCGAGGGATGCGAGTAACCGGTTTCAGATTTCTTATATCCAAGTTGAATTAAAAGTTTCTTTAGCAAAGAAGCATATCCATGAACATCGCCAATAATATCATACATAATTCATTATAATGAAATCGGTTCAACGAAATTTAAAACCGAAACATAGCCAATTTAAAATCAAAATCAAAAGGTTTATGAAATATCCATCGCGTTTGGAATTATTTTTTAATATTCCCTATAAGTTCCTTTTGATTTACCAGAATTGTTTGACAAACGCTCCAAACGTTATCCTTTTAAAACCAATACCCAGGCTAAAAGTGAAATTTGAGTTTCCATAATAATCCGAAAAAACCCCTGATATTTCTAATGGACCTATTTCTGATTTAATGGCATAACTGGTTCCAGCACCCCATAAATACGGGTTTTTGATAAATCCTGAAAATTATAATTATCGAAAAACAGGTTTCCTTTTAATGTTAGGAAATGTGATTTCAAAAAATTAAAGCAAATACCCGTTAACCCGATAAATGCAAAATCGGAAACACCTGAAAATCCGGTTTATTCCGATAAATTGAGGATGATAATTTAGATAAATGTCATAATCTTCGCCTCCAAAATCGAATCATAGCTTAACTAATAGTCCTGCTTTTTGTTGCATAACCAGCGTCTTCATTTGTCAAAACAATGTGGCCTTTGGGTACTATTTAATTTTATCGAGTCTTTTCCTAATACGTTCAATATCTATAATTTAACTCTGTATTTCTCCAGATTGAATTCTCGTTTTAACATTGCATAAATAGATTTAACAAGTACAAAACAAGTACAAAATTTTATTTTGCTTTTTAGTTTTTGAAAGTTCTCAAATTGAATTTCTGCAACCGAGGTAAGTAGTAAATAATGCGGATCCATGGTTGAAAAATTAAAGAATCAATATTCAATCCGTCAGATGGCGGAGTTGTCCTTCATTTATTGTTCACCCCCCGATCTTTGCGCGAGGTTTTTATCGTAATGTCCTACAGACATTCTTTATCCTGGATAGGTATAACAATAATTGCCATGGGTGCATACAATATAAATCATTGCGTTAAAAAGAGAATCCCGAAGCGTGTTCAACCCTTGATAGCATAAACACTTAATTGAAAAACAAGAAACTTTTTCATTATACCAATTAAAATTTATTTAGACGTAATTAGCTTTTTGCAACCAATTTCGTATATTCGTACTATGATAGTAAATTATAATTGAATAATGACTGCACATAAAAAAAATAAAAAATACAATTCCATTTTAAAAACTGCCAAAACCTTGTTCTGGAAACACGGCATTCGCAGGGTTTCTATTGAAGAAATTTGCAGGGAAGCG
>JBFHJA010000430.1:0-4232 GCA_041596165.1 Draconibacterium sp. | reverse complement strand
GCATATAAATTATCAGCTTGTTAGTTCGGTAGGTGAGTTAAAGGAATGAAAAAGGGTTCCAGAAACTTATCGTTCTGAAACCCTTTAATTTTTTTGTAGCGAGAGCGAGACTTGAACTCGCGACCTCGTGATTATGAATCATATTTTTAAACTTTCATCTGTTTTTATTAATTTTCTTTAATTCGTTAATTTATTGGAATATAGTTGTTTAATTATTTTTATTTGATTTTGGTTTACTTTATTTTGTAAATTATTACTATACTTACATGCAAATTACATGCAAATAATTTATTGTTTTTATTCAGATATAGTGCAAGTTACATTATATTTGCATTTTGATTACATGCAAATTTATGAAATTTTATATGCTTAAGTATTCAAAAGATGGAGTTTCGGTGGTTTTAACGCTTGACACTCGAAGAAAAAATAAGGAAGGTAACTATCCGGTGAAAGTCCAGGTAGTTCAAAAAGGAAAACAGACGTATTACTCTACCGGAAAATCGTTATCGATTGAAGAATGGGAAATTTTAGCAGAAACAAAGAATAAATCTCTTTCTGAAATCAGGCGGGACCTTGAGAACAGTTTTTCATTCATTAAAAAAATTGTTGAACCTTTAGTTAATGAGCATGAGTTTACTTTTGATGCATTGAATCTTCGTTTAGGAAAAGGCTTTGGTAATAATACGCTTGGAACCGCTTTTCAGGCAAAAATTGAATCGTTATTAAGCGAAAACAGGATTGGTTCATATGATTACTATATGTACACCTTAAAAACCATTGAGGATTTTGCAGGGAATTATATTCCGTTTGAATATGTAACTGTGGCATGGTTAAAGAAATTTGAAAAATATTTACTTGATACCGGAAGAAACTATACCACGGTAGGAATGAGATGCCGGGCTATTCGGTCAATTATGAACGATGCTTTGTCTTTGGGTATCATCAAAGAAAAACAATATCCCTTTGGGCGAGGTAAATATGAAATTCCAACAGGTCAGGGAAGAAAGCAGGCTTTAACCTTGCAACAAATTAAAACGCTTGTAACCTATTCAGACGGTAGTGAAGCTACCGAACATTACCGGGATTTGTGGTTTTTCTCCTATCTCTGTAATGGAATCAATTTTGCTGATTTAATTACCTTGAAATATGTCAACATTCATAACGGCGAGATATATTTCATTCGGGCTAAAACCATCAATACTTCAAAAGTGAAAAAGGAAATATGTGCCGTTATTACACCTGAAATGAGGGCCATAATGGATAGGTGGGGAAATCCTGATAAAAGTCCTGATTCATATATTTTTGGTTTTCTTAATGGTGGCGAAACACCCATGCGGATAAATAGGAGGGTTCGGGATGTAATCAGTAATTGTAACAGAAGTCTTAGAAGAATTGGTAAGGCAATAGGCATTGAAGGACTTAGCACTTATACCGCGCGACATTCATACGCCACCGTACTTAAAAGGTCTGGAGCCAATATCGCTTATATCTCTGAGAGTTTAGGTCATAAGGATTTGAAGACGACGGAAAATTATCTGGCTTCTTTTGAGAAAGAAGAACGAGTTAAAAATGCAAGTTTATTGACTAACTTTGGAGAATAATTATAGTAATGGAAGAGCTATTATACAAGCTATTGAAAAGTTCCACAGAAACAGAAATATTGGAGTTTAAAACAGCCCAAAAACAATATGACCGAGATAAGTTGGGTAGATACTTTTCTGCTTTAAGTAACGAAGCAAATCTTGCAAGAAAAGCCGAAGCTTGGTTGTTGTTTGGAGTAAATAACGATAAAAGTATTGTTGGCACACAAATATCTGATAAACAACTAAACGAATACAAAAACGAAATAGCTTCCAATACTTCACCTACTTTGGGTTTTATCGCTATTCATCGAGTTGTTACTACCGAGGGCAATGTTCTTATGTTTCAAATTCCTGCTGCACCTAAAGGGATTCCGGTAGCATGGAAAAATATGTTTTATGCCCGTGATGGCGAGAGTTTGACGGGGTTGAACATAAATAAAATAGAACGGATTCGAATACAGCAGGCTGCTATTGATTGGAGTATCGGAATTGTTCCTAAAGCAACATTAAACGATTTGTCTCCTGATGCAATACAAAAAGCCAGAGAACAATACGCAGAGAAGAATCCAAAATTGAAAGATGAAATTTCGACATGGGATGATTTAACTTTTTTGAATAAAGCAAAGCTTACAATCAACGGACAAATTACACGAACTGCAATTTTATTACTTGGGAAACCGGAAGCCGATTCTTTTTTAAATCCGGCATCATCGAAAATAACTTGGATTTTACGCGACCGCGACAATATTGAAAAAGATTACGAACATTTTTTTTGTCCGTTATTGCTTGAGGTTGAAAATATTTATGCAAAAATTCGGAATCTAAAATACCGTTATTTAAAAACCGGAACGCTATTTCCTGATGAAGTGGATCAGTTTGAACCATATATCATTCGTGAAGGACTAAATAATTGCATTGCTCATCAGGATTATACTATGGGTGGGAAAATTAATATAGTAGAACGCGAAGACGGGGTTCTTACGTTTAGTAATTTAGGGCATTTTATTCCTGAATCGGTAGAGTCTGTAATTACTGACGATGCTCCTGAAGAACAATATAGAAACCCGTTTCTATCCAATGCAATGGTTAACCTCAATCTTATTGACACCATTGGAAGCGGGATCAAAAAAATGTTTGTCATTCAAAAGGATAAATTCTTCCCTTTGCCGGAATATAACCTCGAAAACAATAAAGTAACTGTAACAATCACAGGAAAAGTTTTGGATGTAAACTATGCTCAAAAACTGGCATTAATGCCTGATTTAAGTCTTGATGAAATTATCTTACTTGATAAAGTACAGAAAGGAAAATCGTTAACCGATGAACAAATAAAAACACTTAGAGCAAATTCTTTAATTGAAGGACGCAAACCTAATTTACATATTTCATCTAAAGTTGCAGAGGCAACTGACGAAAAAGCAGAATATATAAAACAAAGAGGTTTTAAGGCTGAACATTATAAATCTTTAATCATCAAATTTATTGCACAATATGGGAAAGCAAATAAAAAAGACATTGATGATTTGATTATTGATCTTTTACCATCAGTTTTAGGTGAAAAACAAAAGAAAAATAAAGTAAAGAATATTGTATATGCAATGTCGAAGAAAGATAAAACGATTATTAATACAGGAACAAATCGTAATCCGCTATGGAATTTAAGTTTATCTAAAACTAAAAAAGAGAAATAAGTTTAGATGAATTTTAGATAAACACATTGAGATAACTATTTAATTGTGTGCGAATTAAGTTTGTATAAAATGAATAAATTAGATATTCTTTAGACAAAAAATAAATAATATGCCCCGTCGTAAACAATACAAAATATCAGCCAGGCAAACAGCAATTCACGATACAATTGTAGCTGAACTTCAGAAGAATCCTGAATTGGCTGATTATGATATGGAAACCATTGTAATATCGGTTAAAAAGAAAATTACCCCCCGCATCCGAAATATTGACAAAGCAATAGATAACCTGAAAAGGTATATTGCAGTGAACAAAGAATTTATCCAAATCGTCAACGATGAAGCGATAGTGTCGAAAAAGGATATTGCCAAAATGCTGAAAATTTCGCGCCCAACCCTCGATAAATGGATAAGGGAAGGTTTTGTAAGCCCCACAAAATCAGAAGTTTTACCAAATACCAAAATTTTCCCTCCCGACCTGATCTTGAAACAACTTCAAAATAAAAAGAACAAAAAGTAAAAAAAGTTTTCAGCTTTACATTGTATTCTGTTGGCACAATTTATCCCCTACGTGTAAACAAGTAAGCGTAATTAAAAACTTTACACAATGGCGTTTAGCCTCAATTGCCGTCATTTGTCCTATCTGTGCAAAGCTATTTATCTGTTTGATTATCAGTTGTATTCCTTTTTATTTTACACCCTGATTTAGTTGAGTCATATGTGTAACTATAAAATTGAATACCATGTCAAACATCATTGTAACCACGCCCGATGAATTGCGGGCAATCGTAAGTGAAGCGGTTTCAGGCATTTTGCCAAAACCGTCTTCCGGTCAGCTACAAATTGATACCATTACTTTGAACGATGCTTTGCATTTGTTGAGAGAACACGGTTATCCAACGTCGAAAGCAAAAATCTACAAGTTAACCTCCACCGGAAAAATCCCCTGCAAAACGTATGG
>JBFHJA010000429.1:0-4254 GCA_041596165.1 Draconibacterium sp. | reverse complement strand
CAGAAATCCCCTCACCAGTTGACGGTGTAATAACAAAAATAATGTTCCCCGAAAACAGCTTGGTTCCAGTTGGTGAAGTTTTAGCAATAATAAACATGGGAGGTGAGGAAATTTCTGCTGAAGATTCTTCTGAAAAGCCGAAGCAAAAAGAAGGGAAAACTGTATCTGAAAAATCAGCAGATATGAAGTCTGAACAAGTAATATCAACGTCAACATCAGCAGAAGAAAAAAATATTGAAATTACCTGGGAATCTTCGACACGTTTTTATTCTCCCTTGGTTAAAAATATTGCAAAAGAGGAAAATATATCCGTTGAAGAACTTGAAACAATTAAAGGTTCAGGAGCAAATAATAGGGTTCAAAAAAATGACATCCTTGAATACATTCAAAACAGGAAAAGTGGAAAATCTACTATCGAATCAAAAACGGAAAGTTCAGCTGCAACCCGTAAAATAATGACACCACCCCCGGTTACAGTTGGATCGGGTGATCAGATTATCGAAATGGGCAGGGTTCGCAAGCTTATTGCCGACCACATGGTAATGTCAAAACAAGTTTCACCGCATGTTACCGCTGTAGTAGAAGCCGACGTTACTGAATTGGTTATATGGAGAAACAAGAATAAAGAAGCATTTGAAAAGAAATATGGCGAAAAAATAACTTTTATGCCTATTTTCACAGAAGCTGTTGCTGCTGCACTTGCTGAATTTCCTATGATCAATTCTTCGGTTGATGGCGATAAGATTATACTCAAGAAGGACATAAATATCGGTATTGCAGTTGCCAAACCTGATGGAAACCTAATTGTTCCGGTTATTAAAAATGCGGAACAAAAGAATTTGGTTGGAATAACAAAAGATTTAAACCGATTGGCAAATGCCGCAAGAGACAATAAATTAGCAATCGAAGAAATTCAAGGCGGAACCTTTACCATTACAAACTTTGGTTCATTCCGTAATATAATCGGAACTCCAATAATAAATCAGCCACAGGTTGCAATACTTGCTACAGGAAGTATTGAGAAAAAACCGGCGGTTCTGGAAACTCCAACGGGTGATGTTATCGCAATCCGTCATTTAATGTTCCTTTCGTTGTCCTATGATCACCGAATTGTTGATGGTGCTTTAGGTGGAGCATTTTTACGCAAAATTGCCGACAACCTTGAACAATTTGACATAAATCGCTTAGTTTAAAAAATTAGAAAAGAATATAAATATGAATGAATTGGAAGTACCTAAGATTTATTCCATTAAAAAAACGGACAAGGAAACATTACGGAAATGGTTTTATCTCATGACCCTTGGCCGTTTGATCGATGACAAAGCCCCAAATTATTTGAAACAGGCTATTGGCTGGTCATACCATGCACCTTATGCCGGACACGATGGAATACAGTTAGCTGTTGGTCAGCATTTTGAGAAAAACAAAGATCATATCTTTTTGTATTACCGCGAAATGTTGACTGCAATGTCATGTGGTATGACAGCTGAAGAGATAATCCTAAACGGAATTTCCAAGGCAACGGAACCTTCGGGTGCAGGTCGACACATGTCCAACCATTTTGCCAAGCCGGAATGGAATATTCACACTGTTTCATCATCAACAGGAAATCATACGCTTCATGCGGTAGGAGTTGCCAGGGCCATTAAATATTATGGAGAGAAAGCTGTTGCAATCAGTGGTCAGGGTGAATCATCCGTTAGTGAAGGTTATGTTTATGAAGCTTTTAACGGTGCAGATAAAGAACAACTTCCGGTAATATTTGTGATTCAGGATAATGGCTATGGGATTTCAGTTCCAAAAAAAGACCAAACTGCCAATAGAAAAGTTGCAAACAATTTTTCAGGTTTTAAAAATACACGAATTATTCATTGTAATGGTAAAGATGTTTTTGATTCAATGAACGCAATGGCGGAAGCAAAACGTTTTGCGATGGAAGAATCGAAACCTGTGCTTTTGCAGGCCAATTGCGTGCGAATGCATTCTCATTCAAATTCCGATGACCACCTTCTCTATAGGAATCAGCTGGAAAGGAATTATGTAATGGATTATGATCCACTTGCGAAGTTCGGAAGAATGTTAGTAAAATATGGCCGTTTCACAGAAGAAGAATTACTCGAAATTGAAGATAGTGCAAAAGTTGAATTAAAAGCAGCACACAAAGCCGCTTTGGGTGCCCCCGATCCAAAACCGGAATCAATCTATGATTTTGTTATGCCCGAACCATATCAATCTGAAAAATATCCTGACGGTTTGCATAACGAAGAAGGCGAAAAGAAAAAATTGATAACAGGTTTGAATGAAACTTTGAAAGCTGAATTCCGCAATAATCCCGATACTTTCATTTGGGGACAGGATATGGCTAACAAAGATAAAGGCGGGATATTTAACGTTTCAAAAGGTTTGCAGCAGGAATTTGGTAAGAAACGTGTATTTAATGCGCCTATTGCCGAAGATTTCATCATGGGCACTGCAAATGGAATGTCGAGATATAACGAAAAAATACGTGTTGTTGTTGAAGGTGCAGAATTTGCCGATTATTTCTGGCCAGCAATGGAACAATATGTCGATACAAGTCACGACTACTGGCGTTCGAATGGTAAATTTTCACCAAACATTGTCATTCGCCTGGCTTCGGGTGGTTATATTGGAGGTGGTATGTACCATTCTCAAAATATTGAAGGCTCGCTGGCAGCTATTCCAGGAGTCAGGATTGTTTATCCTTCTTTTGCCGATGATGCAGCTGGATTATTGCGGACAGCAATTCGTTCACGAGGATTAACAATGTTTATGGAACCCAAAGCTTTGTACCAGGATCCAAAAGCTGCTACTGTTATTCCCGATGATTTTGAAGTACCATTCGGAAAAGCACGAATCAGAAAAGAAGGCAGCGACTTAACATTAATAACTTACGGAAATACCACTCATTTAAGTATTGAAGCTGCCGACCGGATTGAAAAAGAGGGCGGAAGCGTTGAAGTAATTGATTTAAGAAGTTTGATTCCATTGGATGAAGAAACTATCCTCAAATCTATTGAAAAAACAAATAAAGTTTTAATAGTGCACGAGGACAAAGTTTTCGGTGGATTTGGTGGCGAATTGAGTGCAATAATTACAGAAAAAGCATTCAAATACCTTGATGCGCCAATAAAGAGGGTTGGTTCTCCCTACACTCCGGTTGGATTTAACCGCATTTTGGAAAAGGCTATTTTACCAAATGCAGATCGGATTTATACAGCAGCTAAAGAATTATTGGAATATTAAAAAGAAATATAATATGAGTAAAACAGTAATAATATATAGTTTTCACACCCAAAAATCAAAAAAAGTTGCTGAAAAAGTGATTGAAGTTTTTGGTGAAAAGGATATTAAAGCAATCAATGCTGAAGAACTGACTTCACAAGATTTCGAAAAAAACGACAACTTTATTTTAAGCGCTCCAACCTGGTTCGATGGTGAATTACCTAATTACTGGGATGAATTTGTTCCTGAGTTGGAAGAAATGGATCTTAAAAATAAAACTTTTGCTGTGTTTGGACTTGGCGATCAAAAAGGATATCCCGAAAACTTTTGTGATGCCATTGGAATTTTAGTGGAAATACTTGAAAATTGCGGGGCAAATATCATAGGTAAAATACCAGCAGAAGGTTATACCTATGAATCTTCAAGAGCTCAGCGTGGCGATGTTTTTGTTGGCCTTCCGCTTGACCAGGAAAATCAGGGAAGACTTACAAATGAAAGGGTTACTAAATGGGTTGCCCAATTAAAAAATGAAATGAAATAAGATCATTCTTTTATGATTTATAATTTTGAAAGGTTGTTCCGGTAAGGAGCAACCTTTCTTGTTTCATCAACTTTGCTAAATTTGAAAGATCATTCCAGCATATTATGAAAAACCGAAAAAAAACATTTTTTAAAGTGCCCCAGATTATTGGAGGAAACGAAGCCTTTAAAAAATATATAGAAGATAATCTGGCTTACCCGGTGGAAGCATTGGAAAAAAGAATTGAAGGTATTGTTCATTTAAATGCCGAGATTGATGACGATGGTAATGTAGTCCATGTTGAAATCATACATGGTATTGACGGTGGCTGTAACGTAGAAGCAATTCGTTTAATAAATAATGTCCGGTTTGGCGCTGTAAAAAACAAAGGAGTGCGTCTGAAAACTAAGAAACGGTTCAGAATAAAATTTCAACTACCTCCTGAAAATAAAGTAAATTATCAACTGGTTGTTCATTCAAAAGAAACAAAT
>JBFHJA010000428.1:0-4264 GCA_041596165.1 Draconibacterium sp. | reverse complement strand
TTTTTCTGTTTCTTTTATTAAGCGATCACGAAGTTGTCGGGAAGTAACAAATTTACCGTCTTTGCCAAAAAATGGCGAATTGTTTACGACAAACATCATACTCATTGTTGGTTCGTCAACTTTTATAGTTGGCAAGCTTTCTGGGGCTTCACCATCGGCAACCGTGTCGCCAATATCAAAACCATCCAATCCAAGTACGGCACAAATTTCGCCTGAAGGAACAGGTAGTTTTGTTTTTTCTTTTCCCAATCCTTCAAAAAGATAAACTTCTTTAAGTACTGTTTTTTGAACGCTTCCATCGCGTTTCATTAAAGTAACCTGTGAACCGGGAATCAGTTCGCCGCGCGAAACTTTACCAACTGCTATACGTCCAGTATATGAAGAATAATCAAGCGAAGTGATGCGCATTTGCAGCGAACCTTCTTTGTGTTTTGCTGCCGGTATATATTCTAAAATTGTGTCGAGTAAATAGATAAAATCGGTGGTTTCATTCTTCCAGTCCGGTCCCATCCAACCTGCTTTCGACGAGCCAAAAACAGTAGGAAAGTCAAGCTGTTCTTCTGTTGCTTCGAGACTGAACATGAGGTCGAAAACTTTTTCCTGAGCAATATCAGGAGTGCAGTTGGGTTTGTCTACTTTGTTGATTACAACGATCGGTTTTAATCCAAGTTCGATGGCTTTTTGCAACACAAAACGGGTTTGTGGCATAGGGCCTTCAAAGGCATCAACAATAAGTAAAACTCCGTCGGCCATGTTTAAAACGCGTTCAACTTCTCCTCCAAAATCGGAGTGACCCGGAGTATCAATGATATTTATTTTGGTGTCTTTGTAACGCACCGAAACGTTTTTTGCCAAAATTGTAATTCCACGTTCTTTTTCCAAATCGTTGCTGTCGAGAATTAACTCGCCCATATCCTGATTGTCGCGGAAAAGGTGCACCTGGTGAAGAATTCTGTCTACTAATGTTGTTTTGCCGTGGTCAACGTGGGCAATAATTGCGATATTTCTAATTTCTGTCATTTTCTTATTTTACTTAAACCATATAACCCAATTTGCGCTGAATTGTTTTTAAATCATTGCAATACAGCTAAATGATGAATTTTTCCACAAATCGGCGCGCAAAAGTAAGAAAGATTTTCTCTGAACGAAGGTTTGGCGGTTATTTTAAATGAATATGGCGTTAAGAATTAACCTTGAAAAGTAGGTTGTATGAATTCCGGTTTGCGATTCGTCAATCCCAAAAAATTAGAAATACAAAATCGGCGACCTTAGAAAGTCTCTGCCTTCACTTATTTTATTAAGTACAAATTCTTCTCAGACCTTAGCAACAATTTGTTATTTACGAATACAGGTACTGCCTTTACCGTTTCGTCAATTTCGTTTTCTGCTACAAGTTGAAATGTATTTCCGGGTTTTATAATCGTACAAAAGCCTTTTACATTGAAAAAATAAATATTTCCGGCAGCATAAATTGGTGATGAGTTAAAGTTGCCTTTTAATTCGTGTTTCCAGATTACTTCGGCAGATTTTGCATCAAGGCAGGTTGCCATTCCGCGATCGTGCACCATATACATAAGACCATCAGCAATTACAGGCGTTGGAATTTGCGGTACATCATCTTCATAAGTCCATTTTACATGTGTATTGGTTACGTCGCCTTTCCCCGTTGGGTCAACTGCATATTGCCGTGTCCAAAATGGTTTGTTGTCTTCGAATAACCACCCTGAATTAACATACACCAATCCGTTGTAATACAAAGGCTGGCTAACAGTAGAGTCGTCACCGTATGTTATTGTCCAAATAACCTCTCCTGTATTTACATCGTGGGCAAAACACATATTGGCTCCATTGCTAATAAGTTGTTCTTTCCCGTTGACTACAATCACAATTGGTGTTTGGTAAGATTTGCGGAAAACCGGTTCAAGCGGATCGTAGATTTCTTTTGGTCGCACGCTTTTCCAAATGGTTTGCCCGGTTTTTTTGTCGAGGGCTGTCACGTATGGATTTTCTGTTCCTTCCAAATGGACAATCAATATATTCTTATAAAGAATGATGGATGATGCCGGTCCCTGCATGTGATCGCAGGGCATGTCTTCGCGTTTCCAAACTATTTCGAAATTATTTGTATTGATGCAAGCTGTGCCAAAATTACCGTAATGAACATAAACAAAACCGTCTTCAATACAGGGAGTTGGCGTGGCATATGAATTTGTACCATGGATTCGTTGCGGGTCACCTGCCGTAAAAATTATTTTTTCATCGAGAATTTTACCTGTTTTGAAATCGAAGCACATGGTGTAAAACTCTTTTCCATCTTTTGCTGCCGAAGTCAGCCAGATTTGATTGCCAAAAACCACAGGTGACGACCATCCCAAACCTTTTACTGGCACTTTCCATTCAATGTTTGTTGAGTCGGACCAATGTAAAGGTGCTGTGGCAACTTTTGCATGTCCATCCATATTCGAACCCCTGAAATGGGTCCAGTTGTTATCGGTTTGTGCTAGCAATCCTGAAAATGAAATAAGTAATCCCAAAAAGAAAAAAAGCGATTTTTGATACATGACAAAAAGTTTAGATTGATTCGATTCAAAGTTAACCTAAAAATGGAGAAAGTATAGCAACAGAATTACAGATTTGAAAAGCAGAATAATTTGTTCCTACAGATTTACAGATTGGAATATTATGAATGAGTTTAAATTTTTAAATGTGAAAAAAATACCCAACTTTAGGGTTTATTGATATTTGGGGGAAAAGCGAAAATAAACCCAATGAATTAGTCGTTAATTTAAAATTAAAGGAATAAAACGTTAAAAATGAGCAAAGTATTATTATTGGGCGCAGGAATGGTTGCCAAACCTTTAGCGGAATATATTCTTAACAACAATATTGAACTTACAATTGCGAGCCGCACAGTTGCCAAAGCAGAAATGCTAATAAAAAATCATTCTTCAGGGAAAGCTGTCTCGTTGAATATAGAAGATTTGGCAACCCTTGAACAATTGATTTCAACCCACGATATTGTAGTAAGTTTATTGCCATACACGCACCATGTCACGGTTGCAAGAATATGTATCCGACACAAAAAAAACATGGTTACTACGTCTTACGTTTCACCGGAAATGAAAGCATTGGATGCGGAAGCAAGAAATGCTGGAATTATTGTTTTGAATGAAATTGGTGTTGACCCGGGTTTAGACCACATGTCCGCCATGCGGATTATTGATAAAGTGAAAAGTGAAGGTGGAAAAGTTAAGGAATTTTATTCGTTGTGTGGTGCACTGGCTGCACCCGAAGAAGCTGACAATCCATTTCGATACAAATTCTCGTGGTCGCCAAAAGGAGTGTTGATGGCGGGAAATAATAGCGCCAAATATTTGAAGAATGGCAATATCATCGAAATTCCGAAAGAAAATTTGTTCAAAGATCCGCTTCAAATAGAATTCCCTGAAGTGGGGCAAATGGAAGTTTACCCGAACCGCGACTCACTTGCTTACATTGATATTTATAATATACAGGAAGTTGAGACAATGTACCGTGGAACTTTCAGATATCCCAACTGGTGTAAAATCATGGATGCAATGAAAACACTGGAACTGGTGTCAACTGAAATACAAAATTTCGAAGGAAAAACATTAAAGGAAATAGTTGCTGAGAAAATTGACGTTTATCCTAAAAACGTAAAGGAAAAAGTAGTGGGCAAGTTGAAACTCGCTTTAGGCGGGCCTGAAATTCGCGCGATTGATTGGCTTGGGTATTTCAGCAATGATAAGGTAAATATTGCCGAAGGATCTACATTTGATATTACGGCAGGTTTGATGCTGAAAAAAATGATGCTACCTAAAGGTGCACGAGATATGGTTATTATGCAGCATTCATTGTTAACAGAGGAAACCAGCGGACAAAAAAAACTTATAAAATCACGGTTACTTGATTTTGCAACTGAAGATGACACATCCATTGCGCGTACAGTTGCTTTACCTGCGGGCATTGCCGTTAAATTGATCCTTGAAAATAAAATTGTTGAAAAAGGAGTGCAGATTCCCATAACCAAATCTATTTACGTACCTGTGCTGGAAGAACTCGAAAAAATGGGAATTGCGATGGTGGAAGAGTGGGGGCTGCCGGGAGAAGAAATAATTTGACCGAGCTGTTTCTTATGTGATTGATTTCAATCCTTGCAAAAAAAAAATGGCCGTCCGCTAGGACAGCCATTTTTAAATATATTCTTTCGAAGGAATAATTACTTCTTGTAAACTTTTTTGTA
>JBFHJA010000427.1:0-4266 GCA_041596165.1 Draconibacterium sp. | reverse complement strand
CAGCAAAAATATATCCTTTTATAGTATCCGACTTCATTCAGCTAAAAATTAGTTGTGGCTAAAGTAACTAAATCCCATAATCTATAATTAACCTTTAACCAACTTTATCCTGCAATAATCAGATTCCATTATCTTTGCATAATTCATTCGACATAAAATCGCTTAAAGCGATACTATTACTGATCACAAAAAACAATTATTAAAAACAAATATTATGCTACCGAAAATTAATCCAATGACCACAAACGCCTGGAACAGGTTAGAAGAATATCATTTTGAGTTTGAGGGAAAACACATGAAAGAACTATTTGCAAACGATGCAAAACGGTTTCAAAAATATTCGCTGAAATTCGAAGACATACTTGTTGATTTCTCGAAGAACCTGATTGACAATGAAATTCGCGAGGTTTTACTTGAACTCGCTAATGAATGCGAATTGAAAGATGCAATTGAAAGCATGTTTACAGGGCAAAAAATCAATGCAACAGAAGATCGTTCAGTTTTGCACGTTGCATTGCGAAACCGCAGTAATACACCAATTATTGTTGATGGCGAAGATGTGATGCCCGAAGTAAATGCAGTGCTTGACCAAATGAAGGATTTTTCGGAAAAAGTAATTTCAGGAACCTGGAAAGGTTTTACCGGCAAAGCAATTACCGATATAGTGAATATTGGAATTGGCGGTTCTGATCTTGGTCCGCTAATGGTTACCGAGGCTTTGAAGCCTTATAAAAAAGAAAATATCAACCTGCATTTTGTATCGAATGTTGATGGAACGCACATTGCAGAAACGTTAAAACTGGTAAATCCTGAAACTACTCTTTTTATTGTAGCATCGAAAACGTTTACCACTCAGGAAACCATGACTAACGCCAATTCGGCAAAAGATTGGTTTTTAAAATCTGCAAAAGATGAGGCATTTGTAAAATTCCATTTTGCTGCGGTTTCAACAAATGCAAAAGCTGTTTCGGCTTTTGGAATTGACACGAAAAATATGTTCCGTTTTTGGGATTGGGTTGGTGGCCGCTATTCATTGTGGTCGGCCATTGGACTTTCAATTGCCTGCGGAATTGGATTTGAAAATTATATTGAATTGCTTGAAGGCGCACACGCCATGGACATGCATTTCCGGAATACAAAATTCGAAAAAAACATACCCGTAATACTTGCCCTGATTGGCATTTGGTACAATAATTTTTATGGTGCCGAAACAGAAGCAATCCTTCCATACGACCAGTATATGCATCGTTTTTCAGCCTATTTCCAACAGGGAAACATGGAAAGCAACGGAAAATATGTGGACAGAAATGGCGAACAAGTTGATTATCAAACAGGTCCGGTCATCTGGGGTGAACCCGGAACCAACGGTCAGCATGCATTTTATCAACTAATCCATCAGGGGACAAAATTAATTCCCTGCGATTTTATTGCTTCTGCAATCAATCACAACCAACTAGGTGATCACCATGTGAAATTACTTGCAAACTTTTTTGCCCAAACTGAAGCAATGATGGTGGGAAAAACTGCGGAACAGGTTGAGGCTGAGTTAAAAGCCGCAGGAAAATCAGAATCTGAAATTGCTGAACTTCTTCCATTTAAAGTGTTTTTGGGGAATATTCCAACCAACTCAATTCTTGTAAAAAAATTAACGCCTCGTGCATTAGGTTCATTAATTGCCATGTACGAACATAAGATTTTTGTACAGGGAATTATTTGGAATATTTACAGTTTCGACCAATGGGGAGTTGAATTGGGCAAACAGTTAGCCAACGCTATTTTACCGGAATTAATTAATGATAAATCAGTTGCGGGCCACGATGCTTCTACAAATGGATTGATAAATGCCTATAAGGAAATGAGATAAGGGTGGCGAAAAGTAAGGAATTTAAATTCGCTACTTTTCAGAACGGCGATTCAGAATTCGCAGCATCCAATTAAAAAAGGAAGGCATCCCAAGGGATGCCTTCCTTTTTTGTCATTTTTTTTGATTGAATCAATATAACATCCTCGCCCTGATTGTATGCGGGATTTTTTTCAGCTCCTTTAATATGGTATCACAATCGCGGCTTTCAGTATCAATAATCACGTAGCCAATTTCAGGATCGGTTTGCAGAAACTGGGATGCGATATTTATACCCCGGTTAGTAAACACAAAGTTGATATCTTTCAGCAAACCGGGCATGTTTTTATGGATGTGCAGAAACCGCTGTTTATCGCGGTTGGGCAACAACGAAACCTGCGGAAAATTAACTGTACCCACAGTTGATCCGTTGTCACTATATCGGATTAGTTTTTCAGCTACTTCCAGTCCAATATTTTCCTGTGCTTCTGATGTACTTCCACCAATGTGTGGTGTAAGCAACACATTATCAAATTCCTGAAGCACCGATACAAACAGTTCATCATTTGAACTTGGTTCATGTGGAAAAACATCGGCAGCCGCACCAGCCAGTTTCCCGGTTTTTAATGCTTCTGCAACGGAGACATAATCAACTACAGAACCCCGGGAAGCATTTATCAGTATTGAACCTTCTTTCATCATTGCCAGTTGATTGGCTGAAATCAAATTGGCAGTCAATTCGGTTTCGGGAACGTGAAGGGTTACAGCATCCGAAATTCGTAGTAACTCATCTAATGACTGACAGGCAATTGCTTTCCCCAGGTTTAATTTCTTTTCGATATCAAAATAAAACACGTTCATCCCCATTGATTCGGCAAGGATTGAAACCTGGGTACCAATATGTCCATACCCCACAATACCAAGGTTTTTGCCCCTTACCTCATACGAATTATTTGCCGCTTTTAGCCACGCCCCCCGATGAGCAGCCGCATTTTTTGCAGGAACTTCACGCATGAGCAAAATAATTTCGGCAATAACAAGTTCAGCCACCGATCGTGTATTTGAAAACGGGGCATTAAATACAGGTATCCCCAAATTTTTTGCACCATTTAAATCTACCTGGTTTGTTCCGATACTGTAACATCCGATGGCAAACAGTTTTTTTGCTTTTTTAAGAATTTCGGCATTTAAAATTGTTCTTGACCTGATTCCTATAATGTGGACATCTTTTATTTTTTGTTCCAATTCAGCTCCATCCAGTGCAGTTTTCAAATATTCGATATTTGTGTAACCCGCTTCTTTAAAAGCATTTACTGCCGATTGGTGGATTCCTTCGAGCAACAAAACATTTATTTTATTCTTGTCGAGAGAGAATTTTTTTACCATTGATTTTTCTTGTAAAAATATGAAGCATTTGATTAATTAAAACCTATACTGTACTTCAAATAATTTTTCTCAAATTATCTAAAAGCAATAATCAAAAATCCACCTGTAACAATTGAAACTAACTCAGTTTCTCAGTAAGTCTGGCAATCTCTTTTTTAGGCGGTGTATTTTCGTATAAAATATTGTAAACAGCCTCAGCAATTGGCATATCAACATTGTAGTTTTTGTTGATTTCGAAAATACATTTCGATGAATAATAACCTTCAGCAATCATGTTCAGCTCTAGGCGGGCGGCTTTTACGGGGTAACCTTTACCGATCATCGTTCCAAAGGTGCGGTTTCGGCTGAACTGCGAATATGCTGTTACCAGCAGATCGCCTAAATATGCCGAACTTTTTATGTCGCGGGTAATCGGGTGAACCGTATCAACAAATCTTTTGATTTCCTGAATTGCATTTGAAATCAACACAGCATGAAAGTTATCACCATAGCGTAAACCATGACAAATTCCGGAGGCAATTGCAATAATATTCTTTAAAACCGATGCGTATTCGGTTCCCCAAATGTCATCGGAAACTGAGGTTTTAATATAATTACATTGAATCAAGCTGGCAAACCCAATAGCATTCTCTTCAATGAGGCTTGCAATAGTAAGATACGAAAGTCGTTTGAGTGCAACTTCTTCCGCATGGCAGGGGCCGGCAATTACACCCATGTTTTCAAACGGAACATTAAAATGCTTGTTCAGGTACTCTACTATCAAAAGATTTTCTTCTGAAACTATACCCTTTATACCGGAAAGGAAATACTTTTTACTGATGTCGGTTTTTGCACCTCCAAGAACCGATGGAAGATACGCCGAAGGAATAGCCAGAACTAAAATATCCGAATCTTCAGTGATTTTGGTAATATCACTATAAAAACTGATGCGTTCAGTCTTAAATTCAACATTTTGCAGATAACGAGGGTTGCGGCCATTTTCCTCAAAATACTCAATAGTTTCTGGTTTACGGAAATACCAGTTGATATGCGGAACATTT
>JBFHJA010000426.1:0-4278 GCA_041596165.1 Draconibacterium sp. | reverse complement strand
GTTAATCGGGGAGACGAACCAATGTTGTTTTCGTTGGGGGGCCACCCCGGATTTAATTGTCCAATGAACGAAGATGAATCTTACAGCGATTATTTTCTTGAATTTCAGGAAAACGAAACAGCTGAAACCTGGCGCGTTCAAAATGATGGTTTAATTGGAAAAGAGACTTTGCCTGTTTTTGATGAGCCTAAAATAATTAATCTGCACCCTCATCTTTTCGACGACGATGCTTTGATATTTAAGAACTTGAACTCAAAAAAAGTGAGTTTGAAAAGCCGAAAGTCAAAACAGGTTCTTTCGATGGTTTTCAACGATTTTCCTTATTTAGGTATCTGGGCAAAACCAAAGGCGGATTATGTGTGCATCGAACCCTGGATTGGAATAGCAGATAGTGTTGATACCGACAGGAATTTTGAGACAAAGGAAGGTCTTGTTTCGCTTGGGTCAAAGCAAAGCACTACTGCAACTTATACGATTTTGATAGCAGAATAATTCAACTGTAAAAAACAGAGTTAAATGAAAAACAAATTCTTTTCTATTTTGCTTTTTTGGTCGTTAATAAGTGCCGCATTGATTTTTGCAGTGGCTTCCGGCGATTCAAAAAATACAGTAATGCAGATTATTGCTATGGTTATAAGTACTGCGCCATTACTGGGTTTGTTGCTCACACTCGGCTCGCCAAAAGCTGCACAGTATTTTACTAACTGGCTGCAAAACAGTAAAAATTCAATCTATTTTACAGCTGGTGGAATTGCCTTAATGTTTGCACTTCCCAGCATCCTGACATTTACTTTCAATCCCTACACAACAGCTATTTTTGCATTTATTGTTTTTGCGGTTTTTGGTTCTTTGAAACAATTAAACAGCAAAACTTTTTCCTTGTCCTGGATTGATATTGCTCTTTGGATTTTGCTTTGGATTCCTTTTGATTTGCGCTGGTCGATGGAAATGCATTCAATGCTTGATTATACCTGGTGGTCGATTTGCATTTCGCTCGTTGCAGTTATTGGCTGGTATGCATATCGTGGTGCTGATATTGGATTTGACCTCGTTCCCAAATTCAAAGATTTGTATATAGCGGTTTTAGCATTGTTAATGATAATGGTTGTTGTAATTCCACCCGGTCTTTATACCGGATTCCTGAATTTCGCAATTCCTGATACATTTAACGTTCAAAAATCGGCAACACATTTTGTTGGTCTTTTTCTTACTGTCGCCTTGCCCGAGGAACTGTTTTTCAGAGGCTTGCTTTATCGGGGACTTCAAAAAGTATCTGCAAAAAAATGGGTGCCGATGTTCGTATCTTCGCTTGCTTTTGGATTAATGCATTGGAATAATGCAAACGACTTTTCCATGCAAATAACCTATGTTTTTCTGGCCACTATCGCCGGATTGGGTTACGCGTGGGCATACAAAAAAAGCGGCAACAATTTATTCGCCGCCGTACTTACACACACGTTGGTGGATTGGGTTTGGAAGTTGATTCTTGCAGCTTAAAAGAATGAAATGAATGCAGGACTTTCTGAAAAACTTAATGGTAATCTTATATTTCGGTGCTGTGCATCTTTTAAGAAAAAGAACAATTTGTTTCCTGCAAAGTTACCGCCACTCTGTGTCTTTAAAAAAGGTGCATCGCACCGAAATATAAATGCAGGGAATTACCAGAGATTCGTAATTAACCTTGTATTAAAAATGAGGAATTTAATTATAAAGAATTGATTAACAGTATAATTCTGGTTTATAGCAGATCATTTGAAAAGGCTTATCATTTTTTACAAAAACTATGGAAAACAAAATCAAGTGGGGAATTATCAGCACCGGGCATATTTCAGATAAGTTTGCCAATGCATTGGCCATTCTTCCGGATGCGGAACTTGCAGCGGTAGCGTCAAGAGACATGAATTCAGCCAACCAGTTTGCCGCAAAACATAAAATCCCAAAAGCTTATTCCACCTACCAGGAACTTGCCGACGATCCGGATATTGATGCGATTTATATCGGAACTCCGCACACCTTTCACCTCGAAAACAGTGTAATGTGTATGCGGAAAGGAAAAGCCGTTTTGTGCGAAAAAGCTTTTGCAATGAATGCAAAAGAAGCCCGCGAAATGGTGCGCGTAGCCCGCGAAGAAAACGTATTTCTGATGGAAGCCATGATTACACGGCAAGTTCCGTTGATGCACAAAGTTTTGGCGTGGATAAAACAAGGCCGGATTGGTGAGCCGCGAATGGTGCGGGCTTCCCGTTGTGCACGCGGCGTATTTAAGCCCGGAGCACGCCAGCTAAATCCTGAACTGGGTGGTGGCAGTTTGCTCGACGTGGGTGTTTATGTCATTTCCTTCGCTTCGATGATTTTTCAAAAACCGCCAATTGAAGTGCTTGGCTTGAGTCACATTGGCGACTGGGGTTCTGATGAACAAGGTGTTGCCATCCTGAAATACGATAATGGTGAAATTGCCGATTTATCGTTTGCCTTAAGTACCGCAGCTGTTAATGACGCCTATATTTTTGGAACAGAGGGTTACATAAAAGTACATGAAGTATTCGCCGTTCCCGCAAAAGCTTCTCTTTTTATAAACAAGGAAGAAGTTGAGGTAATTGAAGAACCAATCATTGGGAATGCACTCAATTACGAGGCTGAGGAAGTAATGCGCTGCCTGAAACTTGGCTTAAAGGAATCTCCAAAAATGCCGCTCGATGAATCAATTCAGATCATGGAAATTATGGACGAGTTAAGAAAACCCTGGGGATTGGTGTATTCCAATGACAAAATCTAAATCTATCACAAATTATTAAACCAATGAAAACCATTTTTAAACTTCTCATCTTATTGCTTCTCATTAGCGGATGCAGTGAAAAATCTCAGGTAAATGTTGTCAATTTACGATGTGAGTACAAAGTAAATCCTGTTGGGATCGATATAGAAAAACCCCGGTTTAGCTGGAATCTGGAATCAGAACAGCGAGGTATTTCTCAATCCGCGTTTCAGATTTTTGTTTCATTTCAAACTGAAAATTTGGATGAAAAAAATGCTGAAATATGGGTCAGTCCAAAGGTTTCGTCTGATAAATCCATTCAAATTGAATACGAAGGAAAGCCGCTTGAAAGCAACAAAAAATATTGGTGGAAAGTGAAAATATGGGATCAGGATGGGCAAACCCACGAAAGCGAACAGGCCTATTTTACCACCGGATTAATGCTAGAAGCGGAGTGGAAAGCCAAATGGATTGGTTTGGATAAAGCTGTCGGCAGCGATGAGCCGGAAAGACGAAAAACAATACTTTCTGCCCGAATGTTGCGGAAGGAATTTGAAATTGAAAAGAAAATAAAATCAGCAACTGCATTTATCTCTGGACTTGGTTTATTCGAAATGTTTGTAAATGGCGAAAAAATTGGCGATCAGGTTTTAGCACCCGCATTGACAGAATACAACAAACGGTCGTTTTACATGACTTTTGATGTTACACAAAACCTGCAATCGGGCAAAAATGCAATCGGTGTGATTTTGGGCAACGGGAGGTTTTTTGCACCCCGCACCGGAAAAGATGAACAAACACGCAATTTTGGTTTTCCAAAAATGATTTGTCAGATTGATATTCAGTTTGAAGATGGCACAAGCGAATCAATTATTACTGATGAAACCTGGAAACTCACGACAAACGGGCCAATTCGCAAGAACAATGAATACGATGGCGAATTTTACGATGCACGAATGGAAATAAAAGATTGGGACAAATCCGGTTTCGATGATGCCGCCTGGATGAATGTTGAACTTGTGGAAAAACCCGGCGAAAAACTGGTGGCGCAACCCAATGAAGCAATAAAAATCATGGAAGAAATCACTCCGGTTTCGGTAAATGAAATCGAACCAGGAAAGTGGATTTTCGACATGGGCCAAAACATGGTGGGTTGGGTTGAACTGACTGTAAAAGGCAAAAGCGGCGACAAAGTTTCTCTGCGCTTTGCCGAAACATTAAACAACGATGGAAGCCTTTTTCTCGATAATATTCGCACGGCCGAAGTAACAGATACCTATATTTTAAAAGGCGAAGATGAAGAAAAATGGGAGCCTCGTTTTACTTATCATGGTTTCAGGTTTGTTGAAATGACAGGGTTTCCGGGTTCTCCAACGTTATCAGCAATAAAAGGGAAAGTAATTTACGACGCACTCGAAGTTACAGGTTCATTCTCCGGTTCAAATTCAATGATAAATCAGATTTATAAAAATGCAACATGGGGAATCAAAGGGAATTACAGGAGCATTCCCACCGATTGTCCG
>JBFHJA010000425.1:0-4304 GCA_041596165.1 Draconibacterium sp. | reverse complement strand
TTTTACTTCTGGTGTTACATCGGCAAAATAAACTGGTGAACCTATTATTATTCCATCAGCTTCAACCATTTTTTCGATACAATAATTGAGATGATCGTTTTTTATGTGACATTTCCCGTTCTGAATTTCCTTGCATTTTCCGCAAGCTGTACAACCATGAACAGTCTTATTTCCCAGTTGAATCATTTCGGTTTCAATACCTTCTTTTTCAAGGATTTTGAAAACTTCATTGATTAATGTTTCTGTGTTTCCTTTTCTGCGCGGGCTTCCGTTAAATGCAACTACTTTCATGATTAATTTTTTAGAATGTTCTTTTTGCTTCCTCCATAGTTGGGAGGTTGGGACGAGGGCTTTACTGCCCAAACACAAACTGAATGATATTAGCCCCCATTTTCAAAGCTTTTAACCTTGTTTCTTCAGGGTCTTTATGAACGTCAATATCTTCCCATCCATCGCCCAAATCACACTCGTAAGTATAAAGCAAAACCATTCGATCTTCGATAAAAAGTCCAAATGCTTGTGGCTGCATTTTATCGTGTTCATGAATTTTTGGCAAACCCTCGTTGAAAGTATATTTTTGATGAAAGATCGGGTGCGAAGGCGGGAGTTCCGTCAATTCTTTTTCGGGGAATACTTTTTTCATTTCCCTTCTGAAATATTCATCCAAACCATAATTATCATCAACATGCAGAAAGCCACCTCCTTCAAGATATGTTCTTAAATTGATTGCTTCATTTTCTGAGAAAATAATGTTTCCGTGACCCGTTGCATGGATAAACGGGAAATTGTAAATCTCAGGTGTTCCCAGTTCAACAGTGGAGGGTTCGGGGAAAAGATTTGTTTTTAAGTTTATGTTGCAGAAATTTATCAGGTTGGGCAACGAAGTAGGGTTTGCATACCAGTCGCCACCTCCATTGTATTTTAGCAAAGCAATTTTTACACCCTGATTTTGTGCAGAAGCAACAGAAATCATAATCGACAATAAAACAAACGTCAGAATTCTCATTCTATAATTTTTCCGAAAAATACAATGTATTACTGAGATTACCCATTATTCATTCGCCAAATTAACAATATGGCATGCAACAATTCCGGCAGTTTCGGTTCGTAATCTTGCCTCTCCGAGCGACACAACTTTAAATCCGTTTTCTAGGGCAAGTTGAATTTCTTCGGGACTAAAATCGCCTTCAGGTCCAATCAGTATCAAGGTGTCTTTCCCTTTTTCTGCCAAATCTTTTAAATGGGTTTTTTGAATGTCATCACAATACGCAATAAATCTATTTTTTGTTTTATTGCTTGTAATAAGTTCTTTAACCGAAGTTAAATTATTCAGTTTTGGCAACCAGGCTTTTACCGATTGTTTCATTGCCGAAACAAGAATTTTCTCCAACCTATCGTTGTTTACTGTTTTTCTTTCTGAATGTGAGGTGAGAATCGGGGTTATTTCATCAATCCCAATTTCTGTAGCTTTTTCCAGGAACCATTCAAAACGATCGTTGTTTTTTGTTGGGGCAATTGCAATATGCAAATGGAAATCTTTTTTGCCAAATTCTTTAGTTGATTTTACTATCGCAAGTTTGCATTTTTTTGGATGTGCATCCGTAATTTCGGCTTCATAAAAACCACCTTTCCCGTCGATAATCTGAACCAGATTGCCGTTTTGCAGACGCAACACACGCACTGCATGTTTTGATTCTGTTTCATCTAAAACAACTTCGGCGCCAGAAAAATTTGGGACATAAAATAGCTGCATAAACGCAAATTAATTTTCTGGGGCCAAAGTTACAAAAAATGTTATTTAGATTTAGCTGTTAAAACGTTGTCGCATATGAACCATAAAAGTAAAGAGAACAGAAAAATCAGAACACCATAAATTGTTGTTATCGTGGATACTTTTAATCCTCCGGCCAGTAAACCCTGAGCAACTTCTCCGGCTTGTTCAATTGCATCAAATGCAGCAAATAGTCCAACTAGTTGCCCCAGAATTCCTGTAACCACGCCAAAGGTTCCAATGGTTTTAATGTGCTTTAATTTTGATGCAGTTTGTGCAACATTAATTTCTTTGTTTAATAAAACTGGCAGAAAGTGGTAAATAGTCCAGGCAATCATCGCAATTAATACTACAGTAAGAATTCCCATAAAAAGTGGACCACCCATGTAAAATAGATTTTTCATAATACTTTTTTTTTGATTGATAATTTACAATTCAAATTTAGGTTTTAATGGTGCCTAATTACAAGGTCGAATCCATTTCTAAGCATGTTGTTTGCCGACTTTGGTTCTTGTTATCATATTTTTTACCGAAATTCGAGCACAACAATATATCAAAATGTTTAATTGAGCTAAAAGCAATTCTCGTGAAATCAAAAACAGCTAATCCATATTTTCATGTAATTTTCTGGGTAGTGGTTGTCGCTATTCTTATTGTAATTTTTGGTGGAGCATGGCAGGGGAAAATTCAGGCATTTTTCTTTATTAGTTTATTTCTTCCGGTTATAATGTCAACCTCTTATTTCTTCAATTACTATTTGGTGCCTAAGTTTTTATTGAAAGGAAAATATCTCTGGTTTACACTATATTGTTACTATACTTTGGTTATATCGCTTTTCCTCGAAATGCTTGTGCTATTTATTTCCTTTGTTTATCTCGCCAATTATAAAATTGCCAACTTCGGAATTAATTCTTCTGATATTATACTTCTTGCTGTTGTTATGTATTTGGTAGTGTTTTTTGGTTCTTTTCTGTTAATGGTACAGCAACTTTTCGATAGTAACCGTGAATTGGAGGTTTTGAAAAATGAGCAAAGGAAAATGGAAAGGCCGTTTATCGAACTCATTTCAAACCGAAAATCGGTCAGAATTCCATACGATAACATAATTTATATTGAAAGTCTGGCTGATTATGTAAAAGTTCATTCGTCAGAGTCGGAGGAAATAACGAGTAAAGAAAAAATAAGTGTGTTGGAAGAAAAACTGCCTGAATTTTTTGTTCGGATTCACCGGTCGTTTATTGTAAATCGTCAAAAAATAATTCGGTTCAATAACAATGAAGTTGAGATGCAAACTGGCATTTTATCCATTGGAAGAAGTTATAAGAAACAAGCTCTTTTAAAGTTAAAGTCGGAGCAGAAGATTTAATTTTTATCTGTTAAATTTCTATTTGAACATTTTTGGTATCAATTGAAAAGCCTTTTTTCCACTACGAGCTTCTACTTTTTTCCACGAATCGACATTAAAATCAATGGCAACTGTTGAGCAGGTTGGCATTTCATCATAAAAATTTTCAAGCAGGTTAATGGCAAAATAATGAAAGCCGGGATTATGCCCGAAAAAGAAAGCAGTTTTGGTGGTTTGAGGTAATTCTTTTATCAAATCCAGAAATTCGGAAGTTGTTAAACCATTGTAAATATCCTCTATTTCAATTATGTTTTTTTTGTTGAACCCCAGGTTTTCGGCAAAAATAAGTGCAGTTTGAATGGCTCGGTTTGCCGGGCTGGAGAACATAGCATCGGGTACAATCGCAATGTTTTTTAACTCTTTACCAATCTCTTGCGCATCGTTTACTCCGCGGTCGGTAAGGTCGCGTGTGAAATCGTCATCGTAACCATAAGGAACAGCTTTGGCATGTCTAACAATAACTACTCGTTTCATCTCATTCAGTTTTAGTTTCTTTTGCAAACAAAATTACCTTTATTTGTTGTTTAACAACTAATTTGTATCGTACTTTTTTATGAAAAGAATCGGACTTTTATCTGATACCCATGGATTTATCCACCCCCGGCTTTTTACATTCTTCGAAAAGGTTGATGAAATATGGCATGCAGGAGATATTGGCATACTGGAAACAGCTGATGAATTGGCGGCATTTAAACCCTTAAAAGCTGTTTCCGGTAATATCGATGGGCATGAAATCCGTGCAGTTCATCCGCTCCATCAACGTTTTATGTGCGAAGAAATGGACGTTTGGATTACACATATTGGCGGTTACCCGGGTCGATACGAAAGGGGAGTAAAACCTGATATTTTTACAAATTCGCCTAATTTATTTATCTGCGGCCATTCGCACATTTTAAAAGTGATTTATGACAAAAAACTTGATTTCCTGCACATCAACCCAGGTGCGGCAGGAAACAAAGGTTTTCATAAAGTTTGTACAGCCATGCGTTTTGTAATCGACGAAAAAGATATCCGTGACCTTGAAATTTGGGAAATGAAGAGAAATGCAATTGTGCTTTAATCCGGATTTATTACACCTTTAAAACTTTCAACACTTTTCCTTTGAGTTCTGCTGCTACTGATTTCAAC
>JBFHJA010000424.1:0-4306 GCA_041596165.1 Draconibacterium sp. | reverse complement strand
TTTACAAATTTCGGAAGGAGTTCTAATAAAAAGTGGAACCCGGTGTCCACCTTCCCAAAGCTGCGTTTTCCGGCCTTTCATTCCGGCATTGTAATAATCCGCGCCAAAAGTACTTCCATTGTCGGTTAAAAAGACAATTATTGTTTTTTCGAGTTGATCATTTTCCTGCAAAAACTGATATAACTTACCAACATTTTCATCAATATTATTTCCCATGGCTAAAAAACTGACAAGCTCCGTTTTTACCGATTCTGAAAGATGCTCAACTATTTTCGGACGCTCTTTAATCGACTTTCTTACAGATTCACGGTATTTTTCAGGTACATAATGTGGCGAGTGCGATGCATTTAATGCGAGATAAGTAAAAAAAGGTAAATCTTCATCCATCTTCCTGGACATCCATTTTATTGCCTCATCAAAAAATACATCAGTACAATAACCTTGATATTTTTTGGGTTCTCCATTGTATGTATATGTATCATCAAAGTAATCATTATCCCAGTAATCGGGAACACTATTAATGTGTGAAGAAGGGAACCATAAAGTTTCGTCAAATCCTCTGTCTTGCGGACGATAGGGATAATTATCTCCCAAATGCCATTTCCCAAAAATTCCGGTTTTATAACCTGCTGCCTTAAAAATATCGGCAATGGTTGGTAGTCCTGCTTTAAGAAGAGTGCGGCCGCTGCTGACATTAACAGCACCATTGCGAAAAGCATCAAGTCCGGTTAGTAACTCCCCCCTGGTTGGCGTACACATTGGAGCCACATGAAAATCTGTAAATTGAATTCCTTCACTTGCCAGTCTGTCAATATTCGGTGTTTGAACAATTGGATTCCCGTTACACGAAAATTCTCCAAAGCCCTGGTCATCAGTTAATACTATTATAATATTAGGTTTTTGTGCCTGAGCATAGAAAATTGCTAAACTAAAGCATATAGCTATCAAATATTTCATGATTGATTCATTTTTATTTAGCCTAGTTATGGTTGCAACAAACTTATAAATTAAACATTACATGTACAAACGTTTGCGCATATAACTTTTTTCTATCTCAATCAATTCAAAATAAGCCTCCATGAATTGTAATTTCAAAAAGAGATATAATACTTATTATTAATTTATTACATAGATACCAATAGCCTTTAAATCGGATCACAGTATTTTTTACTAATCAATATTTCTGATTATATTTGTATAATCGTTTGTACAAAACAATATGTCCACACAGAAAATAGGTATTATTGATATCGCAGAAAAAACAGGTCTCTCTACTACGACTGTTTCAAGAGTATTAAGCGGAAAAGCCGAAAAATACCGCATTGGTAAAAAATCGCAGCAAAAAATAAAAGAAGCAGCCAAAGAAATGCATTATGTTCCCAATCATTTTGCTGCGAATCTGCGAACCGGAAAAAGCAATACTATTGCGCTGATTGTTCCGTCTCTCAGCAATCCCTTCTTTGCAAATATTGCGAGCGAAATCAATGCTGAAATACGTAGATTTGGCTATATCACCATTATTAGCGATAGCGATGAAAATATGGAATTTGAAAAAATGGAGTTAGAGCAAATATGGGCGCGAAACGTTGAGGGGCTGATTATTGCACCTTGCGGAAATCAATGGGAACATATAAAAACACTATTCGACAGCGGGCTTCCGGTGGTTTGTGTTGACAGGTATTTTGAAAATCTTGATATTCCTTATGTTTCGACTGACAATTTCAACGGAGCTCAAAATGCTACACAACATTTAATCGACAACGGGCACAAACGGATATCATGTATCCAAGGCGTGCAGTCTTCTACACCAAACCGACTGAGGGTGAAAGGATTTACCGAAACGATGAAAAATGCAGGACTGGAAGATTACACTATTGCAGGTGACGACTTTACTGTTCAAAACGGATACCTGGAGACAAAGCTATTGTTGCAACAGGATAGCCGTCCCACGGCAATATTTGCTCTAAGCAATACAATTGCTATGGGATGCATGAAAGCAATAAAAGAAGAGAGTTTAAAAATTCCTGATGACATATCCATTATTACTTTCGATGAACATCCTTATCTCGAATATCTTTCTACTCCACTTACCTGTATTGCACAACCTGTAAGTGATATTAGTAAAATCGCCACAAAATTTCTGTTTGCAACAATAAACAACAGCGACCTTAAACCTAGCCAGGTATTACTTAAACCCAAAATACAAATAAAGAAGTCTGTTAATAACATAACAAATACTATAAAAGAATTGCATTAGGATTGTTCCATTTGACTAATTAGTTTTTACAGAAATGATATTGAAGGGATTGGTATATTTCCAATTATTACTATTCACGATAGTTGTAAAACGATAGGTTTTCAACAATAAACCATGTTCTAAAACAGGCAATAACAGTATTGTTTTTAAACGCGATTTCGCATCTTTAAAAGCTCATTCACATATTGCAAATCATTTAGAAATTTAAAATACATCTTTATGGCCATTAAGAAACTAAACAGCATCTTCAAACCAAAGCGAATAGCATTGATTGGTGTTTCTGACAACCCAAACAGTGTTGGTGGAATTACATTGCGCAACCTTGTGGGTGGCGGATTTAATGGTGTGGTATATCCGGTAAACCCAAAGCGCGAGGCCGTATTTGGAATTCCTTGCTATCCCGACGTGAAGAGTTTGCCCAAGACACCTGATCTGGCTGTAATTATGACCGCAGCCAAATTTGTTCCGCAAATCATCCGCGAATGTGGAGAAGCAGGTATTCATGGTATTATCATCATGTCAGCAGGTTTTAAGGAATCTGGAGACGAAGGGAAAGAACTCGAAAAGCAAGTGAAAGCCGAAAAATCGAAATTTCCTGAAATGCGGGTTATTGGCCCAAACTGCCTTGGAATTCTTGTACCCGGGTTAAATATGAATGTTAGTTTTGCCAACGGAATGCCTAAAAAAGGCCATGTTGCGTTTATTTCGCAATCGGGTGCTTTATGCACCTCTGTTCTCGATTGGGCTTATGAATCAAATATTGGGTTTTCATATTTCGTATCAATTGGGAACTCCATGGACGTAAACTTTGGTGATTTAATCGATTATTTCGGACAAGATCCAAATACAAAATCAATAGTTTTATATGTTGAATCGATGGTGGAAGCACGTACATTTATGTCTGCAGCACGTGCTTTTTCGCGCGAAAAACCTATAATCGTTTATAAATCCGGGCGTTTCCCTGAATCGGCAGCAGCAGCTGCTTCCCACACGGGGGCAATGGCTTCTGAAGATTCGATTTACGACGCAGTTTTTCGCCGTGCCGGACTTGCAAGGGTTTTCGATTTTGGAAATATATTCGAGTTTACAGATTTGGTGGGTCGTCGCAGAATGCCAAAAGGAAACCGTCTTGCCATTGTTACCAACGCCGGTGGGCCAGGAGTTATGGCAACCGACTCATTAATTTCAATGGGCGGTAAACTCGTTGAACTTTCTGAAAAAACAATGCAAAAACTGAATGATTATTTACCACCGTTCTGGTCACACGGAAACCCGATTGACGTACTTGGAGATGCCACGCCCGAGCGATTTGCAGGCGCAACAGAAATTATTCTTGAAGATGAGAAAGTAGATGCCGTATTAGTTCTACTTACACCACAAGCCATGACCGACCCGACTGAAACAGCAAGATCTATTTCACAATTAGCAGCAAAAACAACAAAATCGATAATGGCAGGTTGGCTTGGCGGGGCAAGTATGCACGAAGGTGTTCAAATTTTTAATCAGGCTGGCATATCAAGTTTTTCTGCTCCCGAACAGGCTATCCGTGCGTTTATGACACTTTCCGATTATTCGAAAAACCTGGCTATGCTATATGAAACCCCAAAAGAAGTGCCGGTTTCATTTCAATATGACAGGTTGGAACTTCGCAAAAAGTATTTAACCGAAGTGTTTCCAAAAGCAAAAATATTGAACGAGGACGATTCAAAAATGCTTGTTAACGACTACGGAATCAATACCACCCACCCCACGCCGGCGGCTACTGAAGATGAAGCAGTTGCAATTGCAGAACAGAAAGGTTATCCCGTAGTATTGAAGATATATTCCCCTGACATTACCCATAAATCGGATGTTGGCGGGGTTGCACTGAATATCATGGACGAAGAAATGGTAAGGGCAACTTTCCGTAACATGGTAAAAACGGCGGCTCAAAAACGTCCCGATGCACGAATCGACGGCGTTACTGTGCAACGGATGGTAAATACAAAAGATGGAATCGAATTGATTGTCGGGACCAAAAAAGATCCTGTTTTTGGAACTGTAATGTTA
>JBFHJA010000423.1:0-4330 GCA_041596165.1 Draconibacterium sp. | reverse complement strand
TGCACTTGCCAATCCAACGCCAGAGATTTCTTACGAAGATGCAATCTCCTCACGGGAAGATATCATTTTTGCCACCGGGCGTTCCGATTATCCCAACCAAATCAACAATGTAATCGGGTTTCCTTATATTTTCAGAGGAGCGCTTGATACAAGAGCCAGGGCTATAAACGAAGAAATGAAACTGGCCGCCTGCAAAGCAATTGCAAACCTTGCAAAACAAGCAGTTCCGGATATTGTGAATGCTGCATACAACGTAAATAAGTTGAGTTTTGGGCGCGATTATATCATCCCAAAACCAGTGGATCCGCGATTGATTACCGAAGTCTCATCGGCAGTTGCAAAAGCTGCAATTGATTCAGGGGTTGCACGAAAAATAATTTCGGACTGGGATCAATATAAAAACAACCTCCGCCATTTAATGGGACATGAATCGAGAATGATGCGCCAGTTTACCGACATGGCAATCCAAAACCCAAAGAAGGTTGTGTTTGCGGAAGGTTCGCACCCGAATATGTTGAAAGCCGCTGTGCAAGCCTATCGGGAGGGCGTTTGTTTTCCGATTCTACTCGGGAATGATGAACGAATTGAGAAGTTGGCGAAAGAATTAAACCTGAGTCTGGAAGGTTGTAAAATTATCAATCTTCGCCACGACAGTGAAACTGAACGCCGCGAAAACTATGCAAAAATACTTGCTGAAAAACGTGGTCGTCAGGGAGCCACTTTTGAGGAAGCTGTTGACAAAATGTTCGAACGCAACTATTTTGGGATGATGATGGTGGAAACAGGTGAAGCTGATGCTTTTATTACCGGTGTTTATACAAAATATTCAAACACAATAAAAGTTGCGAAGGAGGTTATTGGTGTGCGCGAAGGCTTCAAACACTTTGCTGCAATGCATATTATCAATTCGAAAAAAGGAACATATTTCCTTTGTGATACTTTGATAAACCGCCACCCAACAACAGAAACGTTAATTGACATTGCACGCCTTGCCAATGACACAGTACGGTTTTTTGCCCGGGAGCCAAAAATCGCAATGCTTTCTTATTCCAATTTTGGAAGTGACGAAATTGGAAGTCCGGCATCGGTTCATGAAGCTGTCAGTCACATGCAGGAGAATTTTCCTGATCTGGCAATTGATGGTGAAATGCAGGTAAATTTTGCCCTGGATCGTGAACTTCGGGACACAAAATATCCATTTTCGCGATTGAAAGGTATGGATGTGAATACACTTGTTTTTCCCAATCTTAGTTCTGCCAACACGGCTTATAAGCTTTTGCAGGAAATGTCGTCAGCCGAATCCATTGGACCGATTCAAATGGGACTGAATAAACCCATTCATTTTACCGACATTGAAAGTTCTGTGCGCGATATTGTGAATATTACAATAATGGCGGTTATAGATGCGATTGTGCAGGAAAAAATAAGGAAGTTCTAAACGGATAATATTTTTCTTTTTGTTATTCACCGGGTGACTTCAAGTCACCCGGTGAATAGTGAAAAAAGATTTTCAAAGTGCATTTTTCAGGAACGGATGATATTCACCCTGCAATCCGATAGGTTTTGCGTTTCTCACAAAATCGGTTAGCTCAATACTTTCCCGCGCATCATCGATTCCAAATCCGTTTCCATTCAGGATATTACGATAAGTTTCGGTGTGCAAATCAGTAAAACCTTCACTAAATTCAACTTCTTCACCATTAACAGTGATCGACCTAAAAGTACGTTTGTTTTTGTCGGTTGCCTCTTTTGGCAGGTCATTCGCATCTACACTTAAAAACCAGCGGACACGTGCTTTTTCGAGTTGAAGAAAACCTGCCGCTTTATCAGGATTATAAACGTGAACGATATTATCTTTTACGTTGCCAAAAATCCATGTTATCATATCGAAGAAATGGATGCCAATATTTGTTGCCACACCGCCTGATTTATCAACGTTTCCTTTCCAGCTTTTCAGGTACCACGCGCCACGGGTAGTAATATAACTCAAATCAATGTCGAACATTTTCTCTGAACTTTCATCAATCTTCTTTTTTAGGTCAAGAATTGTTTTGTGGTACCGCAACTGTAAAATAGTATATACTTTTTTGCCTGTTTCTGCTTCGATGTCTTTGATAATGTGCATGTCTTTGGGGAGAATGACCAAAGGTTTTTCGCAGATTGCGTGTGCTCCGTTACGCAGTGCAAAACGAATGTGCGACGGATGCATGTAGTTTGGTGTACAAATACTTACATAATCGATTGGTTTTCCTGCACGTCGCAGGTCGTCCATGTATTTATCAAGATTTTCGATCTCGAGAAAGAAATCGGCATCCGGAAAATAGCTGTCAATTCTTCCCATTACATCAAAGCGATCGGTTGCACAAACCAAATCGTTTCCTGTTTCTTTAATCGCTTTCATGTGTCTGTCGGCAATGTAACCTGCCGCGCCAAGTAATGCAAATCGTTTCATTTTGTAGATATGATATTTCTAGATTTTTATTCAACAGGATTTAATATGCCATTTGTTAAGATATATTTCTCGCCGGTTTCGGGGCAAATTAAATCGCTGCCCAAAATTGCACCCGATTTGCTGACCCAACCTTTTTGGTGTGCAGGAATGCCAACCATCAACGCAAACGGCAATACATCTTTTGTAACAACTGCTCCGGCACCAATGAAACAATATTCACCCAAAGTAATTCCACAAACTATTGTAGCATTTGCGCCAATTGAAACGCCTTTTTTAACAATTGTTTTTTTGAATTCCTCTTTACGGTTAACATTGCTGCGCGGGTTGATTACGTTGGTAAAAACCATTGAAGGACCAAGGAAAACATCGTCTTCGCAAACCACTCCTTCATATAAAGAAACATTGTTTTGAACTTTTACATTGTTCCCTATTTTCGCTTTGTTGCCCACAAAAACATTTTGCCCCAGCACACAGTTTTCGCCAATTTCGGCAGTTCCCATAACATGTACAAAATGCCATATTTTTGTGCCTTCACCAATCTTTGCACCAGCATCGACAATGGCTGAATCGTGTATAAAAGATTTATTCATTTTATGTATTTATTCTGTGCGTCTTAGCGCCTTTGCGTGATTTTCTTATCTCTCGCAAAGACGCAAAGACGCAAAGTTTTTTTGTTTATAATCCGTTAACTATCCGTGTAATTCCATTTTTAATCAGGGCTTCATTAAAATTAATCAATAAACCTAATTTAAGTTTCGTGAGCCGAAGATAAGTTAAAAGCTTTTTGGGATGAAAAGGAGCAATCAATTCAACCGATTTTAATTCAACCACCACCTTGTTTTCAACAATTAAATCGGCCCTGAAACCAATATCCATTCTTAAATCTTTCCAAAAAACAGGTATCCCTTTTTGTCGTTCAACTTTAAAACCTTGTGAAGTCAATTCGTAGCAAAGAATTTCCTCATATACCGATTCCAATAATCCAGGACCAAGTTCAACATGAATATTGTAGCAAGTATTAACAATAACCTTTGCTAATTCATTTTCGGTCATTTTGGTTTGTTTTTAATTTATTATTTGACATTATCTCTTTGCGTCTTCGCGCCTTTGCGTGATTATTTCTCTCGCAAAGGCGCAGAGACGCACAGGTTTTATTTATAGAATTCTTTAATAGTCAGCACAATATACTCCAATTGTCCCTCATTCAATTCTGTGTGCATGGGTAACGACAAAACCGTTTCTGCCAGTCTTTCAGCGTGTGGGAAATCGCCTTTTTTGTATCCTAAATAACGATATGCTTCTTGTAAATGAATCGTCCCCGGATAATAAACCATTGAAGGAATTCCTTTTTCGCCAAGATATTTTTGAAGCTCGTCTCTTCGTTCTGTTTTTATAGTGTATTGATGAAATGTGTGGGTGCTGTAATCTGCACGGGTTGGAATTTGTAACCCTTTAACTCCATGCAAATACTTATCGTAATAAGCTGCTGCTTTTTGTCGTGCAGCAATGTGATTATCGAAATATTTCAGTTTTACTTCGAGGATTGCAGCCTGGATGCTGTCGAGACGGGAGTTTACGCCAACCCTTTCATACTGGTATTTTGCTTTCATGCCGTGGTTGGCAATTGAACGGATAACAGCAGTCAGTTTTTCATCACTTGAATAAACAGCGCCGCCATCGCCAAAAGCACCGAGATTTTTGGAAGGGAAAAACGAATTGCAACCAATGTGACCAATGGTTCCGGCATGTTTTTTTGAGCCATCTTTAAAAAGAAATTCGGTTCCAAGTGCCTGGCAGGCATCTTCAACCAAATACAAGTTATGTTTTTCTGTGATTGAAAGAATTGTTTCCAAATCGGCGCACTGTCCGAAAAGATGG